>NZ_JBHUPY010000022.1:0-27896 GCF_042688385.1 Herpetosiphon sp. NSE202 | reverse complement strand
CGGGCGAGGGGCTTTTTCATTCCATAACCCATCGCGTTCCGTGGCTCCCCCTCGCCCGCGTTCAGTGGGAGAGGGGGTTGGGGGTGAGGGCATGCTTCTGTTACTCCCGCCTTCGCGTGCTTCGCGCTCTTCGCGGTTTCAACCGTTCCCCAGCCCCCAACAACCGATCCCCACGCCTCGTTTCGCCACCCTTCCGTCCCTCCGCCGGAGGTTTTCATCGCTGTACGGGGGTAGGTTTTGAAGATCCCCTCACCCCAACCCCTCTCCCGTGGCGCGGGCGAGGGGCTTTTTCATTCCATAACCCATCGCGTTCCGTGGCTCCCCCTCGCCCGCGTTCAGTGGGAGAGGGGGCTGGGGGTGAGGGAATCCCCATTTAGCTCCAATCAATTGCTGGTGGGATTGACCACCCAGATTCAAAGCTGCTGACAAACGAATGGATGGCGCTTGGGCGTTGGCCTTGCGCCAAGAATGTTGCCAACGATTTCAGCTCTTTGGGCCAAACCGGCATGCTGGCAATTTCGGCCAAACTGCGCCATTCGGGCATTGGTTTATCGACGGCCTCGGCATGCAGTGTAGCCTGTGGATCTAACGGCGTAGCATACAGAAACACCTCTAGGCTAAAGTTTGGCTCGCGATCCTCAGGGTCGATGATGGCATAGGTTGGAATGACCCACTCGCGCAGAAAGGCAACTTTGCCAACTTGCACCCGAATGCCGCATTCTTCCCAAACTTCGCGAGCAGCACACTCGGCCAACGATTCGCCGCGTTCTATGCCGCCACCAGGCAAGCGCCAAACCAGTTCTGGCTGATCTTCGGTGGCAAGAATTAAGATTTCTTGCTCACGCAGCACAATCACCCGCGTTCGAATGTTGTCGTAAACCGAATGACTGGGCATTAGGCGGCCTCGATAATCGTGCCAGCTTCAAGCTGATCGATGTTGGTGATGCGGACGACTTTCACGCCAGCTTGCAAGCCGCTCAAGGCCGATTCAACCTTGGGAATCATGCCGCCGCTGATTGTGCCATTGGCAATTAATGCCTGAATTTCGTTAGTGTTGAGCCGTGGCGCAACCACGCCATCAACCAAAACTCCAGGCACATTCGAGATAAACACGGCTTCGTCGGCTCCAACGGCGGCGGCAATCGCGCCTGCAAACACATCAGCGTTCACATTCAGCGTGCCGCCAGCGCCATCGGCACACATTGGGGCCAGCACTGGCACAACATCAGCAGCCAAGGCCTCATATAAAATCGTGGCCCGAATCCGCGCTGGTTTGCCAACTGCACCCAAATCGCCAGCTTCGTGCTCCACGCGGGTCGCATAGACCAAGTTGCGATCAACACCCGACAAGCCGAGGGCTTCCACGCCAACTGCATTTAGCGCTGCCACCAAGCGGGTGCTAACACTGCCACAAAGCACCATCGTGGCAGCTTTGAGCGCGGTTTGGTCGGTTACGCGCAAGCCCGCCACAAATTGCGGCTCGCCCCCAAGCGCCACTTGCAATTGGCCAATTTCTTTGCCGCCACCATGAACCAAAATTGGCACATCGTGGGCATTGACCATGGTTTGGATGACCGCAACCAAGCGCGCTAACCACGCAGGATCATCAATTTCGTTGCCGCCGAGCTTCAAGATTCGCATTGCCCACTCCTAACGCAAGCCCGTAGTTTCAGGCAAGCCAAACATAATATTCATATTTTGAATTGCCTGCCCAGAAGCGCCTTTGAGCAAATTATCAATCGCCGAGGTGACGATCAGCATGCCAGGCTGGGCCAGCGTCAGGCCAATTGCACAATCGTTGGTATGCACCACGTGCGCCAAACTGGCCAATTGACCTTGATCAAGCACGTTGACGAATGGCTCGTTGGCGTAGCGCTCACGATAGAGTGCATGAATCTGGTCCAAATCTAGCTCTGGCTGAATTGGCACATAGATTGTGCTTAAAATACCGCGTTGAGTGGGCAAGAGGTGTGGTGCAAAAATTGTGTTAACTGCTGCGTTTGCCAACTTGCTCAGTTCTTGCTCAATTTCGCCAACATGGCGGTGGGTATGGCCAATGTTGTAGGGGCTATAGTTTTCGTGGGCCTCGACGAAATGCAAGTGTTGCTTGGGTGCGCGGCCTGCGCCCGAAACGCCCGAAGCAGCATTGATGATGATGGTTTGGCCAGTTTGCCACCAACCTTGCTCCAGCAACGGGGCCAAGCCAAGCAGCACACTGGTGGGGTAACAACCAGGGTTGGCAATCGCTGGAACATCAACCAATGCAGCGCGATTCAGTTCAGGCAAGCCATAGGGAGCGTTCAAAAGTTCGGGGTGGGGGTGCGTGTGATCGTACCAGCGGGTGTAAGCGGCAGAGCTGTCCAAGCGAAGGTCGGCGGAGAGGTCAATGGCTTTGACACCATTCTGGCGGGCCTCTGCCACCGTTTTGGCAGCGACACCGTGCGGCAACCCCGTGAAAATCACATCAACAGTCTGCCAATCAACCTGATTCGCAGCTAAGAGGGTCAGATCAAGTGGGCCGGGCACAACCTCGGCCAAACGCTTGCCCGCCGCCGATTCCGAGACAGCCCAAACCAAGCTGGCCTTTGGGTGACGTTGTAGCCAGCGAGCTAGTTCGTATCCGGCGTAGCCCGTTACGCCAAAAATCCCAACACGAATCATTGCGAACTCCCTATCGTTAAGGATGAAAGATGAAGGATGAGGGATGAACACATGGGTGTTCGATCATTCAACCGTTTCATCCTTCATCCCTCATCCTTCATAATTTCGCGCTAAAAAAAGTTTCCCCCCGAACCATCAATTGAGGCTCGGGGGGAAACGCTTGGGCGTTTATGATCTTGCTCGTTGCCTGTTATCCAGCACAAACGGCGCAAGCCCACCGAACCTCGTTGGTACGGGGACGACGCAGCCGCAATGCTGGCGAAAAAAGGTTGGTGAGCATTTGTTTCTTCATAATGTCGCGAATAATAGTGCGATTTAGATATTTTGTCAAGTAGGGGTTGCAACGCGTATTTAGCTGATTCTAATGGGCTAAATAACGCATTGCAGCACAGGTTAAAGCTTGCTGATAATTGGTCGTTCGCCGGTGTAGCGCGCCCGTGGCCGAATCAAGCGCGCATCGCTATATTGCTCCAACGCATGGCCAATCCAGCCTACGCTACGACCTAAAGCAAACAGGCTCATCGCGCTGCCCAACGGCAAATTCAGCACTCGCCCAACCCACGCCAAGCCAAAATCAATCGTCGGATGATCGCCCAACAATTCATAAACTGCTTGAATAATCCGATCAATATCACTGCTAAATTGGGGCGCTAATTGACGAATCAAATCGAGCAGCACTTTGCCGCGTGGATCGCCATTGGGATACATTGGGTGGCCAAAGCCAGGTATCGGCTGGCCTAAGCGCAATTTTTGGGCCAAAACAGCAGCCATATCGGGGCTACGCAACAGCTCATCCAACAGCAACTCGCTTAATTCGCTTTGCTTGCCATGATGCACGCCGCCCAGTGCCGCCAAGCCAGCACTCACCACTGCATACAACGTTGTTCCTGCCGAAGCAACACAGCGCGCAGTAAACGACGAGACGTTTAATTCATGATCAGCACTGACGATTAATGCAGCGTTGAGCAGCGGCTGCAAATGCTGCGGAATTTGCCATGCTTCGGCCAAATGGGCCACGATTGGGCCTTGTAATGGGCGTTTGGCGGCAACACTAAACAGCAATTGCACAACCCGTACTGCCGTGCGTTGCAAGCCTTGCAACCGCTGATCAAAGGCTGCATGATCGTTGCTACCAACCATCGCCAAGGCAATAACACATTGCTCAATCAACGCCAAATCAGGCAATTGTGGGATAGTAATTGTAGGCAAATCGGCCCATAATTGGCTGCTCTGTTGACGCTCACCAGTCCAAATCAGGCTGGCAACTTCTTCGATGCTCGCATTCAAGGCCAAATCGCGCACATCAATCCCACGATAATACACCAGTTGATTATCGATCAGCGTAATTGCTGAATCGAGCACTGGCGTGCCCCAATGCAATGCGCCAGCCGCCACGCTGGCTGGATTGCGCCGCCCTTCACGACGCAGTTTCAATTGCTCAACTTCATCGAATAAATAGCGATGAGCATGCGCTCCGGCTGGCTCCGAGTGCAGCAACCCGCGGCTCACATAGGCATACACGGTTGGAACACTGATTCCCAAATGCTCGGCCACTTCGCGAGCACTCAAATAGCGCGTCATTGCGTTGCTCCATTCCAATATTGATTCATCAATCAACATTGACAACATTGATAAATCTATTTATAGTCGATAGCAGCAGGAATTTCAAGCGGCAACATTGCCGCTCAAGGCCTAACACGCTGGAAAGGATCGATTGTCAATGGCGACTGAAACCCAAGTTCATGTAGGTTTAGAAGGCATCGTTGCCGCAGCAACGCGGCTCAGCAGTGTCGATGGCCAAGCAGGCGAATTAATTATTGCTGGCTTTCCATTGGAGCGTTTGGCACCCTTTGCAACCTTCGAGGAAACCATTTTTCTGTTGTGGAATGATCATTTACCCAGCCAAACCGAGCTGGCCGAATTGCGCCAAAGCCTTGCCAGCCAACGCCAATTGCCAGCCTTGACCTTAGAAGTGGCCCAGCAACTTGGCCGCGAACAGGCCGACCCGATGGATGCGTTGCGCGCTGCCACAGCCACATTAACCCCGTTGGCCGACGAAAAAGCCACCGCACAGCGGATTGTCGCCGCCTTGCCAACGATTGTTGCTGCCTATTGGCGCGCCCGCAACCAAGCTGAGTTTATCGCGCCACGCAGCGATTTAAGCCATGCCGCCAATTATTTGTGGATGTTGACTGGTAACGAGCCAAGCGCCGAGCAAGTGCGCGCCCTCGAAACCTATCTCAACACGGTGGTTGACCACGGCTTGAACGCCTCAACCTTCACCACCCGCGTGATCATCTCGACCGAATCGGATTTGGTTTCGGCGGTCACTGGAGCGATTGGCGCACTCAAAGGGCCGTTGCATGGCGGCGCACCTGGCCCAGCCTTGGATATGGTGTTTGAAATTGGCACTGCCGATCGCGCTGAGGAAGTGCTACGCGCCAAGTTGGCTCGCGGCGAGCGCTTGATGGGCTTTGGTCATCGCGTCTACAAAGTGCGTGATCCACGGGCAGAGGTGTTGGCTGGCGCAGCCGATCAACTGTTTGCCAACGATGGCAACCGCGAGTTATACGAATTAGTGCGCCACGTTGAGCAAACCGCAATTCGCCTGCTCGAAGAACACAAGCCAGGCCGCAAATTGCAAACCAACGTCGAGTTTTATACCGCGTTGCTGTTGCATGGCATCAATTTTGAAACCGATTTGTTTACGCCAACCTTCACCATCAGCCGCGCCGTTGGCTGGATTGCCCACGCCTTCGAGCAACGGGCCGTTGGCCGAATCATTCGACCTCAATCGGTCTACACTGGCGAACGCAACCGCACATGGGTTGATGTGGCTGAGCGCTAATTAGGTACGCTTCCCCTCACCCCAACCCCTCTCCCGTGCGCGGGCGAGGGGCTTTTCACGTAGATCGACGGCAAAACATCGTTAACTCCCCCTCGCCCGCGTCTAGTGGGCGAGGGGGCTGGGGGATGAGAGAACAACGCAAGAATTCTTCCCGATTTACCCTTGAGCAAAGAACAATACTGCTAAAACCACTAAAGTTAAAATCACCCAAATTCCCATATACATTGCAATAAAGGTCTTGACGCTCGCTCCGGTTTTGCCGTTGTATTGCAATTTGCACTGCGGGCATTTGACCAAATTGACCATTTTTGGCCCAACAACGCCGCCCCACCAACTCATGGTTACTTTGGTGGGCATGGTGTAATGGCAACATGGGCAAGGCACATACGGCGAGCTTGGCGGTACTTGATACATCATCAATCCTCAAAACGATACTGATCAATATCGCATAAAGGCTTAAAGCCAACAGATTGATAGATTTTATTCGAGGTTGGGTTGCTTAAATCAGTAAAGAGCATACAAAAGCGAAAGCCTTGATTCAACAGATGCTGGCTTAACGCCGCCACTGCATTGCTGGCATAACCTCGACCGCGAAAATGGCGTGGTGTGGAAACAGCACCAATGCAGATGCCGTTGATGGTTGGGCGACTCGAAGCAAGCGAAGAAACAGGCTTGCCGTCAATTTCCCAATACCAAGCACTACCAGTCGCAACTTGACGTTCGGCAACCGCCTGCCAGTCCCAATTTGGCTCAGTTGGCAGTGCTTCGTCATGAAACGCCTTGAGCCATTCGCCTAACCATTCAACATCAGTGTTGCGCGCTTGTTTGAGCGAACCAGCAATTGGCGCAGGAGGGATAACTTCAGTCAAGGTGTAAATGCGTTCGTGCATACTCAACAATGCTTGTTTGCCAGTTTTAGCTTGCCAAATTTCGCAAAAAGCCGTGGTCGTTGCAGGCACACTGAGCACACCCGATAGCTCAAGCTTGTGGCTATGCACGTAGTTAGCTAAGGCCTCAGCCGCTTGGTTGGCTAAACTGGCATCGCGCAAGACCGATATCGTCAATGCATGCGGCGAGGTCATCACTGCCACGCCAACCGTGCCTTGCTCATCGCGAATCGCCGCCAAAAAAGGCGCATTTGCAGGCATCCAGCCATTCTGAATGCGCATACTCAACCCAAGCGGTAAATTATTCTCGGCCTCGTGCTGCAACAGAAATTCGCGGTGATCGGTTAAGAATTTGTCAACTGAAGTATATCGTTCGACGCGCATACAACACCCTCACTAAGCTAGCCGTATGCTTAGTGAGGATACTCGAAGCCCAATCAAAAAACTATCGTGCTTAAGCCTCAATTTAGGCGGCTAGCAACACATTTGCTTGCTGACTTATCGCTGTTAAATCAATCCGCAACCAATCAATTGTGCCTTGCATCCAAGCCCGCAGATTTTCGATATAGTCATTAACATTCAATTCAAATTCAGCATAATGTGGGCGTTCTGCCACAATCCGTTCAAAGGTGGCAACCTCGGTATAGCACATCTGCTCAACCCGCTCGATTGCTCGACTCCAAGTGCAATGCTCGCGCTCTTTGACCAGCACGGCAATATTTTGTGGCTCCACAGCGGTCAGATCGCGCTCAACAGAAGCAATATCGTGCATCCAACACACCACATTATTGGTAATTTCGCCTAAATGTTGGAAGGTTGCATCGTACTTAACCGAGGGTGGCAAGAGTTCAGCTTGGGCAAAATCTACAAAATCTAGCGTGCTGGTGGCAGCGCCAATCCGTTGATGCAACTCAACCTTGAGTTGCTTGTTGATCGAAGGCTGGTAGGTAATGCAATACACATCGTACACCCAATCGTGCAGATAGGTGCTCAAGGTTCGGCCAAAGCGTTCGCGCCATTGATGCGAGGTTACGCTAGCCATGCGTTGGCTCCAATCGGCAAACATGGCAATTAATGGCTCGTGAGCATAACGCGGCGTTGCGCCATTGAAAATATGCAGCAGATCGTTAGTAAGGCTCGCAACAAATTCCGGTTGGCTAGTCAACGACCGAAACCATTGATCTTGCAAAAACAGCCAACCGCCCCAATCGAGAATTAAGCGAAAACGCTCAGCACATGCATGCGGATAAAACCGCGCCAACAAATGTGGCAAGCGCTGCCGCTGATATAAGTTCGCGTGGCCTTTGAAGCCATGCGTATATTGGCTCATCCATTGGCTGTGTTCAGCGTACACGGCTTCTAGGTGAGGGTTAAGTTTCGATGTAAAAGGAAGTTGGATATTCACAAACACCACTTCACCTCCGCGATTGATCAAAAAAACATTAAAATTATTATGCTGATCCTAGCCGCAATTAACCATAGTGCCTTACTCCTAATCAGACCCCATGACATTCGGCGGTACTAAAGTGTGAGTATTGGGGCAACGATAAGAGCATAGAGCAAAGAACATAGAACATAGAGGGCAAAGAATGAAGGATGAAGGCAAAAGTCAGAAATCAAAAGCTAATTAACCACGAAGGACACGAAGAGCACGAAGTAATGGAGGGATAGGCTATGGGAACCTAATCAAAATAATCTGTGGAATCTGTGGCCAAAAATAATCATTCGTGCAATTCGTGGCTAAATCTTCGTGCTCTTCGCGGCCTTCGCGGTTTCCGTCCTTCGTGCGCTTCGTGTCCTTCGTGGATCAAATGTTACAATCGCCAGCATCCTATAGCCTTATTTTTTGGAGGATTGCATGCGTTTTTGGCCACTCTGGCTGATGATTTTGACCCTTGTTTTGAGCAGTTGCGGGGCGAGCGCTCCACCATTGCCACCAGTCGCTCCCAACCAAGCCAACCAAATTTTGCTGCTCAACGAGCTTGATGGCATTGGAGCCAATAGCACAATCACCATCCTTGCACCCGCGCTAATCAGTCAATCGAACACGATTTTGGCTGGCTCACTTGAGCTTGGAGCAGAACCAATTGCCTACCAGCCAGTGCTGGCCATCCCAGCGCAAACCTTGGCAATTACCAGCAATGTTACTGTATTACGCATCAATGGTGTGCTCAAAAGCCCAACTGAATTTGAGCCAATCACGGTTAAACCAATCGAGCCAACCAATATCAGCCTTGGCGAGCTAAACCAGAATCTCGCTGTCTACAACAACCAGGTGTTGCGGCTCCACGGCACGATCCTGCTCAAAGATCAAGCAGCCTTGTTGGTCGAGGAAGTTGGCAGCGGCGGCGTTCCTACCGCTAATGCAGCCCAAATCACCGTTGCGCAAATTCCCAGCCAATCGCCATTAATTCAACAATTGCCAAATCAGCAAGGCAACATTCGCTACGGCCAACTGAGTTTGGTCGGCATGTTGCGCGGCAAAACCTTGCATGTTTTTTGGGTCGAAGCCCAGCCATGAGCCAGAATCTTGCTGCATTTTAGCCTGTTTGCAGGCCAGCAAAATGGGCTATTTTTTATGCGCCAAATGTGCTACGCTCGAGGTTAAAAACTGTGTTCAGGCTGCGAGGCGAAGCATGAAAGATTCTAAGTCGATGCCATTGATGCCGACTGCAACCACACCCCGATCAACAGCCAATTTCTTACAGGAATTGGTCAATGAGCCTGTGCCAAGCAGCCCAATTGCCAACTTGCCACGTCGCGCTGCGCCAATGGGCATGTACGAGCGCTGGCTAAGCACCTTGGCCTATCTCAGCATTTTTGGCTTGGCAATATTAATTTGGTGGATTGGGGCACAGTTTACCTTGGCATTTTTGGCAGGGCTAGGCCTGAATTTAGCCGCGCTTGGCACTGCCCAATGGTTTATTCCAATCATCATCACAGCCATCGAAGTGGCATGTTGGCCGCGTCGCGCCATCAACCAACATGTGTTGGCAGTATTTGCCTTGGTTGGTGGCTTAGATTTAATTACGAGTGTGATTGGCTGTGTGCGCTGGCTAAGCAATCAACAATTGCCGCTCTCTAGCGCATGGCTCTGGATTTTCAGTGTTGTGATTGCGGCGCTATGTGCATTTTGGCCCGAACGCTTGGCCCGCGCCGCAGTTGGCGAATTGGGTCGTTTGTGGCGCTAACTAAGGCGCTTGGCTAAGGGGTGCTGGCTATTGGCTATTGGCTATTTGATCCAATGAATACATCTGCAAGTGACTAGCTGCAATGGTATATTTGGATTGAAAACCAGGTGCATGCCCTCACCCCCGGCCCCTCTCCCACTGAACGCGGGCGAGGGGAGCACTGATTCAGCGGTTCCCCCTCGCTCGCGGGCGGGAGAGGGGGCTAGGGGGTGAGGGGATCAGGTTTTGGTTAACGCAATGAACCAGTACACCTAGCTATTAAAAACCACACCTACCCATGCTAAAAAGCTATGGATAGGTGTAGTTTGTTCGAGACCAGACCAAGAAAGCTATCGGAGGCTGCGTTGAATGTTGGCGTGTCGGATCAACAATCAACATCACTATAATAGCACAAAGGTTCTATTTTGACAAGAGTTTTAATCAGCAAAATAGTGCCAATTTTTAGAAACCAAATCTGGATAAAGGTGGTTGGGCTTGGATGCTGAAGCAGTACAAATTGGGGCATTAATGTTGGCAATGGCTTTGGTGGCCTTGATGTTTCGCCAACGCTTTGGCCGCGATTGGCGTGAATTTCGGCTGTGGCAAGCCCAACAACGGGTAATTCAGCCTGAACCAACCAAGATTAGCCAATTTATGCCCTTGGCAACAGCGCTTGATGCGCGCACCTTGCCCAACGCTGGCACGGCCTTGCTGAATCCGCCAGCCGATTTGCGAGTGCTGGCTCACGAACTGCGCCAAAGCGAGAAACGCTTTGTGTTGCCTTTGGGTTGGCGCAGCGTTCAGGGCGTGGTTTCGTTGGTCCATGGCTCGCTGATCGATGATTTTACCCATATTCAAGTGAGTGGCGCTACTGGCTGCGGCAAAGATGGCTGGGTGCGCACCGCCTTGCTCTATCTGTGTCTCACCAATCCTGCTGAGCGCTTGCAATTGGCCTTGGTCGATGGTAAAGCTGGCTTGTCGTGGCTTGGCTGGCGCGAAAAAGCCCACGTCGCGTTATTCGCCGAGGCTGAACAGGAATTAGCGCCTGCATTAACCTGGCTAACCGAGCAACGCTTACAGCGCCAAAAAATCCTCAAAGCTGCCGAATGCGAGCGCTGGGAAGAATATCAAGGCCACGATCTGCCCTTGCTGGTGGTATTTATTAGCGAATTGACCTTGCTTGAGCAAGCGCTGGGAGCCAAACAATTAGAACAATGGCTCAACAGCGAGCTAACCAGTGGCCGCGCTGCTGGCATTCGCTATATCATCGCCACCCAAACATTTAGCAATTTGAGCACCCGCTTTCGTTCGCAAATTAGCTTGGCCGTGGCAGGCTATCAGCCGCGCGACGATGCAGACGAGCCAAATACGACCTTGCCAACCAAAGCCTTTCCAAGTAGCGCCTTGCCACCATCGCGCTTGCCTAGCCCACCAGCTGGCGCAGGTGTGTTTAGCTGCGTTCAAGGCCGCAATGCCTTGACCGTGCGGACCACATTCATCGATAAAACCCAACGCCAACAATTGCTTAGCCTGTTGCCAACCCGCCAAACCGAGCTGCCAGCGCTCGAAGCTACGCCAACCAAAGCCACCAATTTACCAGTCGCCACCGAGCAGCCTTTGATTGCGCTGGCTCAAGCCCCAAGTCAAAGTTACAATCGCTATGATTTGGCCCAACTTTTGCTGCAATACCTCAATCGCCCCGAGCAATTGCTGGAGCACGAGCTTTTTCGCAGCGCATGTAGCATCGAACACAAACGCTTGCGCAGCTATGCCGGCGTGGCGCGTCTGTTTTGGGGCAAAGATGCAGCACCTAACAAAAGCCGCCTGATCAAGCAAGCCCTTGAGCGCCAAGCCAACCCCAACGAACAAGAAATGCTCGCCAATTTGCTCGGTACAGTTGCCTAGACCTCAATTGTGTGCTATAAAGGTTGTTAAATCTTTCACAAAGATGATTAAACCAACACACAGCACGACGCTCAAACACGGTACACTTTATGCAATGAATTGAGCAGCAAGTCAACGATAAATTGAGGAACGAGCGATGCAAACTCTGCAAGCAGGCACTATCGTACCGAATTTTACGCTTCAAACCGCCATGGGCGAACGCTTCAGCCGTGGCGATCTGCGCGGCAAGGCCGCTTTGGTAATTGTATTTTTGCCCGCTAACGATGGCCTAAATCCCACTTATTTAGCCAATCTTAGCACGGCAGCTCAACGCTGGTCGCACGAGCAAAAAGCCTTGGTTATTTCTGCCGAAGCCTTGCCGCCAACCGAAGGCTTGACCGTGCTTCACGATCCTGAATCCAAGGTGCTGAGCCAATTTTTGGGCGAGGCCAAAGGCGGCTGGTTCATCACCGATCGTTATGGCGAGCTGTATGCGCAAGGTCAATCGCTCTCAACCGCCGATTTACCCAAGCCCATGAGCCTCAGCGAATGGCTCGAATATGTCAATATGCGCTGCGGAGGCTAAAACGGAAGGATGAAGGATGAAGGATGAAGGATGAAGGATGAAGGATGAGGGATGAATTATGAGGGATGAAGTTTAAGAACATAGAACATAGAGCATAGATGTAATGGTCATTCGGTTAGCAACCATGGTTCATTCCCTCACCCCCAGCCTCTCTCCCACTGAACGCGGTCGAGGGGAGCACTGATTTTTACCGACGTATTGCGCCAGAATCATGGGATTAAAGCCCCTCGCCCGCCACGTGGGAGCGGGGTTGGGGTGAGGGGATCAGGCCGTCGTTAATCCAATGTACCATTACACATAGAACATAGAGCATAATTCTAAAAATCTGTGGCAAAAAAACCTAACCTTCGCAATCTTCGCGGTTTCTAAACTTCGTGCTCTTCTTGGATGAAGCGATTAACGCTGTGCAAGCATTAATCGCTTTTGTATTTAACAGAACAGGTGCAGATGCGATATGCTACAATGCCTAAGCTAGTTTTGGCGAGAAATAGGGCTGTATGCAGATTGCAATTGATGCTAGTCGTTTGGCGGTTGGGCAGCGCACTGGCACCGAATCATATACCACCGAGTTAGTGCGCGCGTTGACGCAAATCGATCGCAGCAACGACTATTGTTTATATTTCAATCAACTCCCCGCTGCTTTGCCAGCACTAGGCCGTAATTGGCGGATTAAGCCAATTCCCGCGCCACGTTTATGGACGCACCTGCGGCTTGGCCCAACATGGCAAATCGATCGCCCTGATGTGGCGTTTGTGCCAGCCCATGTGTTGCCAAGTTTGCCGCCGCGCCGAAGCGTCGTCACGATTCACGATTTGGGCTACGAACATCATCCAGAATCACATCCAGCCCGCCAGCGATTGTATTTGCGCTACTCAACGTTGTGGAGCGCGCGCATGGCCAGCCAGATTATCGCGATCTCCGAGGCCACCAAACGCGATTTATTGCACTACACCGGCATTCCCGCAGAAAAAATTAGCGTGGTCTATCACGGCGTGCATGAGCGTTTTCACCAGCACCCAGCAGAGCAAAGCAAGGCTACAGCCGCCAAATATGGCTTGCATGGCGAATATCTGTTGTTTATCAGCACCATTCAACCACGCAAAAATCTGCTGCGCTTGATTGAAGCCTATGCCCAAGCCCGCCAACAATGCCCCGATTTGCCGATTTTGGCGCTCGGCGGCAAAACAGGCTGGCTAACTGAGCAAATCACCAAACAAGCTCAAGAGTTAGGAATCAGCGAGCATGTGGCCTTTTTAGGCTATGTGGATGATCACGATTTACCAGCGCTGCTTAGTGGTGCGACAATCTATCTGTTGCCATCGTTGTACGAGGGCTTTGGCATGACGGTGTTGGAAGCAATGGCCAGCGGCGTGCCCGTCATCACCAGCAATGTCAGTAGTTTGCCCGAAGTTGCTGGCGATGCAGCATTGTTGGTCGAGCCAACCCAAACTGAAGCGATTGCGGCAGCAATTATGAGCCTTTGGCAAAACCCAAGCCAACGCAACGATTTGCGTGAGCGGGGCCTTGCATGGGCCAAACAATGGACATGGCAACGCTGCGCTGAACAAACATTAGCAGTTCTAACCATGGTTGGCAACAATGGATCAGTCTAAACAGCGGTGGCTGGAGGAAGCATGCGCATCGAAGATTTAATTGGCAAGCAACTTGGGCGCTATAAAATTACGCGCATTCTTGGGCGTGGCGGCATGGCCGCAGTATTTGAGGCCGACGATACCATTTTACGTCGCCCAATTGCGCTCAAAGTGTTGTATGCCCAATATGTTGCCGATGCCGACTTGGTTGAGCGTTTTCGGCGGGAAGCTATTTTGGCTGCACGCTTGGAGCATACCAACATTGTGCCAATTTATGATGTTGGCGAATCCGATGGCGTAGTCTATATCGCCATGAAATTGCTCAGCGGACGCTCGCTCCAAGATACCTTATTAATCGATAGCGCGATGTCGCCTGAACAAGTGGGCGAGATTGTGCGCCAAGTTGCCAGCGCCTTGGATTATGCCCACGGTCGCGGCGTGATTCATCGCGATATTAAGCCGGGCAATGTGATGCTCGATGACAATAACCAAGTTATTTTGACCGACTTTGGGATTGCCAAATCGCTTGATACGCCTGGACTTACCTCGACTGGCGTGATGATTGGCACGCCCGATTATATGGCTCCAGAGCAGATCGACAGCAAAATTGGCCCAGTTGATGCGCGCGCCGATATTTATTCGCTCGCTGTCATGGCTTATCGCATGCTGACTGGCGTGCGGCCTTTCGATGGCTCGACCACCGATATTTTGCTGGCCCATCTTTCGCGCGTTCCTGAAGCTGCTTCATTGCGCAACCCGCATGTGCCGCCATCGATCGATGCAGTGCTGAGTGCGGCGCTGGCCAAAAATCCCGCCGAGCGCACCAAATCAGCTGGCTTATTTGCCCGCTCCTTGAATGAAGCAATTGGAGCGCCAACTGGCGTTGCGACAACTCCGCCACCTGGAGCCAAGCAGGCCGTCGTTATTCCAAGCGTTGCTGCTGAGCAAATTGTGGCCAAGGCCCAAGCTGCAAGTACCAAACCAGCAGCAACGACGCGGCGCAAACGTCCAGCAACCTGGCCAATTCTGTTGCTGATAGGAGCGATCATCACTGGCGTGCTGATGTTTGTCACCGATACAGTTTTGGATAATCGCCAAGAGGCGCGTCAAACCCTAGCCACCGAAGCCGCCGAACGGGAGCAATTTCGAACCCAAGTTGCCCAAAATGGAGTAACGCAGACAGCCATGGCTGAGCAAATGAATCAAACTGCTACGCCGACGCTGGTTATCAGCAGCACTGCCACCGTTGAGGCCAGCGCACCAAGCCCAACCACAGCCAGCGAAGCCCCAAGCCAAGTTGCCCAAGTCACAAACCGACCAGCTGTGACCCAAGCATTGCCAGTAGCACCAACGCCAACCAGCGCCCCAACCAATAATCCGCCAACCGCAACGCCCGAACCAACGTCGGTTAGCCTATGTTTAGGGCCATTGCAAGGTGGCTTTGGCAGTCTCTGGCGCAATAATCCAAGCGTGGCCGAAGCCTTAGGCTGCCCAACCAATGGCGAAGCAGCAAGCACAGCCTCAATTCAATATTTTGATGGCGGCATGATGTATTGGGTTGGCACGAGCGACCAAATTTATGTGTACTACAGTCCTGCCGCCAGCGGCTCGTGGCAAGGCTTTGCCAATCCCAACGATCCCTCATATGACGAGCCACGCGAAACCGCACCAGCAGGCAAATTGGAGCCAATTCGTGGTTTTGGGACGCTTTGGCATACGCTGAGCAGCATTCGCGAGGCGCTTGGCTGGGCCAACAGCCCTGAATACCCAATTACTGGCGTGGTGCAATATTTCCCCAATGGGTTAATGCTCTACTCGCCAGCACTCGAAGGTCGCCCAGCCCGCATTTGGGTCATGACCAACGATGGCACATGGAGCCGTTATACCGACCCGAATAGTTAATAGAACAAAGTCAGAATTCAGAAGTCAAAAATCAAAAGAGGGTTCAGGCTATAGGCTTTTGGCTATTGGCTTTGGGAAGAGAATCAAAAAATCTGTTGCTTAAAAAACTAATAATTCGTGCAATTCGTGGCTAAAAAAATAAATCTTCGTGTCCTTCGCGGTTTCTTCCCTTCGTGCCCTTCGTGCTCTTCGTGGATCAATTTCTTAATGCAGAGGTGCAGAGGAAGTATGGCTTTTGGCTATGGGCTATGGGCTAGCGGAACATTTTTCGTGCAATTGGTGCAATTCGTGGCTTAAAAATAAATAAGTATTCGTGCTCTTCGCGTTCTTCGCGGTTTCTCCCCTTCGTGTCCTTCGTGGATCAAACAGTTAACCTCGATTGGGCGTAAGCCGATAGAGCGTAAAAATGTGCGAGATCCCTTTGAGATTATGGGTAAAGTGCTCATTCAACAGATTATGCTGGCTAAGCATGGCCCGCACACCAGCCGATTCCATCACATCGGCAGTTAAAATTACATCATCGCCAACACTTAGCCCTTGGGCGCGCGCAGCAGCGTTGACGGTTGTACCAAAATAATCGAGCACTTCGTTGGCATTAACCGCAATGCAGGTGCCTGTATGCAAGCCAATCTTAATCACAATTGGCGGACGATCAGGCCGCGCTTGGTTGGCTTGTTGCATATTCTGATGAATCGCCAAGGCCGCGGCAACTCCATCGGCGGGATTCGCAAACACCGCCATCACTGCATCGCCAATCGTTTTGACAATTGAGCCATTATGCTGCTCGATTGCCTGAAACAGCACGCTAAAATGGTCACGCACCATCGCATAGGCCAGCGAATCGCCATGCTCTTCATACATCGGCGTTGAATTTTTAATATCGCTGAATAAAATTGTCAGATTTTTAATCCCCAAGCCTAAGCCAGGAGCCAACACTTCCGACGAAAACAATGAGCGAAACTCAGCCAAGGTCGAAACCAATGAGGCACTCACTCGCCCAAAGCCCCAAGCATCATGCTCGATAATCAGCAATTGCTCGTGTTCAGTCGTGTTATGCAGGCTCAAAACAACGGCTTCTGTTGCCAAATTGAGTTCAGTTTGGTCGGGGCCGTTGTTCGTTAGGGTGATGTTGGCACTGGTTGCGCCAGCAGGCTCAGCTTGAATTGTGCAGCGTTGCTCAATCCCCAACATGCGCATGCGATAGCCACCAGAGCTCAGCTGAACCGTGACCTCGCGCTGTTCGTTGGGTTTGAGCCGCGCTTGCGCCACAATATGCTCATTCAAGGCAGGCGAGCCAAGCGCACAGAAGGTTGTGCCGCTAGCGCTGCGCACTTTGGGGCTAACTGAAAAACGCAATTCAACATACTCATCGAAATTCACATCGTAGTTAATATTGCAGACTTCGCAGTGAGCGCTCGCAGTGAGATCGCGCAAGTGCGGCGTGGGTTCGCGCGCAACTCGACAATTGGGACACAACACATCCCAATTCATATCGAGCAAGCCCGTCCAAGTGGCATATAAAAATACCCGCAGCACGCTCAAGCGTTCAGCGCCCCAAGCATCAGCCAAAACAAATGGGCGCATCGTTGCTACATCTTCATCGCGTTGGGTCTGAATTAATTGAAATAAACGATCGATCAATTGCTGATCGCAGGGCAAATCGCGCATGCGGTTGCGCAATTCTTGCAGCACCGTGCGATTGACGCGAACTTTACGGGCTGGAGGAAAATAATTGCTGGCATTGGGCTTTTTGGCGACTGAACGAAAAAAAGCCGCTTGGCCAACGATCATCTGGGTGGCAATAAACCAACCGATTGGATAGCCCAACAGATTTTTTGGAAAAACTTGGACAAAGGTTTCGACTTCAGTGCTAATGGAGGTATGTGGCCTGAGAATCGTGCCGCCAATCAAGCGATCGAGTGGTGGAAAATGCTCAAAAACCCGTTCGACCCAAAGTTGCTGCTGATAAACCCATTCAAACGGATGCTCGACCCATTGGACTGGCAGGCCATATTGGCGGGCATTGCCAACCATCTCACGCACCCCATCGCTACGGGTGCGTTCGCTATAGGTGATGGGGGGCAAGCCAACAGCGTGATTAATTTGGCTGGTTTGGGCGGCAATTTCCCAAACATCAGCCAACGGCAATGGCACGATCATCGATTGACCTAGGCGAAACGGCTTAAGCGCCATCATGCCCCTCCCTTAGAGCCGATTTGGGTCGATCCTCGCAGCATAGGCTGGCACAGTGTGCACGCCGCGCACCAATAAACTATTGCCATGAATCCCAATCACCAGATAAATTGGCCCAAAGCGAGCCTGCAAATCATCGGGATCGAACGCGAGTTCGTCGACATCTTCCGATTGCATCCATTGCTGGCCAAAGGCCCGCCACGCCACATCGGTCACTGGCGTTTCATCGACGCTTTCCAAGCCAGCCAAATCAAACAGAATATAGCTTTTGAAGCGTTTTTCTTCGCGCTCAAACATCGCATGCACTTCGTGGGCTTGAATCAAGCACAACGAGCGTTCGCGGCGTTCGAAGACAGCGGCTGGATCTTGGTCAAGATGATCGGGCAGAAATTTGGCGTAGCGCTCAGGCGTAATATGTCGCAACAAGCTTTTGCTACTTGCAGCAGTTAGCGCCCATTGCTCAACAAACGGCGGTTGCGGATGCGGCTCAAGGCCTTCCCAACGCACCACATCACCAGGCTTAATCAACGAACCATCAGCAAACGTAATATCACTGAGTTGCAGCGGGCCATCAGCACGCACAATATCGAGCCACACCCGACCAGTGACGGGATGGGCTTCGGTGCTCATACCTGCGAGGGCAACGCCTTTTTTCACCCGTGATACTGCCAAAACCAGCAAATCTATTGGTTGCGCCATAACGTTTAAACCATTGTCCAATGAGTGAATCTTGCACCATTATGGTGAAATCTTGAGCCATTGTCAATTTGGCTTAGGCGCAGGCCAGCACAATCAAAAGGCATCGAGTACCTACTTTTCTAAAAGTTGGCGAAACTCACGTGAACGTTCCCATGCTTGGGGATCGCTTTTCGATAGCAGGGTACAAATGACCCGTTTTTGATCGCGATTGAGCGAATCGGCTCCGGTAGCAACTGCGCGCAACGATAAATCGGCATCAGCGCCCGGCCCGCTCAGATAATCTTCGAGAAACGAATTTGGTTGTTGAGGCATGTAGTATTGCAATTTAAAGGTTTGGAGTGCCTGAAAAATGTCGGTAATCACATGAGTAAATTGAATCGCAAAGACGGCGGCACCACGCGGCGCAGCAATTTCACGATATTTGCCAACCACAAGCGGCGGTGAGGTTTCGCTAAACATAAATTCATCATAGGCTTCAACCATCACGCCAGATTCGCTGAATAAGAGCGTTGCCCGTACCACTGTTTTACGCCAGAGCCGCATACATACCTCCGAACAATCGTGTGTCGAGTACAACAATGTTGGACGCTATCGCCACGATAGCGTCTGCTCCTTCGATTGTCCTCTATTCTACGCTTTTTTTAGATCAGGCTTTTGGCTCTGATAGATCCGATGCAGGGCCAAGCCCAATTGGAGCGCGAGCCGATCTGGGGCGCGGTCGAGATGATGCGATGCAATATTTTCGATGCGACCAAGCCGATAGAGTAGGGTATTGCGGTGAATATGCAAAGCTGCTGCTGCCTGGCTATGGTTGCCAAGATAGGCAAAAAACATTTGTAGGGTATACAACAAATCGCCATCTTGTTTGGCATCGTGAGCAGCTAATGGGCCAATCGTCCGATCATAAAACATTCTAGCACGAGCAGAGTCTGCCACGCTCAGTAGTAGCCGATAAACGCCTAATTCCGCTCCACCAGCAAGTACCCCAGAGCCTAAAAGCTCGCGGCCCAGCCGTAATGCGCCAATTGCTTCAGCCCAAGCGCCCGACCACGCGCCATTTTCCGAGGCGATGCCAAAGCCGCCATCAAGCACCCAACTGGCTTCATGCAAGGCCGTATGTACCTCGCGCAAGCGCTGTTCGGGGTTGTCGAGACTATCGATCGGCATGGCCAAGACAATCACACCATCGTGATCGGCAATAAACGCAGGGTAGCGCAAACGGTCGCAGGCTCGCCGTACCGCTGCCATCACCCGCTCGATTTGGGCTACATCCTGAGGCCGTAACGCAGCCAAGGCATAGGCCGAATCGAGCAAAATGCCCTGTTCAGCAGCGCGGCGTTGGCCAGGCAGATCCAAGGGAATGCCAGCGAGCAAGGCCTCCAGCACGCTGCCGCGCAAACGATCCTCGGTGGCTTCAATGGCCCGTTCTTTATCGAGCAATAATGATAAGGCAGCAGAGCCTTGTTCCAGCGCGCCAGCATCCCATGGATGGCTACCGATGCTGCCGAGAAAACCAACTCGATGCCCATCAAGTAGCACTGGCACGGTGGTTGGCATACCAGCATCCGCCGGGAAAACCACGCTATGGCCAGTCCAAAGCTCAAGCATGCGTAATAAGGGAGTTCGCCCCTCGTTTAGGCCATTCATAGTTAAGGCACTATACAATTGGGCAGCACGGCGCTCGTATTGGGCTTCGGGGTCGGAGAGCAAGCGTTCACTTTCGCGCTGCACCATGCGCAAGTCGGCGTTGTGTGGCAATTCAAACAAGGTGATGTTGGCAATCTCTGCCGCTGCCACAGCCCGCTCATCGACCATTCCAGTCAGGCCAACAGCCAAAACTGAAGTCCCATGCAAACGCTCAATCAAGCGCGCTAACGAAAGGCGCAACGAATCTAAGACGGTTGTACTCACCAGCACAACTTCAGAGCCAGCAAGATCAGGCAGGGCTGGTTGGGTTGGGCGGGCCAGCACAACCGCACGGACTGCAAGAGTGTTGGCCTCGCCAGCCCGCAGGCTAGTTGTCGGCGGTAAGGCCAGCCGCCAAATTTCATACAGGGTTGCCACAATCGATACCTAAACTTGGCGACGATTCAGTTAAAAATCGTCTCACTAGCAATTTGCACAATCTCAGGCTGAATTATGGCATAGTGTGGCAACTCATGCAAGCGCTAGCATGGCTGTCAATTGTTAAATATGTGAATAGCTTTGTGCAGATTGTATAGAGATTAAACAAACACCACCATTCGTTGTGAATGATGGTGTTTGTGGTTATAAGCTATGAGCCAATTTAGAATGGCAAATCGTCTTCGTCGGTGACGACTGGCTTACGGGAAGCGGGCCGAGTTTGGGTTGCGGCTGGCGCAGCGCTCCGAGCGGGAGCTTTGGCTGGGCTGCTCGCGCCATTACCATTGCCATTGCCATTGGTACGGGCTGGCTGCGCTGGGCGGGCTGCTTGGCGCGCAACTGGAGCTGGCTCAGGAGCGCTAGCCCATTCTTCTTCTGGGTCTTCGGCGTTATAGGCAACACCCTCACGGCGGCCATCGAGAATAATCATATCGTTGGCGACGATTTCGGTTTTATAGCGAGTCTGGCCGCTTTGTTCTTCAACCCATGAGCGAGTTTGCGAACGGCCTTCAACATAGACGCGTGTGCCTTTATTCAAATATTGGTTACAAATTTCGGCTAGTTTGTTCCAAGCTACAATTGAAAACCATTCGGTATCTTCGCGTTGTTCGCCCTCGGCGGTTTTCCAAGTGCGATTTGAGGCAACCCGAAAGGTTGTGACAGCGGTACCTTGGGGCGTAAAACGCATTTCAGGGTCTGCGCCCAAGCGTCCGGTCAATTGAACTTTGTTTAAATCCTTGGCCATTGTGGTAGATCCTCCGTTTTAACGTAAAAACTCGTCATATTTATATCGATGCTCAGGCAGCTGCGCTGTGAGCAGGAATATCTTTGCGGCGTTGTTCTTGGCGCTCGCGTTGCAGATTTTTGCGGTAGCTTTCGAGTTGGGCTTGATGCTGCTGCAAAAAGTCGCGAATTTCGAGGCAAATGCCCAGCCAATCGTCGGCGGGAAAGCGCATTGCTAGTTGGGTTGTTGGCTTGCCATCGGGCGCAATCCCACCAGTAGCGGTTTGTTTGCCAGGCCCGATTGTAATCGATAAGCGAATTGGAAAGCGCGCAAACTTTTGATCGGCCCCAGGATCGCATTCAACTTTGAACAAACGACTTTCGATGCCATCGTCGCGGACTGAGCCACCAAATACCTCAAGCTTCCAACCTGGCTCAAATGCCTTGCCAGTTAAGGTATGGTGCACCAACAATTTGCAACGCAAAATTGGCAAGTAGGCATTGGCCCGATCAAGATGCACGCGCCGCGTGCGATCGTAGCTCACAACTTCCCATTCAAGCCGCTCAATACCCATCGCATCGTAAACATTGCAAAAATTTTTGTTGGTGGTGTATTCGACTAAGGCATATTTTAGCTGTTGTCTTGCTTGCATACTCGGTTCCCCATTCGTAATATATCGTTTACAAACTACTTAGTACATTTGTTCTAAACAGCATAGCATAGCCTACGCAGATGTCAAGCGCTTGCATGGTAAGGTTTGCTGACCCCCAAAAGCACTAGTCTAAGCTATGACAAGCGTTAGAAAAGGATGAAGGATGAATTATGAAGGATGAAATCATAGGTAAAACGAAATAGGCTGAGTGAGAGGCTATTGGCTATAGGCTATGTGTAATGGTTCATTGGGTTAACGACGACTTGAGCTCCTCACCTCAGCCCCCTCTCCCACGTAGCGGGCGAGGGGCTCTAACACCCTGGTTTTACCGCAATTCTTCATTCAAAACGGCCGCTCCCCCTCGCCCGCGTTCAGTGGGAGAGGGGGCTGGGGGGTGAGGGAACATGGGTGCCAATCCAATGTATCAGTACGGCTAGGGGATACAAGATCATCAAATTTCTAAAAATTGTACCGATAATCTAAACTTCATAGTCCAAAGCCTATAGCCTATAGCCCTAATCAAAAACTCCTATTTGTATATTTGGTCGATGCCTGAATTACGGACACATGTTATCGAACGAGAAATCTACCCTTTGTGTGCTTCGTGCTCTTCGTGGTTAAATAATTTGCATATTTTGGCCAACTCGTCTACGCTTGCAGCCTTGAAATGCAATTTAGCCATAGACGATCTTCGATGGTCTATCTCACACAATGAAACGATACACTCTGCATACGCTAATCATTTTGCTGGTGGCGCTTGGTTTGCGCCTCGCAACGTGGTGGCTGCTGCCCTATAACGATTGGATTAGCGACGAAGGCGAATATTGGGGCGCGGCGATTTGGCTGGCTCAAGGTCGCAAATTTCAGTTTTTTGATGGCTGGATCTGGACGCGACCACCACTCTACATTAGCTTTTTGGCGGCACATATTAAACTCTTCGGCAATAGCGCACTCTGGGCACCACGGCTCAGCCAAGCATTGCTCAGTGTTTTAAGCGTTTGGCTAACCATGCGCATCGCCAAACGCCTAGCCCCAGCAGAACAACAAGAACGAGTGAGCTTGATTGCTGGCTGGTTGATGGCGCTCGGCTATTCGTTTGCAGCATTTAGCTATTTTATGCTTTCAGAAACCCTGTTTTTGAGCATCTTTTTGGCTGCTAATTTGTTCTTGCTACGCTGGGCCAGCACGCGCCATTGGCGGGATTTGCTTTTGGCAGGGGTTGGCTTTGGCTTGGCTGCATTAACGCGGGCCATTATTTTAACTTGGCTGCCACTACCAGCACTGTGGATTGCTTGGCAACTTTGGCGCGACCAACGCCCACGCTGGCAAGCCACAATAAAACCTGTGCTTGGCTTTACGCTCAGCGTTTGCGTGATTGTCTTGCCATGGACTGCCTTTGCAACCAGCCGCTGGAGCAATGGCGATGGCTTAATTTTGGTCGATACAACAGGTGGCTATAATTTTGCCCTTGGTGCCCAAATTGCCACGCCTGAAGGCCGCAATGGCACGCGCCTCGCCGAAATTTTATGTGGCGGCAATGGGCTAGTGTGCCAAGGTTCGCAGGCAGCCCGTCAAAATCAGGCCTATGCCCAAGGCTTTGAATGGTTGGGCGAATATCCACAACGCTTCATCAGCAAAACTGCGCTCGAATTATTGGATATTTTGCAGGTGCGTTTTGATAGCGCCGAACACCTGACCGATGGCTATGTGGATGGCCGCGTGCCAGTGCCGCATCTGCTTGGGTTGTTGCTCGACGATACGCTGTATGTCGTGATTGTTGGCTTGGCGGTGCTTGGGTTGTGGCGCAAACAGGCTGGCGCTGGCAAGGGCTTGGTGCTTGGTTGGCTTGGCTATAACATTATTGTTGGCTCGCTGATCTTTGCGATTGCCCGTTTTCGCCAACCACTGCTGCCGTTCATCATGATTTATGCTGCGTGTGGCGTGGTGCAATGGTCGCATGCGTGGGCCAGCATTCGCCAACAGCGCTATGCTTGGGCCAGTGCAGGCTTGATTTGGCTGATCGTGTTGCCATCATATCTCTATTTGCCCGAAGCGGTGGGCGTGCGCAGCGTTTGGCAAGATGTGCGCTTGGGTTTTGCTGGAGTTCAGCAAGCTAACCAATGTCAAGAAATTCGCGGTTTGTTGCAAACTGGCGATTTAGCAGCAGCGCGAACATTGCACGACCAAATCGATGCGGAAGGTCGCAGCGAAAACACCAGCATCAGCGCCTATACTGGGCGGCGCTGTTTGGCTTTGATCAATGGCCAATTGCTCGAAGCCGAGGGCAAACCAGCAGAAGCTTTGGCCTTCTATCAACAGGCAAATCCCAAAAATAACCCAATTCAATCAGCACGCATTTTGATGCTTGAAGGCAATTTGCTGCAACGTCAAGGCCAAATTGCCCAAGCGCTGGCTCGTTTCAACTTCCGCGATGTCGAAATTATCAACGATTTGGATTGGGCTTGGGATTATTTGACCGTTGTGCCGACCACGACAATCGATCTTGGCAGCGGCTTGGATTATGGCTATGTGCGCGGGTTTTATCAAAGCGAGCACAATTCACCAGATTTTCGTTGGAGCAGCCAAACTTCGGCGTTGCGCTTCCCGCAGGCAGCAACTGGCCAAGCCCAAAACTTGCGCATGCACCTGAATGGCTTCACCAACGATTGGCAACCAACCAGAATTAGCGTCAGCTTGAATGGCCAATTAATCGACAATTATCAACTTAGCCCAGATTGGCATTGGTTAGAAATTCCGTTGCCAGCCCAGCCCCAAGGCAGCGATCTCTTGCTTGAATTTGCCAGCAGCACCTTTGTCAGCGGCCCCGAAGATTTAGCGACGCGGGTTAGTTCGCGGGCATCTGATCCCTTGCGCCTACTCGGTTTTCAGCTCGATCGGGTCGAGATTAAATAGAAGGATGAATCCCAAATCAAAAATCAGAAGTCAAAAATCAAAAATAGGGATCAGGGGCTAGGGATCAGGGGTCGGGGGCTGTAGGTCTCTTTCAAGGGTAGGTTTTGAGCGATTGTAGAGCGTTCCCTCACCCCCCAGCCCCCTCTCCCACTGAACGCGGGCGAGGGGGAGCTGTCGTTTTGCCAAAACATTGGTGTAAAACCACGGTATTCAAGCCCCTCGCCCGCCGCGTGGGCGAGGGGTTGGGGGTGAGGGGATCTTAAAACCTACCCAAGCACCAAGCGAAGTTTGATTAAAATAAAAAAACCTTGGAATGCCGAAACATCCCAAGGTCAATCAACCTAATCAGATTACTCGGTAATCCATTGATCGACTGAGCGTTCTGAGCTAATCAATTCTTCGCTGTTGAAGAACAGCGCCACTTCGTTTTCGCCATTTTCAGGTGAATCTGAGGCGTGGATCAAGTTGCGCCCGATGTTTACGCCAAAATCGCCGCGGATGGTGCCAGGAGCAGCCTTCACGGGATTGGTCGCGCCAACGGTTGAGCGCACAATTTCGATCACATCTTTGCCTTCAACAGCCACAATCAGCACTGGGCCTGAGGTAATGTACGAAACCAAGCCAGCGAAGAAAGGCTTGCCTTCGTGAACGCCATAGTGCTTGTGGGCCAAATCGCCGCTAATTTGCGACAACTTGATGCCGATGAATTTCAAGCCGCGTGCTTCCAAGCGGGTCAAAATTGGGCCAATCAAGCCACGTTGAACTGCATCAGGCTTTAAGATGATCAATGACTTTTCCACAGGGAAATGCCTCCATTATGCTTTGTTAATCAAAAAAATAAGGATCGTTGATCCGATTGTGGGCATTGTAGCATACTTGCAGCGCGGCATAAAAAAGCGAGCCACCAGTGACGGTGACTCGCTGAGCAATAAGCAAGCAATTCGGCCTAGATTGGCACAGCCTTGCTAATATTTTTGGCAGCGCGGCGCATTTCAATCTTGACCAAACCAAGGTTGACCATGCGTTGAGTTACAACTGCCAAGATGACATCACGCGCTTCGAGCAACAGAATTGAACCATCTTTTGCATCAATAATTGCATCAACCAGCGTGCCAATGCCAATGCGCTTGGTTGCTTTATCAATTTCGCCAAACACTGCTGCCGACATCGCGCCCAATACTTCAGCATCTTCATCTTCGATCAAGGTGCTGGCGATAACCAAGCCATCGCGGCCTACCAATAGGCTGCCGATAACCCCTTCAACCCGAATTAAGTCCTCAACGATATGACGCATACGGTCTAGCCTTTCTTCAGTCGCTTGGTGCATTAACGACGTGGTTTATTTAGCACCCAGCCATACTCATCCATCGCTTCACGCCAGCGTCCTTGCTTAGAATAGGCATCACCTAAGGCACGGTGCAGCCGTTGGAGCAAGCCTGGGTCATCGTGCGACTCAATCAGATCTTGCAAATCATCAACTACTTGATCCATCAGTTGATTTTGTTTAATCAGCCGTTTGTATTCGGTCAATGCCTGATCGACCGAGGCGGTTTGGCTGATCATGCGCGCCAAGGCCATTCGCAAGCCATGGTTGCTTGGATCAGCTTCGAGTTGTTGATAGTATTCGCTAAAGTCGGGACCATCGCCACCTGCACTGCCGCTGGTTACAGCTGGGCTGGCGCTAGGTTGCGGTGTTTGGGCAACCACTGGCTGGGCTTCGACCGCTGGCGTTTCAGCCACTGGTTTTGGCTCAGGCCGTGGCGAGACATTGTATAAGCGATCGCGTGGCCGTTGATCTTCTTCGCGTGGTCGAGGCGAAACCGGATACAACGGTGCGCGTTTGGTCTCTGGTTCTGGCTCAGCCTTTGGTGCAGGCGTTTCAGCAATAATTGGCTGAGTTGGCACGATAACCGGCGCAATTACCGCTGGCGCAGCCTCAACGACTGGCTCGACCGGAGCTTCAATTGAGGCAATTTCATCCTCGCTCAAGCCAAGATCTTCCCACGAGAATGGGGTCATCTCTGGCTCGGCGGGAACTTCAGCAACGACTGGCTCTGGTTCTGGCTCGGCACTTGGCAAGGCAAAATCGATGCCCATCAATTCTTCTTCGCTAAGCTTCAAGCTGCGATCGTCGTCACCTTGTTGCAACGAAGCAATTTCTTCTTCGTTCAAGCCAAGGTCGGCCAACGAGAATGGCGTGAGATCTGGCTCTAGCTCATTCGTCGTTTCAGTTGCTGGCGATTCGGTGCCTTCCAAGGCCGCAATTTCTTCAGCGGTTAGCCCCAATTGGTCGAAAGTAAACGGCGACATATCTGGCTCGTCGGCTTCGATTTCAGTGGTAGGCTCGCTCGAAGTGCCTTCCAAGCTGGCGATTTCGTCGTCGCTCAACCCCAAATCACTCAACGAGAACGGAGTCATTTCTGGCTCGGCTTCGTTGGTTGTAGTGTTGCTTGGTGCTTCAAACTCAAAGTTATCAAACCCGAAGCGCGATGGCTCTTCGGCAGCAGGCTGGCTGCTTTCGCCATTCAACATTGCGATTTCTTCATCGCTCAAGCCCAAATCGCTCAACGAGAATGGAGTCATTTCTGGCTCGGCTTCGTTCGTCGCTGGCGTATCCAGTTCGAAATTATCGAATGAGAATGGCGCTGGCTCGGCGGCTGGCGTTTCTGCCGTGTCGCCATTCAACATTGCGATTTCTTCGGCGCTCAAGCCCAAATCCGTCAACGAGAACGGAGTCATTTCTGGCTCGGTTTCGTTCGTCGCTGGCGTATCCAGTTCGAAATTATCGAATGCGAATGGTGCTGGTTCTTCCGTGGCAGGTTCTGCCGTGTCGCCATTCAACATTGCGATTTCTTCGGCGCTCAAGCCAAGGTCAGTCAACGAGAACGGAGTCATTTCTGGTTCGGCTTCGTTGGTCGCTGGCGTATCCAGTTCGAAATTGTCGAATGAGAATGGCGCTGGTTCAGCGGCTGGTGTTTCTGCCGTGTCGCCATTGAGCATCGCAATTTCTTCATCGCTCAAGCCCAAATCCGTCAACGAGAACGGAGTCATTTCTGGCTCG
>NZ_JBHUPY010000021.1:0-114681 GCF_042688385.1 Herpetosiphon sp. NSE202 | reverse complement strand
GCTTCGTTCGTCGTTGGCGTATCCAGTTCGAAATTGTCGAATGAGAATGGTGCTGGTTCTTCCGTGGCAGGTTCTGCTGTGTCGCCATTGAGCATCGCGATTTCTTCATCGCTCAAGCCTAAATCCGTCAA
Organism: Herpetosiphon sp. NSE202; assembly: GCF_042688385.1. Classification (NCBI taxonomy): domain Bacteria; kingdom Bacillati; phylum Chloroflexota; class Chloroflexia; order Herpetosiphonales; family Herpetosiphonaceae; genus Herpetosiphon; species Herpetosiphon sp. NSE202. Next base: position 114,550 of record NZ_JBHUPY010000021.1, on the reverse strand, counting down.
CGAGAACGGAGTCATTTCTGGCTCGGCTTCGTTCGTCGTTGGCGTATCCAGTTCGAAATTGTCGAATGAGAATGGTGCTGGTTCTTCCGTGGCAGGTTCTGCCGTGTCGCCATTCAACATGGCAATTTCTTCGGCACTCAAGCCCAAATCGGTCAACGAGAACGGAGTCATTTCTGGCTCAGCTTCGTTCGTCGTTGGCGTATCCAGTTCGAAATTATCGAATGAGAATGGCGCTGGTTCTTCAGCAGTAGTTTCGCTGCTTTCGCCATTGAGTTCAGCAATTTCTTCAGCGCTCAAGCCCAAATCGGTCAACGAGAACGGAGTCATTTCTGGCTCAGCTTCGTTCGTCGTTGGCGTATCCAATTCGAAATTATCGAATGAGAATGGCGCTGGTGCTTCAGCAGTAGTTTCGCTGCTTTCGCCATTGAGTTCAGCAATTTCTTCAGCGCTCAAGCCCAAATCGGTCAACGAGAACGGAGTCATTTCTGGCTCCAAATCAGTTGATTGTTGGTTGTAGCTCACAGGCTGATCGAAATCGCCAGCAATGAAGTTGGCAAGTGGTTCTTCGGTTTCGTAGCCATCGGCCTCATCACCAGAGAACTCCTCGTCCATATTGATAACTTCATCGCCATCGCGAATTTGGATGCCATTGTCGTGTAAGGCTAACGCGATGCGGTCGATTTCCTCGGTTTGCGATTCTGGATCATCAAATTGATTGATGATATCAGTCAAATCGACATAGCCTTGATGTTGACCAATGCCCAACAAGTTATCAAAAATTGGGTCATCGCTTTGATTTTGGCCAGCTTGCTCGATGGCAGCAATTTCTTCAGCCGACAAGCCAATATCATTCAAGGAGAACGGTTGTGAGCTATCGCTTAGCTCGCGCACTGGCTCCTCGTAGGCTTGTGGCTCTTGATCAAAGCCCAAATCATCGAGTGAGAAAGGCTGCAAACCGCCATCGAAATTGAATTCATCATCGGCAGCTGGCGCTTGATTCATGGCTTCGAATTGCGCAATTTCGTCAGCATCGAGGCCCAAATCGGTCAAGGAGAAGGGAGTCATATTTGGTTCTTCTTCAACCTTGGGCGTAGGCTCGGCGACTGGTGTTGCATTGAACTCGCCTGAGTAGAGCGCTTGCTCATCAGCATCAAGCCCCAAATCGTCGAGCGAGAATGGGGTGATATTTGGCTCATCGAAGCTAAATGCTTGCTCATCGCTAGCGGCGGGAGCATCGAAGCCAAATTCATTCAACGCGAACGGGGTTAAGCCTGATTCGTCGTTGGTTGGATCGGTTGGCAAGGCACTATCGTCGCTGGCTTGCAACTGCGCAATCTCATCGTCGCTCAGCCCAAGCTCGGCCAACGAGAATGGTTTGATTTCCAATTCTTCATCGGCTTGGGTTTGTGGTTGGTCGAGGTTGCCCATTGCGTTGTAATCGGCAATTTCGCCTGCATCTAAGCCCAAATCGGTTAATGAGAATGGCGTGATTGCAGGCTCAGTATCCGCCGTGTGCAAATCAGTATCATCATAATTGCGCAAATCGACGTTATCATTCGAGAAGAAGTTCATCGCTTCATCGTCTGAATCGCTTGGATCATAGACTGGCTCGACCAATGGTGGCAAAGTTTGAGTTTGCTTCTTGATCACCATGCGATTGAAGATGCCAGCGTCATCTGCTTCGTCTTGGTTGAACTCTGGCTCAGGTTGTGCGCCAAAGATTGAGCGTGAGCGCGAGCGTGGTTGTTGCCAGCTAAAGCCAGTTGATTCTTCCTCGCTATCGGGATAGCGCGGTAAATCGCGGCTAAACGGCATGCTTGGCTCTGATGGCGTGTCGATTTCGTCGAAACTCAGTTCATCGAGTGAGAAAGGCTTGAGCGTATTCGGCAACACAACATCATCATCTTGGGCTTTGGTGCTGGTTTCAGGTTGCACATCGTCGAAGTTTTCCAAGGAGAATGGCTGCAATTGTTCTGGCAGCTTGCCAGTATCCGAGCCAATGCCTGGAATATCATCGATGTCGCTTTCGTCCCAATCGCCAAAACTGAATGGCGTGAGATCGCTTGGCAACTCAAAATCATCAGGATCAGCAGTGTTTGCCACGACTGGTTCTGGTTCAGGCATAACTGGCGTAAGCACTGGTTCGATGGCAGGCGTTGAGGCTTTGTTGCTGAATGAGTCGGTTTCATCGACCTCATCAAGCGAGAAGGGTTGAATATCCAATCCTAAATCGTCGAGATTGAAATCGACATCGTAGGCTGGTTCGGCGCTGGTGGTTTGGGCAGGCGGGCTAGCAGGCGCGGCCCCAAAATCGCCAAACAACAAACTGCGCAAGAAATCGTCATCGCCATGGGCAGCAACCCCAACCGCAACTGGTGCGGCTTCGACTTCGGTCAGCCATGAGGCAGCAGGCGCTTTGCTTGCTTGTTCGGCGGCCAAGCGCTCGCGTTCAGCACGTTCAGCTTGCTCGACTGCTTCGCGGGCAAGTCGTTCTTTATCAGCCTTTTTGGCCTTCCAAGCAGCTTCGTCAAAGGCTTCAATTTTGGTATCGGGGGCTTCGACTGGGGGGAGCATTCCATCGAACAAGGCATAGGCTACGCCTTGGCTAGGGTCGAGTTGCTGGGCATGTTGCCACAACGTACGGCCCTTGGGATCGCCGGCGGACAACAGGTGATAGCCCAAAATCAGATTGGCTTTGAGCATATCGGGGTATTCGCGCAGAATATCGCTGGCAACTTCGGCGGCCTCGGCCTCTTGGCCATTGCGCCAGAGTGCTTCGGCAAGCGCAACCGCAATATCAACCCGTTTGGGATCATCGGCCAGAACATCATTAAATTCTTGAATCGCCTTATCGAAGCGTCGTCCGCGCACGTACATGCGCCCAAGGCCTGCTTTTTTCAGCAGAATGCGAGCGTTTTCGCTGCCCCATGCTTCAGTATACAAACGCAAGACTTGCGAACGCAACTCGGGCAAATCGGGCTTAATTTCAAAAGCTTGCTCAAATTCGCGGATAGCCGCTGCGAGATTGCCTTGGCGCTCGTAGGTTACCCCCAAGCCAACATGGACAGGGATATTTTCGGGGTCAGAACGTAAGACCCGTTCAAAAGCTTCGACGGCTTTGGCTAAATCTTGGCGGTTGAGATACGATTCGCCGAGGATACGGTACGCTTCAAGATAATAGGGAAACGATTCAAGCAGATGCTCACTCGCACCTATGGCACGCTCCTCCTTCCCTGTTTCGAGAGCAGACCGTGCTTCATCGTAGAGTGCTTGGATCGTGGTGAGAGCCATGCCGCTCCTCCCTGCGCTGTGCATCCAGCGCATCTGATAATCCGTGTCGATCACTGAATGACGATCGTGGATTTGGGCGAATTGCTAAAGAATAATGGCGTAAAATGCGAAAGTATTATAGCGTACCCACCGATGCTATGCAAGCAGAAACAGCATTACAGTGCGCTAATTCGCATTTTTAGGCCAAATTAACTACGGCTTTTTGTCGTTAGACCACCACTTGCCAAAGTGGCGCGACCCGACTCATCGCATGGCGCAATTCATCAAGCGTAAATGGTTTGGGTAAAATCACGGTTAATGGGTCAGCATTTAGCTGGGCTTCTTGATGCACAATACTATTAATTGCGGCAGTGCAGACGATCACTGGCAAGCTTTTGGTGGTGGGCTGAGTTCGTAACTCACGCCACACATTCAACCCATCCATCCCCGACATCATCACATCAAGAATCAGGAGTTCTGGCGGATTTTGGATCAATTTTGGCAACGCTTCGAGGCTCGAAGCCCAGTGGTGAATTTCGCGAATCCCAAGGTATTGCAACATCACATCAATTAACTGTTGAAATTCACTCGAATCATCGACCACTGCAATGCGCTGTAACATACCAAAACTCCTTATTGATCGTCCTCCACTGTTTGAAAGGACGCAGGCAGAAATTTACGCCATTCTTCAAGACCGAGCCCATGCATTCGGCGTTCGATTAAATAGTATGGGCTTGCAAACGGGCGAAAGGGTGGCCGAATTAAGCGCATTCGTGCCTCCTCAGGAGTACGCCCACCCTTGCGATGATTGCACGTGCGGCAGGCGCTTACCAGATTTTCCCAGCTATGTGCGCCGCCGCGGTGGCGAGGCAACACATGGTCAAGCGTGAGATCAGCACTGATCCGGTTGCAGTATTGGCAGGTGTAGTGATCGCGACGGAAAATTTCACGGCGAGAAAGCTTGACGTTTGGCAAGGGACGACGAATCATATGGCCCAATCGGATGACCGACGGACAAGCAATCGTGTCGTTGGTCGTGTGCAACACGGCGTGGTTGTGTTCCAACACTTCGGCTTTACCACCCAACACAAGCATCAAGGCACGGCGTGCAGAGCAGATATTGAGTGGCTCGTAATTATGGTTGAGGACGAGTACGGGAGAGTTCATCGCGATCAGACTCCTTCGAAATGGAAGATGCGATGTAGTTGCCCGTGGTATTGTATCATTGCCCCTACGCCTTGGCAACGGTTCGCAGCAAAAACCAAGCTTACGATGCAGCCACGTCGGCCATCCGAATGCTACTTAGACGTTCTCCCAAGCACTTAGGTTGTCTAAAGTTGCCCGATCTTCGGCACTTAGTTCAAATTCGGCAGCGCCCAAGGTATCTTGCAGTTGTGCGCTACTGGTTACCCCAATAATTGCCGAGGTAATTGCTGGTACGCCAGTGACCCAAGCAACTGCCAGTTGGGGAATGGTTTTCTGATGTTTTTCGGCTAACACTTCCAGCTGATCGATCAATTTCCACAATGGCTCGCCCAAGCGTTTGTCGTCACGACCACGTTCAGCAACCCGCGTGCCCTCAGGAATTGGCTGCCCCCGCCGAAACTTACCAGTCAACAAGCCGCCCGCCAACGGGCTATAGACAATCACGCCAACGCCGTATTTCAAACACACTGGTTGCAGTTCGCGTTCAAATTCTTCGCGATTGAGCAAATGATAATGCGGTTGCAACGAATCGTAGCGTGCAAGATTCAGTTTATCGCTCGTCCACAGGGCTTCCATCAATTGCCATGCGCGATAATTCGAGCAGCCAATGTAGCGCACTTTGCCAGCTCGCACCAAATCGTCAAGCGCGCGCAAGGTTTCTTCGATTGGTACTTCGCCATCGGGAAAGTGGGTTTGATAGAGGTCGATGTAATCGGTTTGCAAGCGCCGCAAGCTGGCATCGACCGCCGCAATAATATGCTTGCGCGAAAGCCCTTGATCGTTTGGTTGGTCGCCCATTTGGCCACGCACTTTGGTTGCCAACACAACTTTATCACGCCGACTTTGATCTTCGGCCAACCAGCGCCCGATAATTTCCTCGGTTTTGCCTGCATACGAGCGCGGGTCCCAACGCGAATAGACATCAGCAGTATCGAAGAAGTTAATGCCTGCATCAAGTGCTTGGCTCATAATGGCAAACGATTCTGGCTCTTCGACACTCCAGCCAAAGGTCATCGTGCCCAAACACAATTCAGAAACTTTGAGTCCAGTTCGGCCTAGTTTGCGATACCGCATTCTGCTTCCTCCAAACAAACTATTGATCCACGAAGAACACGAAGTTTGAAACCACGAAGATCGCGAAGATCGCGAAGATTGCAAAGGTTGCTTTTAGCCTCGCGCTTTGAGCCTTCATTCTTCGCTATTCAGTGTACTATCATTAAACAAACCATGAATGTTATATTTTGGCTTGTAACCACTGCTTAATTGATAAGGAGTAGCTGATGAGATGGAAACGCTTGGTTGGTAGCCTTAGTCTACTGGTTTTTCTTGTGGCCTGTAACACAACGCTGGATCACGACGAACGCGATGCGATTGCGCCCAGAGTGTTGAATCTAGAGATTGATGATTGTAGTATTTCCCCAAGCCGAGAATATGCGCTAATTGTACAGATGAATCGCCCTGCCGCTGAGCAGTATCAAATATATTCCCTAATCACGAAACAACCAATCGTTCTTCCTGAGGCCGATAAGCATGCCTATGGAGATCCAATGGATTGGATGCTTGGTGCAAGCAATGATGTTTTGATTGTCATGCCGCATTGGCTGATTGATCTATCGACGGCAACTGTGACAGATACTCGAAAGACTGATCCACATAAGACGAGTCCATGGTGGACAACGGGACCACGGTTTATTAAGCGCAACCGATCACCCGATGGACGCTACCGGATCGTCCAAGGGCAGGTATCCTTGGTTCCACTGCCGGGTGGGCCGCTGATCACCGACACCATCGTCTCCGTTGAGAATCCGGTTGCCAGCTTATGTGGCAATGCGTGGGAACCAGATAGCCGTGGGCTGTATTTCATCGATTCTGGCTATCAGGCTCGAGCAATATTGCCAGGGCCGCTACGTTTTTTGGAGATCAACCCTTAATCAGTCAGCATGCTGAGCAAATTTAGAGTGCGGATAATTCGGAGCTTGCAGGATTCTTCTTGCCCAAACACCAAACTTCATTGATAATAGGCACTAGGAAAGCGACCTAGAGTAGTTGCAGCGATGAAAGGATGACGGCGATGAGCCAAAACCGCTTTCGTCCCTATGACCGTCCAGATGACGAAACCAGCCCAACCGCCCCTACCCGTCGGATTGACCCAGCCGAGTTGCGCAAAGATGATCAGTCGTGGCAAGGCATGGTTAACAATGATTGGCGCTCAGAGCGCCGCCGCGCCACCACCAGCCGCACTAGCCCAATCGACACATTCAATACCCAAGGTGTCGCCTCGTGGCTTAGCAAAGGTGGCTATCGCTATGTCGTAATCGCCACGGTTGTGGTGATTGTGCTTATCATCTTCATCTTATATTCGAATCGGCCTGGCAAAACTGAAGATCCCAATAACAACCAAGGCCTGAATCTGCCTAACCAACCAACTTCGGGGATTATCGTTGGGCCATCACCCACCCCAGAGGGCTTGATTCCCACCGATAACGGGACGATTCCCAGCGAAGGCCCAGTTTTTGCGGTCACTGGCACTGGCAGCGATGGCTTGTTCTTACGCGATCAGCCTGGTGGCAATATTGTCAAAACTATGCCTGAGGGAACTCAATTAACCAAGCTCTCCGAGCAAAATATTGAGGGGACGTTGTGGTTCCAAGTACGCGAGGTTCAGACTCAAGTTGAGGGTTGGTGTTCGGCGCAATTCTTAGTGCCAACCCAATAAGGCCCTAAAAACACGAACGGCACGAGGCAATTGATCTTGCAACTCGTGCCGTTCTACTGGTCTGGCGGGTCGTTATCAGTAGGCATAGACGCTCCTAGATTAAATAGCGAATTAAGATTGTAGCTAAGCCAAGCAAACAGCTATAGCCAGTTACATCGGTCACGGTGGTCACAATCACACCCGAGGCCAAGGCTGGGTCAACCCGAAATAGCTTGAGGGTGAGCGGCACAACTGTGCCAGCAATTGCCGCCGATACCAAATTCAGCAACATCGCACAGCCTGCAACCACGCCCAACATTGGATTGCCCTGCCACAACCAACCAAGTAGGCCAATTGCGCTGCCAAATGCTACCCCGTTAATTGCCCCAATCCCAACCTCGCGGCCTAAGGCGCGAAATCCTTGGCCCGTCGCTACTTCGCCCAACGCAATCGAACGCACAATCAAGGTCAAGGTTTGAATGCCTGCATTGCCGCCCATGCCAGCGATAATTGGCATAAATGGCACCAGCGCCGTCACTTTTTCGACCGTGCCATCGAAGTTACTCACCACCCAAGCCGCCAAAATGGCTGTTGGCAAATTGACAAACAACCAAAATAAGCGCCGCCGCGATGAGCGAAACAACGAATCTTCAACATCTTCGTCTTGCGGCAGGTTGGCCAAACGATACATATCTTCGGTGGCTTCTTCTTCAATTACGTCAATAATATCGTCGGCGGTAACTGCACCCACAATCCGCCGTTGCGCATCAACCACGGGCAAGGCCAACAAGTCGTAACGAGCCAGCAAGCGCGCACATTCTTCTTGGTCGGTTTCAACACTGGCGGTAATCACGTTACGATCCATAATATCGCTGAGCTGGGTTTGGGCAGGAGCCATCACCAACGAGCGCAAACTGACCACGCCAACCAAGGCATCGTTGGCATCGACCACATACAGATAGTAGACCGACTCATCTTCTGGCTGCAAACCACGCAGCAATTCGATTGCCTGTTGGGTGCTCAAGCGATCGCGCAAGGTCACAACATGCGGAGTCATCAAGCCGCCAGCGCTCTCCTCGTCGTGCTGCATCAATTGGCGAACATCGTCGGAATCTTCTGGGTCCATCGCGGCTAGGGTGGCAGCAATTTGGGCTGGCTCTAGCTCAACCAACACATCAGCTGCATCATCTGGCTCCATTTGCTCAAGCAAATCGGAAAGCTGATCGCTGGTGAGGGTTTCAGCAAGCTCCACTTGCGAATCGGTATCAAGCTCGATTAAGACATCTGCGCCATGCTCAAGGTTGAGGCGGGCAAACACTTCGTACAGCTCATCGGATTCGAGTTCATCGAGGATCGCTGCTGCATCGGCAGCGTGTAGGTTGGCAACCAGTTGACTTGCTTGGTCGATTGCGCCAGCATCGAGCGCAGCCCGCACGTCTTCTAAGGTTGGCCGAATATCGAGGATTTTGGTCATCGGACACCTCCATGTGGCAAACACACAACGAGCGGGAATTCCCGCTCACTGGTCTAGCCAATCAGAGGTAATTCCGCTTGCTCTGTGTTATCTTCGGTTGTAGAACCATCAGTACTCATACGTCGGGCAGTATACCACGATTTATTTGGCTGCTAGAGCGGGCATCTGTCAGCACCTAAACTCACCACATGGGTTATGACTTTGGTACTGTCTTAACCACGCGAATGTACTACGTGACATAGTGTACAATAGGCCATAGTAATTAAAAGCTTTAATCAATAGTGCTACTACACTTGGTCAAAAGCCAATCGTTGCCGATTTTTGGGCCGTAACCAGTGGTATGAAGCCTGCTTTAGCCAAGTGAAGCTGCCAAGTTAAGCAGCTTAGGCACTTGCATGGTAGGCTACAATACAGCCATGAGAAGAGCTGCGATCGCCGATGGACATTCATAGACAAGCAGAAAATCAAGCTGTTATAATAGGCCACAACGGTGTTTACTAATCGCACAAAACGACCTGGACGCGACATGACCAAGCGACGACCCGTGCTACGGCTTTCTTCGCGGCAACGAACTCACTTTCAAGCCAATCCTTTGCGAATTCGACGCATGATTACCGAGCTGCATGCGCTCCACGAGATTCGCCATGCGATTAATCAAGCCTTGGAATTGGATACGGTGCTTGAGGAGATTTATAGTCAAACATCGCGATTAATGGATACCCGCCAGTTTTATTTGGCGTTATACTCGCCTGAGTTGCAATTGATTGAGTTTGCCTTGGCGGTCGAAAACGGCCAACGGGTTTCGTGGCCTTCACGACCCTATGCCGATGGCCTTACCGAATGGATTTTGCAGCATCGGCGGCCTCTCCGCATTAACGACCATGATCACAATGCTACGGTTGCGCCGATTATTGTTGGCCAGCCTGTGCAATCATTTTTAGGGGTTCCAATTGTGCTTGGCGAGCAGGTCCTTGGGGTCATTAGCGTTCAATCGGTCGAACGAGTTGAGGCCTATTCTTCCCACGACGAACAAATTTTGAGCATGATCGCTGATCAAGCAGCGGTGGCAATTGCCCACGCCAAACGCTTTGCAGCGGTTGATCAACAGCTCCAAGCCCGCGTGGCCCAACTCGAAACCCTCGAAGCAACCATCCGCGATTTAAACGAAACTCTCGATGTCGATACAATTCTCAATCGCTTGCTCGACCGGATTCAGCCAATTATGCACGCTGATGCTGGCATGGTGTGTTTGCTTGATCCTGAGCAGCAGCGCTTGTATATTCGGGCGATTCAGGGCTATCCTGCGGAAATTCGGCGCTTTCAATTCGAAGGCTGGCCAATTGATCGCGGGATTGCTGGCTTAGTTGCGCGCACTGGCCAGCCCGATTGGACTGCTGATATTCGTAATTCTGGCTATTATGTTAATTCACGGCCAACCACATTAAGCCAAATGACAGTACCAATTGTGCATAGTGGCAAAGTTTTAGGCGTGATGATTCTAGAAAGTGATCGGGTTGGTACATTTAATCAGGATACAACCCGTTTTGTCAGCCAAATTGCTGATCATGCGGCGCTTTCGATTCATAATGCGCATATTCATCAACAAGCGGTTGAGCAACAAGCTTTGTTGGCCCAACGATCACAACAACTCAATGAAGTGTTACGCATTAGCCAAGCATTAAGTGCAAACCTCAATTTAAATGATTTGCTGCCCGAAATTGTGCGGGCGATTCAAGCTAGCTTAGGTTTTAATATTGCCTTGCTCAGTTTAGTCGATCAAGAGCGGCCAAGCTTTATGCGGCGACGAGCGGTGGCTGGTGTGCCCGATGAGCGCTGGTTTGAATTACGTGATCAATTAGTGCCAATTGATTGGTATCGCAGCGTGATGCGCGAGGAATTTCGCATTAGTCGCTCATATTATATTCCCCACAGCCATACCAGCTATACAGCAATTTGGGGCAACAGCGATGATACCTATCGCGCCGATCTGGGCGAGCGGCGACCGCATGAATGGCATCAAGATGATGCGTTGTTTGTGCCGTTGTACGATTCAGATAATAATTTAATTAGTATTCTCTCAGTTGACGATCCGCGCGATCGGCGCAAGCCTTCGTTTGAATCGGTGCAAGTGCTTGAAATTTTTGCAACTCAAGCAGCAATCGCAATTGAAAATGCCCATCTGTATACAATTACGCAGCAATTGGCGATAACTGATGGCTTGACTGGTTTATTTAATCAACGCCATTTTATCACCATGCTTGATCGCGAAGTTGCCTTAGCCTATCGTTATGAGTATCCTTTATCATTATTGGCTTTGGATATTGATTATTTCAAGCAATATAACGATAATTATGGCCATTTGGTTGGCAATGTATTGTTACGTGATTTCGCGCGCTTGGTTTGCGATAATGTGCGCGATGTTGATATTGTTTCGCGCAATGGCGGCGAAGAATTTACCATCATCCTGCCGAAAACTGACCAAGAAGGCGCAGTGTTGTTGGCCGAACGCCTGCGCATCTGCACTGCCGAGCATCTTTTTGGCCAAGGCCACATTACGGTCAGCATTGGCGTAGCCACTCTCAACAACAATTGGGATGCGCACACGTTGCACGACCAGGCCGACCAAGCCTTGTATCGGGCCAAAAATTCTGGGCGTAATCTGGTTATCAGCGTCCCATAATCGTCAGCTTTTTTGCGGTCGTGCTAGAATGGCAAGAGCAACACAATCAAGGAGTGTCCTATGCCATCACGCTTGCCGATTATTGGGATACCGTGCGCAACCTATGCCCGTCCTCATCCCTACCCTCTCGCTCATGGCAACAACCAAACCTATATTCGTGCAGTTGAGGCCGCTGGTGGTGTGCCACTTTTAATTCCGTTGGTGGAGCACGAAGCGGCGTTATTTGCGGCGTTTCAGGCTGTCGATGGGTTATTATTCGCTGGCGGCGTTGATCTCGACCCTGCTTATTATAGCGAGGAGCCACACCCCGCTCTTGGCACGGTCAACCGCGAGCAAGATCGGGTTGAGATGCAGCTGTTGGCATGGGCTAAGCAATATCACAAGCCAGTCTTTGCGATTTGTCGTGGCTTTCAGTTGTTGAATGTGGCCTATGGTGGCACGCTCTACCAAGATTTACCCTCGCAGTACGAGCCCAAGCTCAACCACGACGAGTCGTTTGCGCGCCAACAACGCGATTTGCCAGCCCATGAACTGCGCCTCAGCAACGATTCAAAATTGGCTGAATTGCTTGGCACAACGCCGTTTGCGGTCAACACCATGCACCACCAAGGAGTCAAAGATTTAGGTGCTGAGCTGCAAGCAGTTGGTTGGTCGGATGATGGCCTGATTGAAGCAGTCGAAGATCCGCAACGGCCTTGGGTTGTCGGCGTGCAATGCCACCCAGAAGAACTGGTGCTCGGCGAAGATTTGCGCTGGCAAGCGATTTTTTCGGCCTTTGTTGAGGCTGCCCGCGCCAACCGCAACGAGGCGATTCAGGCATGAAACAGCGACCAATTGGCATGTTCGATTCAGGGGTTGGCGGTTTATCGACCTTGCGCGATGTGCGCGCGCTCTTGCCAAATGAACATATTATCTATTACGCTGATACAGGCAATTGCCCGTATGGCGGGCGTTCGCACGCCGAAATTGTGGCCTTGGCCGAGCGCGTTACGCACGTTTTGCTCGAACGCGAGGTTAAAATTATTGTCGTGGCATGCAACACTGCAACTCTACATGCCGTTGATTACTTACGCGAACATTTCAGCATTCGCTTTGTCGGGATGGAGCCAGGCATCAAACCAGCAATTGCCCAAACCAAAACTGGTGTAGTTGGCGTGATGGCCACCCAAGCCACGGTCGCAGGTGAACGATTTCAGCGCTTGATTGCCCGTTATGCAGGCGATGTTCAGGTTGTGCCGCAAGCATGCCCTGGCTTAGTTGAATTAATTGAAGCTGGCGAATTGCAAAGTGCCACAACGCGCGATGCTGTGGCGCGTTATGTTGAGCCATTGCTCAAGGCAGGCGCTGATACGATTGTGTTGGGCTGCACCCATTATCCATTTTTGCGACCCTTGATTGCCGAGGTTGCTGGGCCAAACATTGCCTTGCTTGATACTGGGGCAGCAGTGGCGCGCCAAACCCAACGCCTGCTGGCCGCCGATGATCTGCTTAATTCCCAAAGCGAAGCAGGCAGCATCGAATGGCTAACCAGTGGCGATCCAGTAGATTTTGCCAAGCTTCGGCAATGTTTAGAAATCGAGTAAGCCTATGACGAGCTTAGATCTCAGGCTCACCCTTTCACGCAGTAGCGTACCCGCCAACAACGGCGAGCAAGTGTTGTATGTGTTGGCCGAAGTGCTTGGCCAAGGCAAGGCCAATCAACGCATTCCGGTGCATTGTGTCTTGTTGGTCGATTGTTCGCCTTCGATGCGCGTGCCAATTGCCGATAGCACGCTGTTTCGCGAATTAATGCGCCGTGGCGCTGCCCACGAAGTGATGCTTGATGGCGTGCCAGTTTGGAAAATTCGCGACGATTTGATGGATGAAGTGCGGCGACGAGCGCAAAGCCCTAGCCGTTGGCTTGGTCAGGCAGTGCGCGGAGCCGCCGAACGGCTGAATTCCCATGATCAGCTTACGATTATTGGCTTTGCTGAAAAAGCCCATGCAGTGCTCAAAGCCAAATCGCCAAGCGATGTGGTACGGCTTGAAGGCGCGGTTGCCATCCTTGAACGCGGCGACCTTGGGCGCAGCACGCGGCTGGCTCCAGGCTTGCGCAATACGATTGAGCTACTCGATAGCATGCCAAACACTGGCCTCTCGCAACGGATTGTGCTGCTGACCGATGGCTTTGTTGAAGATGATGAGCAAGCGTTGGCCTATGCTCGCCATCTAGCCGCCCGTTCAATACCCGTCTCGACAATTGGCTTGGGAGTCGAGTTTCAAGAGCAATTGCTGATGAGTTTTGCGGATCAGAGCGGCGGTCAATCGAGCTTTATCACTGACCCCAGCGACTTGCCCAATTTGCTTGACCTCGAATTTGGCCGAGCGCATGCGATTATTGCCCAAAAGGCGCGGCTTGATTTACGCTTGGCCCACGATGTGCAAATCAGAAGGATTTTGCGCATTCGGCCAGCCTTGGGCGACGTGCCAATTCCTGAGTTCGAGGCTGGTTCTGGGAGTTTAAGCTTAGGCTCAATCGAACAACGCGCCAAAGCAGCCTGGCTGCTTGAACTGCGGATTCCCGACCATGTGCCAAATATCTATCGCTTGCTGCGACTTTCGTTGCAGGCCGACGATCCGCAAGGCCAAGGCTTAGAGCCAATCAATCGCGATGTTGTGATCGAATATCATCCACGGGCTGACCAAGCGCTCAACCCAGAGATTGTGGCAATTTTGGAGCGGGTGACGGCATGGCGCTTGCAAAACAAAGCCCTTGAGCAAGCAGCCCAAGGTGATCAGGCGGGAGCGACCCGCCAATTGCAAGCGGCAGTGACCCGTTTGGTCGATTTGGGCGAGCATGAATTGGCCGAACAAGCAGCAGCAGCCCAACAAACACTCCAAGAAACTGGCCAAATTGACCCTGAGCAAACCAAAACCTTGCGCTATGCAACCAGAAGATTGACAGAAGAACGATAATCAGAAACATTCGGATAAGCTTATTCGTCCAAGAACAAGGAATTTTTTGTTGTTCTAGACCTATTCAGAGGAGTTGACCTGTGTCTGAGCCGACTGAACCGATGACTGGTGGAACCCAACCCCTCAATCATGCCAACCTTTCAGAGGAGAACGAACCGTTTGCAATTGGCACGATTTTGAAGGATGTGTATCGGGTAACCGCCTTGTTGACCGATACGCCAACCCTGCGCGTGTATCGGGTTGCGCTGCTGGAACCATGGGATCATTGCGCTCGCTGTGGGGCCGCCCTACAAGCGAACGATCAGTTTTGCGAGGAGTGCGGGTCGCAGGTCGAAGAACAAACTGCTCTGTTGCAAGAAACTCCCGCCGCCCAGCCAATAGGCGCAGCCTTGCTCGATGATTTACCAGATGATCCTGCGCGCTCGGTGTTGCCAACTGTGCGCGAGGTCTTTGTAGGCGAAGATTCACGCTTTGCGGTGCTGCCCGATGGCACCAGCCTTGTGCGCTTCGATACCTTGCTCAGCGAGCCAAATACCTTTGTTGATCAAACCGATGCCATTGAGATTGGAATTCAGGTTTCGCGGGCTTTGGCCTATTTGCACCGCAATGGCTTGGCGCTCGGCCAAGTAACCTTGGCCGATTTGGCCTTGACCAACAAGCGCGAAATTAAGCTGGCTGATGCTGGCGCGATTCGCCGCTCGCAAGGCAAAGAAGATCAGCTTGATGATGTTGAGCAATTAGGCTTAGTGCTCGAAAAAATGGCTGGCATTCAACGCCATACCCGTCGCCTCGACGATGCCAACAACCCTTCGCCGCTTGATAGTGGTTTTGCCACCATTTTGAGCGATCTGCGCGCCAAACGCATCAACGATGCCAGCATTTTGGCCCAAGCTCTCGAAACCTTATTAGCCGAACAAGCCACGCCAATCAGCTTGCGGGTGCGCACTGGCTATGCCACCGATGTTGGCATGATTCGCGACCACAACGAAGATAGCGTGCTGACCTGGGATTTGCGCCTGAACTGGGATGCCAAACCAGTCAATGTTGGCTTGTATGTGGTGGCTGATGGTATGGGCGGCCACGAAGGTGGCGAGGTTGCCAGCGGTCTGGCCATCACAACCACGGCCCAAACGCTTGTCTCGACCTTGCTTGACCCGCAAATGCACAATGGCCCAGTTTCAAGCAAACATTTGGCCGATTTGGTCAAACAAGCAGCGTTTCAAGCCAATCAAGCGGTTTATGAAGAAAGCGTGCGCCGCAAAAACGACATGGGCACAACCCTGACGATGGCCGTTGTGGTCGGCGATCGGGCGATTGTGGGCAATGTTGGTGATAGCCGCACCTATCTCTATCGCGATGGCAAATTGCAGCGCATCAGCAAAGATCATTCGCTCGTGCAACGCTTGATCGATATTGGCCAGCTTGATCCTGATGATATTTACAATCACCCGCAACGCAACGCAATTCTCAAATCGCTTGGCGATAGCGGCGACCCTGGCACCGACACCTTTGAGGTCCAATTGCAGCCAAACGATGCGCTATTTCTCTGCTCCGACGGGATGTGGGAGATGGTGCGCGACCCCAAAATGGCCGAGCTATTCGCTGAACACGCCAACCCCGCCGACCTTTGCGATGCCTTGATTGCAGCGGGCAATGCTGGCGGCGGCGAAGATAACATTAGCGTGGTGGTGGTGCGTTTTGATAGCATTCCAAGCGTAGAACACTAAGTTGAGGACCAAATAATGACTGAACCTGTAGCACTTTCAGCAGTTTGGAGCCGCGAACCATTGCCAAGCGGCACAAGCCAAGTTAATTATGTTTTGATTCAGGCCAAGCCCGACCATGTGCCGACTGTCCAAGCGGCTCCGCCACTCAATTTCTGTTTGGTGCTCGATCGCTCTGGCTCGATGGCTGGCGATAAAATTCAACATTTGCGCGAAGCTGTGCGCGAAATCGTGGCTAATTTGCGGCCAATCGATGCAGTCAGCATTGTGCTGTTCGATGATACGCTCGAAGTGTTGGTGCCAGCCCGTTTGGCAGATGACATTCCAGCCTTGCAAAACGCCATCGAATCGATTGGCGAGCAAGGCGGCACTGCCATGTCGTTGGGCTTGCAAGCTGGCCTCACCGAGTTGCAAAAATTCCAAGCCGCCGATCGGGTTGGGCGGGTGTTGCTCTTGACCGACGGCCAAACTTGGGGCGATGAAGATACCTGCCGCGCGATTGCCAAGCAAATTGGCGACCTCGGCGTTTCAATCACGGCGCTCGGCTTGGGCACCGAGTGGAACGAAGCTTTGCTCGACGATTTGGCCGCCGCATCCAACGGCGAATCGGATTATATTGCCGACCCCAGCCAAATTAGCAAATATTTCCAACAAACCTTGCAAAGCGCCCAAACCACCACCGTGGTCAATGCGCGTTTGTTGCTGCGCTTGTTGCCCGGGGTTACGCCACGAGCGGTCTATCGCGTGCAGCCAAGCATCTCAAACCTTGGTTATAAGCCAATTGGCGAGCGCGAAGTTACCGTTAGCATTGGCGAAATTGCTGGCGACGGCGCAAGTGTTTTGGTCGATTTGATGCTGCCAGAGCGTGAAGCAGGCACATTTCGCATCGCCCAAGCAGAATTGCAATACGACGCGCCAGTATTGGGCATCAAAGAAGCGAAGCTCAAAATCGACATTCCATTGAGCTTCAGTGTCGATCCCAAGGCCAGCGTGGTTAATCCGCCAATTATGAACACGGTCGAAAAAGTAACCGCCTTCAAATTGCAAACGCGGGCACTTTCCGAGGCCGAGGCGGGCAATATTGGCAGCGCAACCCAAAAACTGCGGGCTGCTGCAACGCGCTTGCTCGATTTGGGCGAAACCGAGTTGGCCCAAACGATGGAGCAAAGTGCCCAACAGCTTGAGGCCGGTGGCCAAATTGATGCTGCCGATCAAAAAGCCCTGCGCTACGCCACCCGCAAACTGACCCAAAAACTCGAAGACTAAAGCAGAACAAAGAGCCTAGAGCATAGAGCATATTAAACGTAGGATCGCAAACACTCACTATCTATGTTCTATGCTCTTTGTTCTATCTTCTCTATAAGGAGATCACCATGGCTGGTGAAGTTCAATTGACTGGTACGTTGGCTCGTCCGGCGTTGCCAGCGCTCCCAACCCAGCAGGTTGTCTATTTGCTGCTGGATATTACGGCAACGCCAGCGGTTGCCCACGTTCAAATGCCGGTCAATGTGGGCTTCGTGCTCGACCATAGTGGCTCGATGAAGGGCGATAAAATGCGCTGTGTGCGCGAAGCCACCCAACGCGCCTTGGGCCTGATGGGTCCACAAGATATTGTTTCGGTCGTGATTTTCGATCATCGGCGCGAAACCATTATTAGTGCTCAGCCAGTTCATAACGTGGCCGCGCTTCAAGCAGAAGTTGGCAAAATCAAGGATGCAGGCGGCACGAAAATCGCGCCTGCGCTTGAAGCAGCCTTAAACGAAGTACGCCGTAGCCAAAATGCCAACACGATTAGCCGCATTATTTTGCTGACCGACGGCCAAACCGAGGGCGAACGCGATTGTTTGCGCTTGGCCGAGGAAATTGGCAAGGCCAACGTGCCCCTAACCGCGCTTGGCGTTGGCGACGATTGGAACGAAGATCTGTTGATCGAAATGGCCAATCGTTCGGGCGGGGTCGCCGAGTATTTCAGCAATCCCAATGATATTGCGTCGTTCTTCCAAGGTGCGGTACAGCAAGCCCAATCGGCAGTGGTGCAAAACGCCGCTTTGACCTTGCGCTTCGTGCAGGGCGTTGAGCCACGGGCGCTCTGGCAAGTCACCCCATTAATCCAGCAATTAGCCTATCGTCCAATTAGCGATCGGGCGGTTGGCGTGAGCCTTGGCGACGTTTCCAAAGACGAACATCGCATGGTGCTGATCGAAATGTTGGTTGATCCCAAGCAGGCTGGTCAATATCGGCTGGGCCAAATTGAGGTCAACTACGACATTCCCCAAATGCAAATTGTGGGCGAAAAAGCCCGCTACGATGTGATGTTGAATTTTGTGGCCGACCCAACCCAAGCAACTGCCGTCGTGCCGCAAGTGATGAACATTGTCGAAAAAGTCAGCGCCCACAAGTTGCAAACCCGCGCCTTAGAAGATTTGGCCGAGGGCAACATTGGCGCGGCCACCCAAAAGCTGCAAGGTGCGGTCACCCGCTTGCTCAACCAAGGCGAAACCGACCTTGCCCAAACCATGCAACAAGAGATCGAAAACTTGCAACAAAATGGTCAAATGACCTCAGCAGGCCAAAAAACAATCAAATTTGGCACCCGCAAAACCGTGCGGCTCAGCGATTTGGATCTCCCAAAAAGCTAAAACCGCTAAGATCGCGAAGAGCACGAAGGATCTTCATGCAAAGATTTCTTCGTGCTCTTCGTGTTCTTCGTGGTTTCAATTACGCCAGTGCTTTACGGCCTTGGGTTGGCAATTTACGAATCACCGCCAGCACAATCAACACCCCAATTGCCACAGCCGCGACGATTGCTGCACCCATTACCACTGGAAACGCCGCTTGTTTGACCGCAATCCCGATAAAAGCCCACAACAACACTGCATCATAGGCAACATCGCGTTGGCGCAAGGTGATGAAGGCTGCCAAACAGACCCCAATCGCCAGCAAAATCACCGTCCAAACCGAATCGCTGAGTGGGCCGCCGCGCCAGCCTGCATCATAGAGCGCAATTGTGGCGTTGGCGATGGTTGCGACCGTGGCCCAACCCAAATAGATTGAAAACGGCGTGTGAATCAACCAGCGATCAGCAGTGCTGGCATTGGCGCGCAGGCTGCTCAAACGGCGATAAATCGTAATCAACGACACCAGCAAGCCAACGATTAATACGATCGTGAGCGGGAATTGCAAATAGTGCCAGGCGAAAAGCCAACTACAATTAAACGCACACGAAGCCACAAACCACCAGCCAATTTTGGCCACAGCAGGATTATTGGCCTGCTTGGGCAAGGCTTGGTAAATTGCAAACGCGCTGAGGCCCAAATAAATCAAGCCCCAAATGCTGAATACATAGCCAGCAGGCACAAAGCGCACCGGAAAACCATCGGAGATTGAGCCAGTATCAAGGCCATTGAACGGCAGGATATTGGCCAAAGCGTTGACAATGATTGTGGAGATAATCGCCGCAACATTGGCAAAGCGCAAAACTTTGCTGTTCATCAGAGACTCCTTATTTCACTATTTTTTACTTACTCTGCTTACTTCAACGCAAAGCCTGTGCCATTGGATGTATATTGGCAGCGTCCGCCGAGTACAGTATAATAGCCCTATGAAGATGATTGTGACAAGCGCAACAATGCCTAGCGATGAAGAACTAACGGCACTCAGTGTGGCCGTCGTGAGCGTTTTGGCCGCTGCTGAAGCCGAGCCTGCGCTTGCGGTCGCGGCTAATACGTGGCATGCCTCAGCCAAACTTTCACGCCAAGGCCTACGTCCAGCCCGCACTGGTATCCAACCACGCTGGGCCACCATCGAACGCCTGCGCCGCCGCGCAGCTGGCGGTTTTTACGGCATTACGGGGCTCTAATTTCGCATACGGCAATGATTAACGTAAGACTTGCCATAGCACAATGGAGTTGCAACGGCATATGAGTTTCGATACAGTGCTGATCGCCAATCGTGGCGAGATTGCCCTGCGCGTGATGCGGGCATGCAAGGAATTAGGTTTACGCACCGTCGCCGTCTATTCAGAAGCGGATCGCGATGCGCTTCACGTCCGCTATGCAGACGATGCATTTTTGATCGGCCCCCCGCCAGCAGTTCAAAGTTATTTGCAAACCGAAACCATCCTCGATGTAGCGCGGAGCAGTGGCGCTGGCGCGGTTCACCCGGGCTACGGCTTTCTCTCGGAAAATACCGATTTTGTGCGCAACTGCGATGCAGCGGGAATTGTCTTTATTGGGCCAACCGCCGATGCCATGGATTTGATGGGCGGCAAGATTCACGCTCGTCAAGTGGCTTTGCGTGCCCATGTGCCGCTGGTGCCAGGCACAACCAAAGCGGTCGAGAGTGTTGCCGAAGCGCTGAGCCTTGGCGAAGAATATGGCTACCCAATTGCGATCAAGGCTAGTGCTGGCGGCGGCGGACGCGGCTTGAAAGTCGCCTACAGCGCCGAAGAAGTTGAATTTGCCTTTGAAAGCGCGCGCCGTGAGGCCGAAGCAGCCTTCAAAAATGGCGAATTATTCGTTGAAAAATATGTGCTTGATCCCCGCCACATTGAAATTCAAGTGCTAGCTGACCAATATGGCAATGTGGTCTATCTCGGCGAGCGCGATTGCTCGGTGCAACGTCGCCACCAAAAATTGATTGAAGAAACGCCTTCGCCAGCGGTTTCGCCCGAATTGCGCAGCGCCATGGGCGAATGTGCCTTGCGTTTGTGCCGCGAAACCAAGTATGTTGGCGCTGGTACATTGGAATTTTTGCTTGCTCCAGATGGCCAATTTTATTTCCTCGAAATGAACACGCGGATTCAAGTTGAGCATACTGTGACCGAAATGGTGACGGGCATCGATTTGGTCCAAGCCCAAATTCGCATCGCTCAAGGCGAAAAGCTCTGGTTCAGCCAAGATGAAATTCAGTTGCGCGGCCATTCAATCCAATGTCGAATCAACGCCGAAGATGCAGCAGCTGGTTTTCGGCCTGCGCTGGGCACAATTAGCGCCTACAGCGAGCCAAAAGGCTATGGTGTGCGGGTTGATGCTGGGGTTGAGCAAGGCACAGTCATTCCACCATATTATGATTCGATGTTAGCCAAATTGGTGACGTGGGGAGCAACCCGCAGCGAAGCATTGCAACGAATGCGGCGTGCGCTGAACGATTACACCATCGAAGGCATTACCACGGTGATTCCATTTCATAAATTGGCTTTGGCCGAGCCAGCCTTTGAGCATGGTGATGTGACGGTGAGCTTTATTCCACGCTATTTGGAAGAAAAACTCAAGCAATTGCCAAGCGCAACGCCAAGCGCTGCCGAGCCTGCTAGCGAGCACCCAAGCCGCGAATTGGCGGTCGAGGTCAACGGACGGCGCTTTACGGTGCGAGTTGCTGGCGAAGGCTTGAACGCGCCTGTTGCCAACACCAAGGCCGCCGCGCCAACGCGACGGAGCGCCAACAAAAAACGCGAAGTTGCGACGGATCCGAATGCAGTGATTTGCCCAATTCAAGGTACAATTGTGGCGATTAAAACCAGCGTCGGTGCAACCGTCGAGGCTGGCCAAGTGGTGTTTGTCGTCGAAGCAATGAAGATGGAGAACGAAATCGCAACGCCACGAGCTGGAACAATTGCTACACTGAATGGCGAGGTCGGTAAGAGCATCGAAGCAGGCAGCGTTCTCGCAACGCTTGAAGCATAAATACCCATAACCGCGAAGAGCGCGAAGAACACGAATAGGGATCAGGGGTCGGGGGTTAGGGATCAGGATCTTTAATCCAAATGATCAATCTAAAAATCTGTGCCAAATAAACCTTCTTGCTCTTCGTGTCCTTCGTGGTTAAATAAAAAATCGGTTAAGGAGCAAGCGTGAGAGATGGGTCGTAGACGCATCTCCGACACTTGAATCGTAACCACAGCTTGATATTTTGGAGGCATGTGTGGCTAATCGTAAGAAAGTAACCATCATCGGCGCTGGGTTCGTTGGCTCAACCTGTGCACACTGGTTGGCAAGCAAGGAACTCGCCGATGTTGTTTTAGTCGATATTGTTGAGGGCATTCCTCAAGGCAAGGGCTTGGATTTACTTCAATCAGGGCCAGTCGAAGGCTTTGATGTCAGCGTGATTGGCACCAACAGCTATGAAGAAACCACCGATTCAGATGTGGTGATTTTGACCTCAGGTGCGCCCCGCAAACCTGGCATGACCCGCGAAGATTTGCTCAAAATCAACGCCGAAATTACCAAATCAAACATCGAAAAAGTGGCCAAAACCTCGCCCAACGCTTGCATCATTGTGGTTAATAACCCAATGGATACGATGACCTACCTCGCCCGGGTTGCCTCAGGCTTCCCCAAAGAACGGGTGATGGGTCAAGGCGGCGTGTTGGATGCAGCTCGCTATCGCACCTTCTTGGCGCAAGAATTGAATGTTTCAGTTGAAGACATTCAAGCCATGTTGATGGGCGGCCACGGCGATGAAATGGTTCCATTGCCACGCTATACCACGGTTTCGGGCATTCCAGTAACCGAATTTATCAGCGCCGAACGCTTGAACGAAATTGTCGAACGCACCAAAAAAGGCGGCGGCGAAATCGTTTCATTGCTCAAAACTGGCTCAGCCTACTATGCTCCAGCAGCTGCAACCGTCCAAATGGTTGAAGCCATCTTGAAGGATAAGAAGCGCGTTTTGCCAGCAGCAGCCTACCTCGAAGGCGAATATGGCATCAACGATCTTTACTTCGGCGTGCCTGTTGTCTTGGGCGCTGGTGGCGTAGAAAAGATTCTCGAATTGCCATTGAGCGACGACGAAAAGGCTTTGATGGCCAAATCAGCAGAGTTGGTTCGCAGCTCAGTCGATACCTTGCGCACCTTGATCGAATTCTAATTGATCGTTTGCTTACAAGCAGCGCTGTGGCTAAAAACCACAGCGCTTTTTTAAATGATGAAGCTCGAAACTGCCCAATCTGCCCGCTTGCGTGGCGATTATGCCAGCGCAATCAAAATTTTGAATCAATTACTCGCTGCCGATCAGGATGATTTGGCGGCGCTGGTTGAACGTGGGCGAGTCTATGCCGAATTAAACGATCACGAACAAGCCAAAGCCCATTTTGAGCAAGTATCGTTTGCCGACCCAAGCGGTGAGCTTGGCGATGCAGCCCGCGCTGAATTATTGCGCTTGCTGGCTCCGCCCAAAGTGTTGTTTCCCCCACGCCGTAGCCAGCCAGTCGAAGCCAAAACCCCACCCAACCCATGGGCCTTGCGCCTCGTGCTCGTTTTAGTCTTGATCAGTTTGCTTTGCTCGATTGCAGGCATCGGCCTCACTCGCAAGAATGTGCAGCAACGCTTCATTCAGCCTACACCCAGCCAAATGATGAAGGATGAAGTATGAAGTATGAGGCAAAAGTCAAAGGGCAAAAGGCAAAAGTCAAAACGCTATATTACTGATTCATTGGATTGAAAACCAAGGACATGCCCTCACCCCCAGCCCCCTCTCCCACTGGACGCGGGCGAGGGGGAGCCGACCCTTGTTTCCCAAAAATTGTCCAAGAACCATGGAATGAAAAGCCCCTCTCCCACTGAAACGCGGGCGAGGGGGAGCAGCCGTTTTTACGGACCAATTGCGCAAGAACCACGAAGTTAAAGCCCCTCTCCCAGCGGCTGGGAGAGGGGTTGGGGTGAGGGGATCAGGCCGTTTTCGCCACGAATTGCACGAATGGTTAATTTTCATCCCTCATCCCTCATCCTTGATCCTTTCCGTTGGCCACCGATTTATTTGATGATGTTCCTGCCAGCCCCTGACCCCCGACCCCTAGCCCCTGATCCCTACTCCTGGTTAATTGGTTGGTTTGCAAGCAACTGTTGATAGAGCGTCTGATGCAATTGGGCAATCGTTTCCCAGCGGAATGAACTGGCAATCCGTTTGCCCGCTTGGCTCAGGTGTTGGCGCAATTCAGGGTTGGCGGCAAGTTGCTCGACCGCCAAAGCCAGGTTAATCGCATCCTCCGGCTCGACCAAGAGCACATCGCGTTCGTGGCGCAACGACGGATCGATCGGCACATGCGGCGGCGTGGTAATTGTCGGCACACCATGGGCCAACATCGCCAACAAACTGCCGCGCCGATACGATGCGCCATCGCTAAATGGCAATGCAGCGCAATCCAAGGCCTGCAAGGTGCGCGAAACCTCGCTCGCACTCAGATAGCCCGTCCAATGGATGCGTTGGTCAAGTTCGAGGCGGCTGATGGTGGCGCGCAATTGCTCGGCGTAGGCTTCATCTTCGGGCGAGCCTGTGCCACCGCCGATAATCACCAAGCGAGTTGTGGCGGGCAAATATTGCAATGATTCAACGATCGTATGCACGCCCTTGGTGCTGTTGAGCAAGCCAAAATAGCCTAAAAGCACGCTTTCGGCGTTTGCACCCAATTGTTGGCGCAGCTGCTCGCGGTCGGACAAGGGCGCAACTTCGATATTCGCGCCAATCGGAATCAAGTGAGCGGGCGGCTCCAATGGCTGGGTCAAGGTATAAATATCGGGATTACTACTGGGCGCATCGCCAGCCAGCCGCGATTCATCCTCTGCATTGGTAACGACCACTGCTTGCGCATTTTCAATCAACAAACGGGTGACGTAGCGGCGCAATGGGGCAACTTTGGGCGCTAAATAGGGCATGCGCAAATCGTGCAAGGTAACGACGGTTGGCTGCGAGAGGGCAGCGGGCAGCAAATTAACCGCTGGTTTCATGGCATATGCGCCAGTTTGATATTGAATATGCACAATATCGGCCTCGAACTGCTTGGCAGCATTGCGCACATCTTGATGGAGCTTGCGACCCCAACCGCGCACTCGCCGCCAAACCAGCCAAGGTTCGGTTTGTTCTGGGCCTTCGCCAGCAGTTAATACGCAAACTTGGCAGCCGCTTGCAGTCAAGGCTTCGGCCAATTTGGCAGTGTAATCGCCTACGCCCCCAGGTTGGGGCAGATATTCGGCTGTGAGCAACAAAATTCGCATCATAATGATCGGTGGCTAGCAGCAAGGCCGTAGCCCAACCCTTACTCCTTGGTTAGCAGATTACTGGGCTAGACCAGCCTTGCCGTTAGCCCAACTATTTCACTCGTCCCAATAATTGCTTGGTTAGGCCATGCAACTCGGCAATTGGCTCAGCCTCACCTTGCAAATCGGCCAAAGCCGCCAAGGCTTGCTCGTGATAGAACTTGGCCACGCCAGCAGTATAGCCTTGCGAGCCAGTGCGTTCTAAAATCGCCAACACAGTTGGAATATCACTGGCTTCAAGCTCGCTTTTTTGATAAATTGCCGCCAGCGTTTTGCCATCGTCTGCGTCAGCGTGAGCCAAAGCATGGATAATTGGCAAGCTCTTTTTGCGGCCCCAAATATCGTGGGCATCGGGCTTGCCAGTAACTGCTTCTGCGCCCCAAATGCCTAGCATATCGTCTTCGATTTGGAAGGCCAAACCAAGCGCTTCGCCCCAATTATACAAGGCCGTAGCTTGTTCGCGGTTGGCATTGCCTAAAATTGCCCCCAAGCCAGCAGCAGCAGCAATTAATGCAGCAGTTTTGCGGCTGATCATCGCCAAATAATCGGCTTCGCTAATGTCGAGGCGCTGCTCAAACGACATATCGAGATATTGGCCTTCGCACAAACGAATGATCGTTTGGTTGAAGCGGCGGGCAATTTCAACGACAACTGAGGGTTCAACGCCAACGTCGGATAAACGAAACAGCGAAAGCTGAGCGAGGGTAAACATGCCATCGCCAACATTAATCGCCTGCGGCACATCCCACAATTTCCAAACCGTTTCGCGGCCACGACGGGTTGGGCTATGATCCTCAATATCGTCGTGGATTAACGAAAAATCATGTAAGAGTTGAATCGCGGCAGCCAATGGCTCTGCTTGTTCGGGGTTGCCACCAACTGCGGCGCAAGCCAGCAAGCAAAAGCGTGGGCGCAGCAACTTGCCACGATCAGCGTGGGTCGGCTCAAGCTGTGCATCGCGCCAGCCCAGATGATATTCCTGCATCTCATAAAACAAGCTGACCCGAGCATCGGCAGTTGGGAAGGCTTGCTGCATCGCTTGGCGAATCGATTCATCAGAAATTTGTTTCATAGTAACCTCGTACTACGTAATGTCTTTGTAATCTTCAGCTCTAGCACCAATTCTTGCAAGGGCGTACACTCAAAGCAGCTAAGAACAACCCGTTGCACCACATCTCGATAGAAAATAAGGAGCCGATGATGAGTTTGAAAATGCGCTTTCGTTTCAGCCCAACCCAAGATGGCTTGGTCAAGGTGCTTGGCCCGTTGGAAACCGAAATTATGGAATTGTTATGGAAAGAAAATCAAGGCACAGTTAAGCAAATTCATCGTTCGTTGCAACATCGCCGCGATATTGCCTACACCACGGTAATGACCACAATGAGCCGCTTGGCCGAAAAAGGCATTTTGCACCGCACCCGCGATGGCTTGGCCTATGTCTATAGCCCTGAATTGAGCCAAGATGAGTTTGTGCAAATGGTTGTGCAACAAGTGCTCGATGGCTTGCTCGATGATTATCCAGATATGACCCTGAGCTATGTCGTTGATTATTTGGCTCGCAACGACCCAACCCAACTCAAGCAACTCAGCCGCGATGCTCAAAATCGCTATGCACGGGTCTAAATTCCCTCATCCCAACCCCTCTCCCACCTTGGGAGAGGGGCTTTTTTGCCTCAACTGGCTCCCCCCTCGCCTCGCTCGGCGGGAGAGGGGGTTGGGGGGTGAGGGAACGCCCTAGACGATTTCGCCCCACAGGTCGTAATCGGTGGCTTTGTTGATTGCGACATTGGCAAATTGGCCAACTTCGGCAGCGCCATAGCCAAACACCAAGCCATCAACTTCGGGCGCATCGCGATACGAACGCCCAACCACAATCTCGCGTCCATCGTCATCGGTGCCAGTGCCTTCGACCAAAACTTTCATGGTTTGGCCAACAAAGCGAGCTGTGCGCGCCCGTGAGATCACTTGCTGCACTGCCATGGCTTCGTTCCAGCGTCGTTCTTTGACGCGCTCGGCAACTTGGTCGGGCAATTCGCCTGCAACCGTGCCTGGCTCCAACGAGTAGCGGAACATACCCACGCGGTCGAATTGCATTTCTTCGAGAAATTCGAGCAAGGCTTTGAATTCGTCGCGGGTTTCGCCTGGATAGCCCACGATAAACGTAGTGCGCAACGACAAATCGGGCATGGCTTGGCGCAACGAATGCACAATCGCCTTGGTTTTGTCGGTATCTGGTGGGCGGCGCATACGGCGCAAGGTATCTGGGTGAGCGTGCTGCAACGGCATATCAACGTAGTGGCACAATTGCGGCAGCCGCGCCATGGTTTCCACCAAATCAGGCGTAACCGATTGGGGATAGGCATACATCAGCCGAATCCAGCGATCGGCGGGCACAACGCTGGCCAATTCTTCGAGCAAAACCCCAAGCCCATTTTGTTTCATGCCCAAATCGCGGCCATAATCGGTCAGGTGTTGGGCAACCAAGATAATTTCTTGCACCCCAGCCTCGACCAACTCGCGGGCTTCGCCTAAAATCGAGCCAACTGCTTTCGAGCGCATATCGCCTTTGAACGAAGGAATGGTACAGAAGGCACAGCGCAAATTACAGCCATCGGAAATTTTGAGATAGGCCGAGGGGCCGCGTTTGTTACGTTTGATTGCGGTCGTGCGCCAATCGCCATACGCGCCAAGGCTATCGCCAGTCGATGAAGGCGTGAGGCTCAGATTCAGCCCAGTTGTGGGGATTGCAGTTGGTGCGCCGCCCATCAAGGGAATGCCAAAGCCGGTGGTTTTGCTTGGCGCGGCGCCACTAGCCACAACCGAGCCAATCCGCATCCATTCTTTGGTGCTGAGGGTGGCATCGAGCATGGGCACGCGCGAACGCAGCACATCGCCATGGCTTTCGGCCATACAGCCAGCAGCAATTAATTTTTGGCCTGGTGCTTTGTTGTTGGCCAACTCTTGCAACACGCCAACGGTTTCTTCGCGGGCGGCGTTGATAAACGAACAGGTATTGACGATTACAACATCAGCACCAGCGCTGCTATCAACGGCGGTGTGGCCTTCGCGCGTCAGAATGCCATGCATGCCTTCGCTATCGACGGTATTTTTCGGACAACCTAAAGTAATGATATGAAACTTCATGTGTTGTATAAACTCGATGAGGCACAGCCTCGTTGATAAATAGTTAAGATCGATGTGTCTATTGTACCAGCAAGTTTCAGTCAAATACGCAGAATCGGAGGCTTTATGCCCGAATTACGCTTGCGGCCACTGAATTGGCCCCACGATCAAGCAGCGATTTGTACGCTGGACACAGGGTTTAGCACCACGACAATCTATCATGTGCAGCAAACTGTATTAAGCATTGATTTGGTTTTGCGCGAATTAGCCCAACCATTTGAAAAACGCTATGATCTGCGCGAAGATTGCGAGCGTTTGGCGCAACACGCTTGGGTGTTGCTGGCCGAGGATCAAGGCAACGTGGTTGGTTTGGCGGCGCTGGATTATCAGCAGTGGAATCGGCGGGCAGTGCTTGAGCATTGTTATGTTGCTCGGGGCTATCGCGGGCAAGGCTTAGGCCGACAATTGCTCACGGCAGCGATTAAAGCAGCGCGGCAATTATCGGCTCGTTGTGTCTGGCTCGAAACTCAAACGACCAATCCAGCAGCAATTAAGTTTTACCGAACAGTCGGGTTCCGTTGGTGTGGCATTGATTTGCAATTGTATGATCCTGCAACACTTGATCCACGTGAGATTGCCTTATTTTTCAGCTACGATCTCACGGAGATTGGGCTATGATGGGTCGTCGGGGCAAAGTTTGACCTGTTGGCTGACGTAAATTAGTGGGCGCATCGGGCCATGGCCTGGGTATATCCATTCAACGCCACGCTCGCGCAAGGCCTGAAAACTCTGCTCGACCAAGGCTTGGTTTTCATCATCGGCGGCGTAGGGTTGTAAATCACCAGTGAAGGCAATGCCCTGATCGAGCACCAAACTAATGCTATCGGCAGAATGGCCAGGCGTGTGGATAATCTCGCCAGCCATCGCCAGCGAGGCCAACCATTCGCGGCTTTCGGCAGTGGTAATCACGCGGGTATTATCGGGAGTAATTGGCTGAAAATTCTGCTCGGGCTTGATCAAGCTTTTGAGCAAGGGAATCGCTGGTTGCTGTTCTGCGACAACAATCAGTTCAATTCCTTTGGCTTTGAGTTCTTGCACCAAGCCCGCGTGGTCGGGATGATAGTGGGTGATCAACATTGAATGAATTTGATCCAAATCAACATCATTGCGTTTGAGCACTGCCATCAATTTGCCCCATGTGCCAGGCCAGCCAGCATCGATCAGCAAAAAGCCAAAGGTCGAGCCAACCAAATAATAATTGGTTGAATCGTAGCCAACATTGAGAATTCCAAACGGCATTGCTTGCCTCCATACATTATTTGGATCTAGATTAACTCAAGGATTAGCTGATTAACTCGGCCATCGGGCTTATTTGCGATCGTTCATTTGGTGCAAATTGGTTTAAAACAACGGACGACAGCCGCCATGGCCCGGATAGACCAAGGTTACGCCGCGTTTTTGCAATTCCTGCCAGCTTTGTTCAATCAGGGCTGGGTCTTCTGTATGGCTGGCATAGGGATGCAAATCACCGATAAAAGCGATGCCATTATCCAAAATTAAGCTGACGCTATCATCGGAATGGCCAGGCGTGAGGATAATTTCGCCAGCGATGCCAATTGAAGCTAGCCATTGACGAGTTGCCTCAACCCGTAGCACGAGCGTTTGATCAAAGGTAATTTCTTGGTACTGGTAGTGTGGCTTGATATAGGTTTTGAGAATCGGAATCGCCGAACGTTGCGGTTCGATCACCACCAATTGCACGCCGTGGGCCTTCAGTTCCTGCACTAAACCAGCGTGATCAGGGTGATAATGGGTGACCAGCACATAGCGAATTGTCGTTAATGCGATAGCTTGGCGTTTGAGTTGGACAAGTAATTTGGCCAAAGTTCCAGGCCAACCAACATCGAGCATTAAAAAACCGTCAGTCGCTCCAATTAGGTAATAATTGGTTTCATCGTAGCCAACGTTGATAATCGTGGATGTCATAGTTGAATGTTCCGCTCTAGTAAGGTTACTCACCACACTCACGTCCCCATGGTAGCGCATCCAAACGCTTGTGCTGACAGTCGCAAGATTGATTTAATCGGTAACTAAACCATAACCATGGGTCGTATGAATATTCCTTGCCAGAGCGAACCTGATAGTGCTAGGATAGCCATAATTAATCGTGTTTGATTTGAATGTAGATATAGATAGTTAAGGAGTTGAGCCATGGCGATTCGTAAAGTTGCAATTTTGACTAGTGGTGGCGATGCCCCCGGCTTAAACGGAGTTATTCGGGCTTTTGTAAAATCGGCAGTTATTGAACATGGCTGGGAAGTAGTTGGCATTGAAGATGGCTTTGAGGGATTAGTTGGCAAGCCACGCCTGCGGCCTTTGGGATTGAAAGAAGTTCGTGGCCTGCTTGGGCGCGGCGGCACCATTTTGGGCAGCACCAATAAGGGCAATTTTGGCTGGCGTAAAAATGGCCAAGGCGAGTTGGTGCGCAACGATGCAGCGTATCAAGAATTTGTGGCCAATGCCAAAGCCGAAGGGATTGATGCAGTCGTCGTGTTGGGTGGCGAAGGCAGCCAATCGATTGCCCACGATTTGGGCAATTTTGGCTTGCCTGTGGTTGGCGTGCCCAAAACCATCGATAACGATTTGGTTGGCACCGACCAAACTTTCGGCTTCGATACCGCAATTGGGGTTGCGACCGATGCCTTAGATCGCTTGCACACGACCGCCGAAAGCCATGACCGCGTGATGGTGCTGGAAGTGATGGGTCGCCACGCAGGCTGGATCGCCTTGCACGCTGGCTTGGCAGGCGGGGTTGATGCAATTTTAATTCCTGAAATTCCGTTTGATTTGCGGGCCTTGGCCCACAAAATTAACGAACGTGATGCGGTTGGTTCGTCATTTAGCATCATTATTGTGGCCGAAGGCGCAATGCCAGCAGGTGGCGAGGCGATTTACCAACGCGAAGGCTTGCTTGGCGGGATTGGCTATTATGTTGCCAACCAATTAGCAGCATTAACCGACAAAGATACGCGGGCAGTGGTGTTGGGCCATATTCAACGTGGCGGCTCGCCTACGCCAATCGACCGCATTTTGGCCTCGCGCTATGGCGTTGGCGCGGTTTGGGCCATCTCGCAAGGTCGCTTTGGTCAATTGGTCGCCATCCAAAACGATCAATTGATTACGGTGCCATTGCTGGAATGTGCCAACAAAATTAAGCCAGTGCCAGTTGATGGTCAAATGGTGCGCACTGCCCGCTCGTTGGGCGTTGTTTTTGGCGATGAAGAACAACGAATTAATAAATAAATCTTGCAGAGATCCCCTCACCCCCCAGCCCCCTCTCCCACTGAACGCGGGCGAGGGGGAGCCGACCATGTTTCTCCAAGGAATTGTGGGAGAACCAGCGCGTTAAAGCCCCTCGCCCGCGCCACGGGAGAGGGGTTGGGGTGAGGGCAGCTTAATTTACAAAATTCCGTAGCGGGCGCGCCAAAAATCCAACACTTCTTGGACAATTTGCTCCATGCCGATTTGTGGCTCCCAGCCAGTGGCTTGGCGCAGTTTGCTGTTATCGCCCTGCAAAATTGGCTCATCGACAGGCCGCAAACGACTTGGATCGAGCCTGACTTCGATTGGCACGCGGCCAAAGCGCTGTACCAAATCAACAATGTCGCTGATGCGCGTCGCTACGCCCGAACAAAGATTATAAACCTCGCCAGCTGGTGCTTTTTCGAGCAGCAACCACAAGGCCCGCGCCACATCGCTAAAATGGCTAAAATCGCGCTGTGGCTCCAAATTGCCAACGTGCATCACAGGCTCGCTATGGCATGCCTCGATGGCCGCCATCTGCTGGCAAAAAGTCTGAATCGAGCAGCGATCGCCTTGGCGTGGCCCAACGTGATTGAACGAGCGCGTAACCACGACATGCAAGCCATACGATTGATGATATTGCAAGCCCAGCATTTCGGCAGCGGCTTTGCTCACGCCATAGGGGCTGCCTGGGCGCAACGGGTGGCTCTCTTTAATTGGCACATCAGCAGGATTAACGATGCCATATTGGGCGCTGGTGCAGGCAATATGCAAACGAGCTTGCGGAGCGTTGGTGCGCAAGGCCTCTAAAATGTTCAACGTGCCTTCGGTGTTGGCGCGCAAGGTGGTGACTGGCGCATCCCACGAAGCACTGGGGTAACTTTGCGCCGCAAGGTGAAACACGCGATCTGGCTGAACGCGACGCATCAAAGTTGCCATCGAGAAGCTATCTTCAATATCACCTTCGTGCAACGTCACTTTGCCTTGCAAATGCGCAATTGGCCGTGGATCGGAGCGCCAACGCTTGAGCGCATGAATTTCAAGCTCGGGCAAGGTTAATAAATAATCGGCCAGAAAACTACCAACTGGCCCAGTAATGCCAGTAATTAAAACACGCATCAGAGTTCCTCAGTAGGGACGTAACAGCGCAGCAAGGTCACTGAGTTGGCGACTTCGTAGGTGTATGCGCCCAAGCTTGCTGGCAAAACCAAGGTTGTGCCCAGCGTTAGCTCCCAAACGCCGTGGAATGAGCGCAAGGTGGCCGAGCCATCGATCACGGTGATAATTTCAAAGCTGGTTGGCAGGGTTGCCGAATCGGCCCGACCATGCAATTGCCAACGCTCCATGGCAAAGTAGCGGCATTTAACCAACAGGGTGCGGCGTGAATCAAGCTGGGTTGGCGGGGTTTCAGCAGGCTCAGCAGCCCGATAATCCAGCACATCAAGTGCCCGTTCGATGTGCATTTCCCGTGGCCGACCATAATCGTAAATCCGATAGGTCAGATCGGAAGTTTGCTGAATTTCAAACAGCATCACGCCAGCATTAATTGCGTGAATCGTACCAGCAGGCACAAAAATCGTGGTTCCAGCGTGGGCTGGCACGGAGCGCAATAGTTCGGGCAAGCGCTCAGCTTCAATCAATTCGCTGCATTCTTCGCGGCTGGTTGCACGCTTAAAGCCATGAATTAATTGAGCGTTGACTTCGGTTTGTAGCAAATACCAGGCTTCGGTTTTGCCGTTGAAGCCAGTCGCGGCCTCGACTGTGTGCGCATACGCATCGTCGGGATGCACTTGCACCGACAGATGATCGGCGGCATCGATAAATTTAGCCAATAGCGGAAACTGGCTGCCTGAGCGCTCAAATGAGACGCTGCCAAGCAACAATGCGCCGTATTGTTCGGCTACAGCGGCCAAGGTTTGGCCTTGTAGTGGGCCATCAGCGATGCGATTTTCGGCATAGACCAGCCAAATTTCGCCAAGTGGGCTTGGGGCAGCGGGCAAATTCAGCCATTGAGCCAAACGATTGCCGCCCCAAACACGGCTATCGTAGCGGGCTTCAAGTTGGAGGGGTGGTAAAGTTTTGGCTTCCATAGTTAATACTTCTTCGCGATCGCAACGACGCTGAGGATCACCCCAGCGCCGCTCCTGAGATCAATCGTGATAACGCTAGCGATGAATAAAACTTGTCCAAGTGCGATATTCGCGGCCTTCAAAGGTTGCAACAATTTCAACCGGAATCGTGCCAATTGGCAGATCGCGCACATGGAACACAAAACTGGCAGTTCCATCAAGCCCGGTTGTATGGCCAGTGCCTGGAATTCGTTCGTTGCCAATATAGCGGTAGATATTGACAAACGCTGGGTGCGCAGCCTCGCCATTGACAATCAAGCGCACACAAATAACTTCATCTTCTGGCGGGCTGACCACGGGCAACGTCGCCCAAGCTTGAATGCCTTCGACTGGTGCTGGCACATTGATATGGCAAGGCCGATCGGGGAATGGCACATTGATCGGAATTGGCAAAACCGCCGTTGGTATTGCGGTTGATTGAATTGGCTCTGGGGTAGGCGTGATTGGCACAACTGGCGTAGCGGTTGGCCGTGGTGGTTGCTCGCGATTACGATATTCGATCCCAACCAAACCCAAAACAATCAAGTTGCTTTGGTGCAATTCCATGCGCCCGCGCTCAAACCATTGAAACGAAATAGGATTACCCGCCGGATCGCGCCCAACCAAAAGTGGGCTAATTGGCAAGCCAAAAATTTCGAGGCTGGTTGCACCTGGGGTTGTGCCGACCGTTTCCCATTTGGTGCGAAATGGCTCACACACATTAAAGCCAGTGCGCTCGAAATAGCGACAACCAGTGCGTGCCGTTTCCCGTTCATTGCGCACCAGATACAGCTCTGCACCTAAGCGGCCAAGCTCGACTTCGAATTGGCGCGAGTGCTCAGGATGATATTCAAAGCGTGCCCGCTCAAAATATTGCGCCGTAAAAATGCCATTGCTGGTTGTTTCGCGAATTTCAGCAGTAATTGGATAGCCGAATTGACTCAGACCGCCGTTGGTCTCCCAATAGCGCCGAAATGCCCCGTTGATACAAAAGCTGGTTGTTGAAAAACAGAGCGGTTGTTCAACTGCAGGCGGATTATCATCTTCGGGATTTTGGGCGGCAACTGGCTGCCAGCGCCAATTTGCCACACTGATACAGATGATCATCAAGCCTAGACCAAAGGCGAGCCGCCAACGGTGCATACGTCAATCCCCCTCAACTATGGTTGGCTTGTTTGGACACTTAATGTTGTCAGGCGGGCGCGTAAAGCCAGCATTGCCGCTAAATTGCGCATCAAACGATAGCCAAAAATTGGATCGTGCTCACAATGATTCAGTATTGCAGCTTGCGAGATGCAAATCACCCGCACGCCTGCATCACCTGCTTGGAGGCGGGCCGAACGCACCCCGCCATCAACCAGCGCCAATTCGCCGGCAATTTCATCGGCAAACAAAGTTGCCAATTTGCGCTCTGGCCCTTCCGACCCAATCGTTTTAGGGTCGAGCCACACTTCCAAATGGCCCCGAATTACCACATACAGATCATTTTCGCTGGCTTGTTGTGCCGAAAGCACAACCGCAGGGTCGAATTGCTGAATCTGGGCGTGATTGGCCAAAAAATCGAGATCAGCGGGCCGCATTTGTTCAAATAACGGAACATCGGCCAAGCGCTGGGCGATTTCGGCTGGGGTTGGTTGCTCAGCTGAATCAGAGGGCAGTGCCATACGGCCTCCAAACTAGGTTCATGCCTGTATTCTAGCGGTTCTTGCAGCGATCAGCAACATTGCGCCAATTTTGGCGTACAATGCTGAATAGCGCATTGGTCATCCCTCCAAATCGTCAACAACTATGTTAATATCCCCGTACTGCCGATTTTGGTGGGACTCTGGAACTATATCATGCGGCACGATTATGGCATAGTCTGTGCTTTATAGCTAGCCATACACACAATTGAATTTAAAGAGACACAGTACAAACAACTAAAAATAGGAGGTCACAGGGTGCACTGTCCTCATTGTAACGCACCCTGTCGCTACATAGGTGAGCAACGGGGCGCAGAAAAATATAGTCGTGGCCGGAAGATGTTGTTGTGGACGTGTGTTGCCTGTGGTTCAACATTAAGCCAATTGGTGGATGAGGATACTCCGATTCCAGCAGTTGGCACGCTTTCCTCGCAGCAACAAACCAAAACAACCGTCGTTAGTGGTCGCTCTGCACGAGACTAAGTTGCTGGGCATCAAATGTTAGGTCGAGCGTTTGGCCTTGGCTCAATTGATAGCTGCTTGGGAGATCAAGCTGGAGCAATCCATGCTGATAGCGCCAAGCGATTCGTTGATAATTGCCACGGAAACTCTGCTCGACTACACTGCCCTGAAAACTTGGATTTGCTGGTGTGGCGATTTGGGCTGCTTCAGGCCGAATCAACAGATAAGCGGCATTGGTTTGCGAGCTTTTAATTTGGAATGGGCCTAAATTGGTTTCTACTGCTTGCAATTCAGGGCTGAGGCTGGTTTGCTGCTCAATTGGCAACAAATTGGTTAGGCTCAGAAAACGGGCAACAAAGGCTGTTTTGGGTTGCTGATAGATCGCTTGGGGCGTGGCAAGTTGGATAATCTGACCTGCATTCATCACCGCCAAGCGATCAGCAACTACAAAGGCCTCATTCTGATCATGGGTGACGTAGATCGCCGTAACTTCAGCTGCCTTGATAATTTGGCGCAATTCCTCGGTTAAGCGTTCGCGTAAGGTTCGATCCAACGAGCCCAAGGGTTCATCGAGCATTAATAATTGTGGGCTGGGCGCTAACGAGCGGGCCAAGGCTACCCGCTGACGCTCGCCACCAGATAATTCCTGCACTGACCGCTGTTGATAGCCCACCAAACCCACTAATTCCAACATTTCGGCCAGCCGTTGTTGGCGCTGGGTTTTGGCCATGCCTTCCATGCGCAAGCCAAATTCAATATTCTCGCCTACATTGCGATGCGGAAAGAGCGCCCAATCTTGAAACATCAGGCCAAAATTGCGCCGATGGATTGGAATTGGGTTGAGCGGCTGGCCATGCAACAACAACTGGCCTTGATCCGCAGATTCAAGGCCAGCAATAATCCGTAAGAGGGTTGATTTACCACAACCGCTGGGGCCAAGCAAAGCCAGAATTTCACCCCGATTGAGCGTTAGGTCAATATCACGTAAGACAAGTGTTTGTTCAAATTGCTTACGAATACCTTGCATATGCAACATAGTTTATTTATCCGCGACTGCGTTGAGTAAGGCCAATGCCAAGCAGCAGTATAGCAAGAATCGCCGCACCAAGCCACCAAGTGTTTGGCGAATTTGGGCTAGTGCTGGTATCGGGCAAGACGGCGGGAATAACCGTTGGCGTGGCGGTGCTACCGCTGCCTTGTTCTGGGGTAAGTGTGGCAATCGCCTCAATCGTGGCGGTGCTGCTAATTGCAATCGTGGGGGTTGTAATTACCACTTCGGTGGCGCTCACCACGCTGGTCGCCGTTGCTTGATTAATTGCGGTGGCGGCTGGGGTTGGGCGTGGTGTGCGCGTCGGCGTTGCGGTAGCAGGCCCAGCAATAATCCGAATTGGCACATCGTCGGCAGCAGGCGCAAGATTATTGCCGAAGCTATCGCCAGCACCGACGACCCGTGCGCTGTTGGTGGTTTGCTCAATGCCTTTGAGCGCCGTAAAAACAGTCGTGATTGAGATAAATTCGTTGGGTGGTAGGCGAACTGGGCGCGGCGGTGTAAGCAGATTAGCCCATGTCAATTTGCCTGGCTCAATCGTATCGGGCATTGGCTCCGAGGCGATAAATCGCAATGCAGTTGGATCAAAGGTATCTTCCAATGGCAAGCTTACCACATCCACGAGGCCAGCATTTTGCACCCGAATGGTGAAAGTGATACGTTGGCCAGCTTGGGGCAACACGCCTGCATCGAGGGTTTTTTCGAGTGGCGTATTGCCGCCAACTGCTTCATTATCGTGTTCGGCCTCGCCATCGCCCACCAAATTGCCTAATGAATCGTAGGCATCGTGGGTTGCAGCGTGGTTGACCACCCGTGGCGAGGGGTGTTCGGCAGTAAAGCGCACCAAAATCACCACTTGCTCGCCTGGCGCGAGCGGCCCTGTCGTTGCCAGAATATTATCCCAATTGATCACGCCAGTGCTGGCGTTGTGGCTATCTTCTGCTGGCGTAGCGTTGATATAGGCCAAAACCGAGCGATCGTAGGTATCGACGACTGGCAAGGTGATGACGGTGGTATGCCAGTTATTGGTGATGGTAATTGCAAAGGTCAGGGTTTCGCCAACCATCACCACATTGCTCGATTTGAGCAAGGTTTTTTCAACTCGTAAGCCATTGCTTTGGGCAGCAGCAGGCCGAATTGAATGGCCAAAGAACAAAACTCCGACTACCAACAGAAAAAGTGCGGTCGTAACGGCCAACAATAATCCAAACATGCGCGAACGAAGCATCGGTTTGCTCCTTGGCGAGAATTAAAAAGTGGTTAAATACTACCATAGAACGTATCAAGCGTTGTAGGGGTGAGGGGATTGATTCACGAAGGACGGAAACCACGAAGGACGCGAAGAGCGCGAAGGTTAAGTTTTTTCGCCACAGCCAGATCCCCTCACCCCAATCCCTCGCCCGCGTTCAGGGGGAGAGGGGCTGGGGTGAGGGAATGCCACGTATTGCTAATCCAATGTACCATTACATCTCTGTTCTCTGTTCTATGCTCTCTGTTCTATGTTCTGCTTTTTGACATTCATCCGTGAGACGGGTAGAATCGCGATAGCCTACGAGTTCACTCGAACAGGAGTCAATTGTGTCCGCATATTTGGTCACTGTTTGCCCACGCGAGGCCGACAACCACGAACGGCTGTACCTTCTCGCTGGCGATCTTTCCTCAGAAGATGTCCAACGCCTGACCCTCGAATTATTGCATGATCCCGTTGCTCATACTGCTACTTGGCAAGCGCTCGACGCTGAGCTTGCTGCGCCTAAAGCTGGAGCATTGGTGGAGATTGCCTTTCGCCCAGGCGTGACCGATAACGAAGCTGAGACGATTTTAGTTGGCGCGCGCCATATTGGGATTAATGGCTTGAAACAGGCCAAAACCCTGCGCCGCGTCTATGTGTCCGATGTGCAAGACGAAGCTGTTTTGCGTCAATACGCTGGTGAACATCTTTTAAATGATTTGATTGAAACTGCTTATATAACGCTTGAAGCTCGTAGCGCTGAACGCTTGCAGTTTTATCAACACTTATTGCAACTTCCTGCTCCGCACACGCCCACGATCACCCGCGTGGCCTTGCGTGGAGTCAGCGATAGCGAACTCGAACGGATTAGCCGTGAAGGTATTTTGGCCTTGAGTTTGTCCGAAATGCAGGCAGTTCGCGATTATTTTGAAGATTTGGGCCGCGACCCAACCGATGGTGAGCTTGAAACCCTGGCCCAAACGTGGTCAGAACACTGCCGCCACAAAACCTTCCGCGCCACGATCAGCTATCAACAAACTGGCTCGGATGGCGCGATTGACCCAGCCCTACACCCTGCGTTGGCCGAACTCAACGCCGCCAACGGCGCGACGATCAATGGCTTGCTTAACCATTATTTGCGCAGCGCCACCGATGCAGTCAGCAATGCAGCCTTGCTCTCGGCATTTGTCGATAATGCAGGCATCGTCGCCTTCGACGAGAATTATGAAATTTCCTTCAAGGTCGAAACCCACAATCACCCTTCAGCGCTTGAGCCATTTGGCGGCGCAAATACTGGGGTTGGCGGGGTTGTACGCGACGTGTTGGGGGTTTCTGCCAAGCCAATCGCCGTGACCGATGTGCTTTGTTTTGGCTACCCCGATTTGCCTGAAAGCGAGCTTTCGCAAGGTGTGTTGCACCCACGACGGATTCGCGAAGGCGTGGTGGCTGGCGTGCGCGATTATGGCAACAAACTTGGTATCCCGAATGTCAACGGGGCAGTTTGGTATGATCATGGCTATACCGCCAATCCATTAGTCTTCTGTGGCACGCTGGGCATTGCGCCACGCGGCAGCCACCCACGCGGTGTTCAGCCTGGCGATGCAATTGTCGTAATCGGCGGGCGCACTGGCCGCGATGGCATTCACGGCGCAACCTTCTCGTCGGTAGAATTGACCCACGACACCGCCGAAACCGTTGGCGCTGCGGTGCAAATTGGCGACCCTGTAACCGAAAAAACCGTGATCGATGTCTTGTTGCAAGCCCGCGATTTGGGCTTGTACAGCGCAATTACCGATTGTGGCGCGGGCGGGCTTTCGTCGGCGGTTGGTGAAATGGGCGAAGAAACTGGCGCAGTTGTTGAATTGCGCGATGTGCCGCTTAAATATGCTGGCCTGCAACCTTGGGAAATTTGGATCTCCGAAGCCCAAGAGCGCATGGTTGTCTCCGTGCCGCCGCAGAACGTCCAAACCTTGCTTGACCTTTGCCGCGGCGAAGATGTTGAAGCCACCGTTATCGGCCACTTTACCGCCGACGGCGTGCTGACCGTCAAACACAACCAACTAACCGTGGTTGAGCTTGATATGGCGTTTTTGCACAGCGGCGGGGTGCAGTTTAAGCTGAATGCTGCTTGGCAGCCAGCAGCAGCACCAGCAGCAACGCCAGCCAATGTTGATCACAATGACTTGCTCAAGGCAACCTTGGGCCAGCCAATTGTGGCCAGCAACGAAAATATTGTGCGCACCTACGACCACGAAGTGCAAGCAGCAACGGTACTCAAGCCCTTGGTTGGCGTAGATGAAGATGGCCCAGGCGATGCAGGGGTTTTGCAACCATTGGTCGATTCACGCCGTGGCGTGGTGCTTGGCTGTGGCCTAAATCCACTGTATGGCAAAATCGATCCCTATTGGATGGCCTTGGCGGCGGTTGATGAAGCCTTGCGCAACATCGTGGCTGCTGGCGGCGACCCAGAACAAACCTGGATTTTGGATAACTTCTGCTGGGGCGATCCCAAATTACCTGACCGTTTGGCGGGCTTGGTGCGGGCTTCAGCTGGTTGTCACGATGCAGCCTTGGCCTATCGCACGCCCTTCATTTCGGGCAAAGATTCGCTGAACAACGAATATCGCGATGCAGAAGGCAAACGGGTGGCGATTCCACCAACCTTACTGATTTCGGCCATGGCCTTGGTTCCCGATGTCTTGCAAACGATCTCGATGGATGCCAAAGCCGCTGGCAATGCGATCTATCTGGTTGGTTTGACCCACGACGAACGTGGTGGCGCGGTCAGCAGCTTGGTTGGCGGCATTGATAATGGCGCTGTGCCCAAAGTCAATTTGGCTACCGCCCCAAGCGTGCATAAAGCGGTGCATGCGGCAATTCGCGCCAACAGTGTGCGCGCCTGTCACGACTTGAGCGAAGGCGGCTTGGCGGTTGCTGCTGCCGAAATGGCCTTTGCTGGTGGTTTTGGCTTGAGCTTAGAATTAAGCGCCGTACCAACATCAACAGCCTTAAGCGCTGATGCCTTGTTGTGGAGCGAATCAGCGACCCGTTTCTTGCTCGAAGTTGCGCCAGAGCAAGCAGCCAATTTTGAAGCCCAACTCGGCACGATTGCCTATGCCAAAATTGGCCACGTGCTGGCTGAACCACGCTTGATCATCAACGATCTTGCTGGTCAAGCACTGATCGACAGCGATTTGGCAGCACTCAAAGCTGCATGGCAAGCGTAATGTTTCAAAGGCTTAGCGTTTTGGGCGCTAGGCCTTTGGCTTTTAACCTACAATAAGGACAAGGCTATGGAAGAACGGCCACTTTTAGATCAAGAAGAATTTGGCGATGTTGTCGAGGAACGCCTCGAGCAACTTGGCGGCATCGAAGAACTAAGCCGCGAAGGCATGGAAATTCGCTTTCGCTGGCATGGCCGGGCGGTTGTTTCGGAGCTAGAACATTTTTACAATGCCTATCGCCGCTCGCCAGCCCAACTCGAATCAATTTTGCAATCGCTTGAAGCAGCGGTGCGTTCGTTCGCACCCGATCGCGGCCAAGAACTTTGGGATGAACTCGAAGATCGGATTTACCCAATGATCAAGCCAGCCACGATGTTGCTGGAAGTTGCCGAGCGCAATTTGCCCCAACTAGTGTATCGCCCGTTTTTGGCCGATTTGATCATTTGCTATGTGATCGACGAGCCAGAGAGCGTGGCCTACATCAACGAGGAACATCTCAAAACCTGGGGTGTACTCGAAACGACAATCTACACCAAAGCCGTCGATAACCTGCGCATCAAAACCCTCAAGCCTGGTATGGCTCAAGTGGTGGGCGAGGGCAATCAGATGCTGTTTATCTATTCGACCAGCGATGGCTATGATGCTTCGCGGATTTTGCTGACTGATGTTCTGAACGAATGGGCCGATTTGCTGCCTGGTAATTTGGTGCTGGGGATTCCCAACCGCGATTTTCTGATTGGATTTAGCGATGCCAACGCCGAAATTTTGCAGCGAATTGCCATGCAAATTGCCCAAGATGCCTATAAACTCGATTATGGCCTGAGCGATCAGCTTTGGACGGTCAAACAAGGCCAAATTTTAATTTACGAGTACGATTGGTCATCGAGCGAACGTAAAAATTAGTGCGAGGTTTGGTGCATGGCAACAATCTTCATTGGAATTACGGTCATTTGTTATGCCGTCGCGATGTTATTGTGGCTGCGCTTTCGCTCATACCGCTATTTGCTGGTGTTGATTGCAGGCCATTGCACCATTCTAGCCGAGCCGATTTTACAACGTTTCTATAGCTTGACTTACCCTGCTGAGGTGGCGGCGCTGAGCGTTTTTGGCAATTCTGTACCAATTTATAGCCTGCTTGCCGCCAGTTGGATTGGCGGGTTGCCGGTGTTGTTGATGTATTTTGGCCAACAGCAACATTGGTGGACGCGCCATTATATGACTGGGTTGGTGGCCTATATTGCGCTGGTGCTGTATCACATCATCGTGCAGGGCTTGGCAGCACGCACTGGTTTATGGCGGTATAGCCAAAGTGTCGGAGCGTGGGGCATTAATTTCTATCTATTGATGGCGATTCTTGCAGGCCTAAGCTCATTATTATTGTTCTATGCCATGGTTGCCACCCGCTACTATGCGGCAGAAATTGCCGTGCCAACTTTATTGGCGGCCACGGTGCTCTCGCCGTTGGTTTGCTTTGGGGTGCTGGGCGCACCATTTTGGCTGCCACGGCTGATTGATAGTAGCAGCAACTTTACCAAGCCAGCCTTAGTGGTGATTGCAGGCTTGGTGCTGTGGGTGGTGCATTTGGCCAGCGCTGGCATCCATGCTTCACGCCAACACCATGTGATTGAACGCTAGCAGAACAAAGAACATAGAGCATAGAACATAAACATTTGAATAATCGACCTTCACGATAAGGAACTCTGATTATGACAAAGGTATTGGTGCTGCGCGCACCGGGGATTAACTGCGATGCCGAGGCCGCCGAAGCCCTCGAATTAGCGGGAGCTACAGCCGAGCGGGTTCACGTTAATCGCTTGGCCGAGGGCAGCGTTCAATTGGCCGATTATGGCATGTTGCTAATTCCTGGCGGCTTTGCTTATGGCGATCATCTGGGCGCTGGGCGCATGCTGGCGGTCGATTTGATCTACCGCTTGCGCGAGGATTTGAGCCGCTTTGTGGCTGATGGGCGGCCAGTGCTAGGCATTTGCAACGGCTTTCAGGTGTTGGTCAAAACTGGCCTCTTACCAAGCGATACGGTTGGCCAAGCAACCTTGATCGATAATGCCAGCGGCAATTATGAATGTCGCTGGATCAAACTCGGCCTCAATAGTGCCAGCCCGTGTATCTTTACCCAAGGCTTGAGTGGCACGCTCGATTTGCCAGTTGGCCATGGCGAAGGTCGTTTTCTGACCGATCAAGCCACCTTTGAAAAACTCCAAGCCAACAACCAAATTGTGGTGCAATATCTTGATCAAGCAGGCCAGCCAACCATGGACTATCCGGCCAATCCCAATGGCGCGTTGCATGGCATTGCGGGCATTTGTAACCCTGCGGGCAACGTGTTTGGCTTGATGCCACACCCAGACCGCGCCTTTTTGCCCCAACATCACCCGCAATGGCGACGACGCGGCCTCGATAAAGAAGGCCCAGGCATGGCGATTTTCCGCAATGGCGTGCGGGCAATGGCCTTGGTTTAATTCACCATGGCGCAATAGCAAACATCTATTGCGCCATATTTAGCTTCAATTAAATTTTAGAGCGTAGCCACTTGGCTGCGCGGCGAGCCACCCCAATTATCTAATGCATCAATATCCGCCCCGCTGGCAACCAGCATGCGCGCTGCCGCCGCTTGCTCGTGCCAGAGCGCCAAGGTCAGCGGCGTGCCACCATCAGAGCCACGCGGCTCCAAACCCGCTCCCTGCTCAATCAGATATTCAATGACCGCCAATTGCCCAGCTTTACTGGCCCAATGCAGAGCGGTGTAGCCCCACTGATCGCGCTGGTGTAATGCATGGCGAGCAGCTTCAACCAATGATTTAACCTGCGCAAGATCGCCCATGCCTGCCGCTAGCCAAAGGTCGGGCTTAATTCCATGCGCCAGCAAAAGCTCAACAACAGCCGCATGCTCGCGCTCAACTGCCAGCCGCAATGGCGTGCGGCCATAGCGATTGGGTGTATTGCCAGCTTCAGAATTCTGCTTCAGCAAAGATTCTAAAAGATCGACGCGCCCAAGCATGGCAGCACTCAATGCATCAGGCGTTGCCCCATGATTCAACAAAATCTCGGCAGTTGAATTGTGACCATAGGCAAGCGCAAGTTGCAGCGCCGTCTGATTACGGTTGGTTTGAGCCGCAACATCAGCACCACGGGCCAAGAAGAGTGCGACAGCAGCTTCATTGCCATTCCATGCTGCCAAATGCAAGCCAGTATGTCCAGCTTGATCAGCAACATAAACTTGACTAGCATCATTCGCGAGCAAATCGCGCAAGGCTGAAACATCGCCAAGCAAACTAGCAGCCAAGATTGGTGCAACATT
This sequence comes from Herpetosiphon sp. NSE202, assembly GCF_042688385.1. Classification (NCBI taxonomy): domain Bacteria; kingdom Bacillati; phylum Chloroflexota; class Chloroflexia; order Herpetosiphonales; family Herpetosiphonaceae; genus Herpetosiphon; species Herpetosiphon sp. NSE202. The sequence continues at coordinate 70,017 of NZ_JBHUPY010000021.1, read as the reverse complement.
GCTATCGGCCAACAAGCGGGCTGCTAGCTCAGGTGTTGCTTGTTGTTTGCGGGTTCCAGCAGCGTGGGCCGCCAAATATAATGCTGGGCGACCATGTGCATCCAAATTATTTGGATCAGCGCGCTGTTCTAGCAGCAGCTCAGCCATAGCCAAATTGCCGCGATCAGCGGCGACGTGCAAGGGTGTGGCTGCTGGTGGATGGGTCTGGTTGCCACTAGTACGGGCGTTGACTAAGGTTGGGTCGTTTTTGAGCAGCGTTGCGGCCTGTTCATGCAGATCAAGCATAATCGCTGAGAAAATATCGACCGTTGCCCCTTGCGCAATCAGAAAATTGGCCAAATCGCGATGATTGCCCCATTGATGACCAGGGCGGCGAATGCAACTAGCAGCCAAGTGGAGCGGAGTCTGATTCGCAGCATCAACAGCGTTGATCTCAGCGCCATGTTCAAGTAAGGTGCTAATAATGTCGGGCTGCGTGACCCAGCGCACCATCGCATGCAGCGGAGTCGCGCCATAGAGATCGCGGGCATTTGGGTCAGCTCCCAACTCAAGTAACTGCTTGACCAAACGCTGCTCGCCATTCCAAGCAGCAAGGTGCAACGGAGTTTGGCCAAGCCGCGCATTCGCATATTGCTCAGGATGGGAAGGCATGGCAGCGTCAGCAGTTGCTGGCTTAGAGGGCTTGAAACTGGTGGTTGCTAGCGCTGGCTGAGCCGCCAGAATTGCGCTAACGCTTGAGCTTTGACCTGAACGAAGGGCCTCGAAAAGCCGTGCTTCGATCGTCGAATTATCCATTGAAACTCCTTTTCTGCTCGATCCATCAATTTTGGGGAGTTCAACTATACGAGATCGCATGGCTTCCGTCAAAGGCCAGCAGTAGCCAAAACAGCCCTCCATCCATGAACGGTAGCACACGCCATAAATAATCTGCAAGATGCGCTTTGCACTTGAGCGAGCAGCTGGCAACACAGTAGACATTCAGGACGTTCATGATTTTGTGATTAAGGGAACAAAAAACCCTCGATACCCAGAAGGTATCGAGGGTCAAGACTTGCGCAGAATCGAGGTTTATTCGCAGGGTGCGCGATGTTGGGCATTGATCGTTTCGCGGTAGGTCAGGGCGTGAATTGCCCGTACCCCAGCTTTGGCGCTATCGCCAGAAACCACCAAGCTAATTGCACATTCGGACGAGCCTTGGGCAATTGCAATCACATTAATCTCGGCATCGCCGATTGCGCTAAACACCCGTTTGGCAACGCCAGTTGTGCCGCGCATGCCAGCGCCAACCGCCGTGATGATCGAAACGCCTTCTTCAAGCGCAATCGTGTCGATGTCACGCCGCTCTAATTCCACTGCCAGCTCTTGATTGAGCGAGGCAACCACCCGTTTTGCGCCGCCATCGGGAATCACAAAACAGATGCTTTGCTCAGAAGAAGCTTGCGAAATCATCAAAATACTGGCATCTTCGCGCGCCACAGCGCCAAAGGTACGGGCTGCAATGCCAGGCACGCCCAACATCCCACGCCCCGCCACGGTAATCATGGTCAGGTTGTGAATTGCCGTGACCGCCTTGATTGCGCCGACAATTGGTGCAGTTTTGCCGACAATTACCGTACCAGCATGGCTAGGATTGAAGGTATTTTTGACTCGCAAGGGAATGCCGCGCTCTACCACAGGCCGAATTGTTTTGGGGTGTAAAACCTTTGCGCCATAGTAGGCCAATTCGCTGATTTCATTGTAGGAAAGCGTGCTGATCACATGGGCATCTGGGGCAATCCGTGGGTCGGCGGTCATCACGCCATCAACATCGGTGTAGATCCAAACTTCGCTGGCTTCGAGGGCTGCGCCCAAAATCGCTGCACTCCAATCGGAGCCGCCACGGCCAAGCGTGGTTTTGACTCCAGCCAAGGTCGCGCCAATAAAACCAGTCACAACTGGCGTGATGTTTTGTTCCAAAATCGGGCCAAGGGTTGCGGTGGTGCGCTCGGTGGTTTCGGGCATCAACGGCGAGGCATCTTGATAGCGATCATCGGTCACAATCAAATCGCTTGCATCAAAATGCTGGGCTGGCACGCCTTGGTTGCGCAGCGTTGCGGCCACGATGCGGGCACTCATGCGCTCGCCTAAACCAGCAATTGCATCGAGCGTGCGCGGAGTTAATTCGCCCAAAACCCGCACGCCTTCGCACAAACGGGCACACTCAGCCAGCAAGCCATCAATTTCGGCTTGGATGGCAGCTTGTTCTGCATCGAGTAATTCGCCAATGACCGTATGATGGCGTTGGCGCAATTCTTCGTGCAAGGCAGCGACCGCCACCGCATCGCCCGTCGTTTGGGCAACGCGCACAATATTCAACAATTTATCGGTGACACCGCTGAGGGCCGACACCACCACAACAACATGATCCCATGTAGTGCGATTAGTGGTAGTGATTGCAGTTAAGCCACGAATAGCTTCGGCTGAACCGACCGACGTACCACCAAATTTCGTCACTAACAAACGCATAACATGCTCCAAATGAAAAAAAATTGAATCCATCGTGCAGGCGAGCAGCAACTCAACAACTTTTTGCCCCCAGCAATTCAGTTGCTGCTCAAACGCCAGCATGTGGCTAAATTAATAGCATCAAAACCAACTCACTCTCGCCGCGCCACTACAGATTTAAGGCTGCCACCACGGCGCTCAATTCAGCAGGAATGGCCTGCGGAACCGAGAACTGCTCGACGGCCAATTGTGGGTCTTTCAAGCCGTGGCCAGTAATCACCGCCACAAACCGCCCATTGGGATCGATACTGCCACTCGCCAAGAGCTTGCGAATGCCAGCCAGCCCCGCCGCCGAAGCTGGCTCGCAGAAAATGCCTTCGAGTGCAGAAAGATCGCGCCATGCAGCCAGAATTTCTTCATCGCTGACATGATCGATCGTGCCTTCCGATTCGTCGCGAGCATTGACGGCCAAATGCCACGAAGCAGGGTTGCCAATCCGAATCGCGGTTGCCACGGTTTCGGGATAGGCAATTGGCTCGCCGCGCACGATTGCCGCTGAGCCAGTAGCTTCGAAGCCCAAAATCTTGGGCAAGCTTTCAGAACGATGCGCTTCGTAATAGCGTTTGAAGCCCATCCAATAGGCCGAAATATTGCCAGCATTGCCAACTGGCAAGGCTAAGTAATCTGGTGCATCACCGAGCACATCGCAAATTTCGTAGGCAGCAGTCGCTTGGCCTTCCAAGCGATAGGGGTTGACCGAGTTGACCAAGGTAATTGGGTGTTGGTCGGCCAAAACGCGCACCATATCGAGGGCTTGATCGAAATTGCCTTCGATGACCAACAATTTGGCTCCGTACATCAAGGCTTGAGCCAATTTACCCAAGGCAATTTTGCCTGCTGGCACGACCACCACGCATTCCATGCCCATGCGGGCGGCATAGGCAGCGGCGGCAGCACTGGTATTGCCGGTCGAGGCACAAACAACAGCTTTGCTGCCAGCTTCTAAAGCCTTGGCAATTGCCATCACCATGCCACGATCCTTGAACGAACCAGTTGGATTCATGGATTCGAGTTTGAGCCACAATTCGCGCACACCCAAGTGGGCGGCCAAACGGGGCACATTGATCAATGGAGTGTTGCCTTCGTGCAAGGTAACAATCGGAGTTTGGGCGGTGATCGGCAAAAATTGGCGGTAGCGTTCGAGTAACGGCACCGCCGAAGCATGGGTGGTTAGCTGACTCATAGCTGGTGTATCCTACAAAAAAAGCCCCTTCCCAAGGAGGAAAAGGGCATCATCGCCGATAGCGCTGATTATAGCATATTTAGATTATTGTTGAGTTAGTTACTGAAGATTAGCAGTTTTTTAACCACGAAGAACACGAAGAGCACGAAGGATCGGAACCGCGAAGATCGCGAAAAGCGCGAAGGCTTAGTTTTAGCCACAGCTTGGCACAGATTCGGAGGATGAGGCTTTTAACTTCATCCCTCATCCTTCATCCTTCATAATTTCGTGGCTCCGCGCCGCTGCGTTAAACGATTGATCCACGAAGGCTGTTTTTAGCCACGAATTCCACGAATAATCTTCTGAGTTCTAATCCTTGATCTACATTTCATTTGATCTTGGTATTAGTCACAAGCTGATGCGCTGTTTGTGGGCATGCCGTCGGCGGAATGCCGACCATTCGCTCATTGATTGTCCCTGTTTTCAAAGAGTCTTTCCACATCTGTGTTATACTTGTGCTTTATACACTTCATAGAGCCTGAAAAAAGGTATTAATGCGCCCGACCCCCAACGAGATTGATTGGTCTACGATTGGTACGCATATCTATCAACGGCCTGAGAGGATTCCCCAAGCATTCCGAGATCTCAACGCTAGTGATCCTGAGGTTCGAGAATACGCCCGAAATTTTCTGCTTGGTCATGGCCAAGACTTTGGCTCGTATTATGATACGACACCACTGATTGTAGGTTTTTTGTTAGACATCCTTGGCGATCCGGATACTCCCGATCGCTCGGAAATTATGATGGCCTTGGGTGGACCCTTCTGGGGGATGCTTACCTCTTGGGGCACGATTGCGATGAAGCGCATTCAGGTTGCCATCTATGCCATGGCCAAAGAACGCAGAGGAATCTTAATCACCCTGCTCAGCGATGCGGAAGTTCCTGTACGCAAGGGCGCTGCCATGTTGCTTGGTTATCTCACAGAGGATCGTCATGAGCTTGTGTCGATCCTCCTCAATCACGCGGCCCGCGAAACAGATGCTGAGGTTGGAAGCGAACTCTGTCAGAGCGTGAAACGCCTGCTCGCTGATTCGATGGGATGGAAAGACTTTGTGAGACTTGATCCCATTCCCATGTTCTACGACCTCATTTTCCGCCACCCGCTTATGGAAGTGCGAGTAGCTGCGGCACAAGCGGCTGTCGAGATACAACATGCGCATCATTCTATGCGGCAATATGCTAGTCTTTGGCAGGAGATCACACGACTCTTGCTCGATACGTTTCTTGTCCAGACCCAGCATGTGCGACTCCCAGATGCATACGATGATATCGCAACGGTTGCACCTTTGCTAAGTGATCTCTCACGACTTGCCCCAGAGCCGCTTCTTGCAGCAGTGACACGGCCAGACATCAGTGCCGAACAGGCCCATTTGCTAGCAAGGGCCATCATGATCTGTGCATGTATTCCTGGTGACAGGATTGCTGTCTATTGGCAAGAAATCTCACTTTCACTTGTTCCATGGCATGACGAACGTGTTTTTCGCTACCGCCCACAATCTCTTATCCACGAACGATCTCCATTCCGATGCGATCTGATACAGGCATTGGTGGATACCCCCCGTGTCTGGGATATTCCGACCACTCTGTTCTCAGCCTGGTTTAGTATGCCGGATAGTCGAGAGGCTCTTGCCATGTGGCTCACCCAGCACACCGCTGAGCGCTAATTGTCCGCATGGTGATAGAACGCGATGAGATGGGAAGGGAAACCTTGGGGCCATGGTTTCCCTTCCCATCTCACGCAAACTTGATGCCGTGCATGGCAGAGCTTTTGCATCTGCGGTAGACCCCACAGCATGATGCCTGATATTTATTTTAATACTGTAGCTCTGCGCCTCTCCGTTAAACGATTGATCTACGAAGGCTTTTTTCGCCACGAATTTCACGAATAAACTTCCGATAGCCCAAAGCCAATAGCCAATAGCCTATAGCCTTATTTTTGCGATTACGGCTCAATTTACCAAGAAATTGCGCACCAACCCGACGGCTAATAAGCCAACAACTTGGCAGCCAACAATCAGCCAAAAACCTTGCAAAAAGCTGGTTTTTTGCGATTTATGCCGAAAAAACCAGATGCCAATCACCGCCCCCAAAGTTCCGCCAAAAGCCACAAATAGCAACAATGTGCTCTCAGCAATGCGCCGATTACGACGGTCTTTTGATTGCTGCTTATCAAGAATAAAGGCAATCAGGGTGATGAATGAAATAACGATCAGCCCAATTAGGCCATAACTATAGCCCAAATTAAATGCCGCCCCCAAACCAAAGGCTACCAAAAAATGACCTAAACCTGCTGGAATTCGCCCACGTTGCGCCATTGTTCAACCTCAATCACAAACGATGCAGGCTATTATAACGAAAAAAGGTGGTGCTTCGGGAAATACCCGAAGCACCACCTTTGAAACAGTTAGTCGATTGTGAGTTAGTTACAGTGGCCTGGGCCAATCAAACCGTTGTTATAGCGATCCAATTGGGTAGCATAGCTGTTGCCAGTGCTGGCGGCTGCGCCACTTGGCTTGCTGCCTAATGGATATTGTTGCAACCAAGCGTCGGCGGCGGCAATCGTTGCATTGATCGCGCTACCATTGGCACCTTGAGCGGTGTTCAACTTGGCAGCAATCAATTGATGGATCAAGATATAGGTTGTGTCGCCACGTGTTGGCGTGTTGAAGATGGCCATCAATTGGCTTTGGTTGTAGGTTACGCCGCCAACAACCAAGGTCGTTACTGGCCAAGCACTTGGGTGATTCTTCCAGTAGCCTTGGGTATAGCTACAATCCTTGCCAACAGGTGTGCTGGTTGGGCTTGGAGCAGGTGTTTTGGTCGCCGTAGGCACTGGTGTTTTGGTTGCCGTTGGTGCAGGCGTGTTGGTCGCCGTTGGCGCAGGCGTGCTGGTCGCCGTTGGTGCTGGCGTGTTGGTTGCCGTTGGCGCAGGCGTGCTAGTTGCCGTTGGCGCAGGCGTGCTGGTTGGCACTGCGGTTGCGGTTGGTTCTACGGTTGGAACCGTGGTTGGTTCTACCGTTGGTTCTACGGTTGGAACCGTGGTTGGCTCAACCGTTGGTTCTGGCGTTGGCTCAACGGTTGGTTCTACGGTTGGAACCGTGGTTGGCTCAACCGTTGGTTCTGGCGTTGGCTCAAGCGTTGGCTCAACGGTTGGAACCGTGGTTGGTTCTACGGTTGGTTCTGGCGTTGGCTCAACGGTTGGAATGACACCACAATAGTTGGTGCCACCAGTGTGGCGAGCAGTGATCAAGCGTTCGCCATAGCGCTGGCCATCGAGTGAGTGCAAGACTGCGCCATAGAACAAGTCGATTTGAGCGGCACATGCAGGCACGCCAACATTCAAGGCCAAAATTGAGTTTGGCCCAACTCGGCCAGTATCCCACGAATAAATCACTTGATGATCAATCACTTCATCCATTTTTTCGTATGAAGCCATACCCACATTGTAGGAACATGTGGTTGATTTATTCTGAATTTTGCCAACTGAATTGCTTGAGAACCAGCCCGAAAGATCAACTTTTGGATTACAGACTGGCACAGCAGTTGGGGCGGTGGTTGCGGTTGGCGCAACCGTTGGAGCTACTGTTGGCTCGGCGGTTGGCTCTGCTGTAGGTTCGGCGGTTGGCTCAAGCGTTGGCTCAGTTACCGTATCAACGCTTGCGGTGTCGACTTTGCTCACGTTAGCAAACGTGGCGCTTGGCCCACCGACAGCCAAAATTGTTGCAAGTAGTACAACCCTGGTTGTCCATCGTCGCAGTGTCGGGGTCATAGGAACTCCTTACAATAAAAAATAGTTAAAAAATAATAAATTAACCCAAATAATATGCTACTAGCTAGTATAATGTCATCAATTTGTAATAGCTAGTTCAACATGAGCGTGATCTTTTTGTGGTAAAGGGACTATGTTTAAGCAGTACTCGTGTTATTTTCGTTCGTAAGGTTCTTCGTAAGGTTCGATTATTTAAAAACCTATTCTATCATCAGAATAGTCATGAAGTGAATATTTAAAACATTTATTTCAGTTTTTAATGTAAAAATATTTTATTTATCCTCATCTATTCATTAAATCATGTAAATATTTATTGATTAAACGTATTAATCTAAGCAACATGGACTTGATTTAATTGCGCAACAAGTACTAATCAAAAAAACCACTGTTACTCACCCTTTTGCTAGGAGTTGGTAACAATGGTTTGCCGTAAGTCAGCCCTATTAACGAGTAAGCGTTAGGTTCCAAAACTTCTGGGGAATGCTCTATAATTGGCAACTTGATGCTACAAGCTCGATTTGTTGATAGGTGGATTATGCTGCTTGGTTTGCGCTCGCGTTGGGGAAGTCTGTTGCCATTGTTGCTGTTGTGGCTGATTATTGGCTGGTGGGCCAACGCTCAACCAACCCGCCAAGCAGATGTGTTGCAGCATAGCTCAACCAGCGTTGGCGGCCTGTATGGCCTTGAACAATCGAGCACATTGCCAGGTGCAAGCGGCCCAACCAGCCGCAGCTATCGTTGGAGCAATGGCAATTTGCAGGTACCACTTTGGCCGAACGCTGGGCATGCACGTGTAGTTCAGCTTGAATATTTGGCCCCATTCAGCCCCACGATTCTGCAATTTGAGCAAACCCAAGCCTTGAGCTTGCCAATGCAGCCTGAGCTACGCCAACTCAGCGTATTTGTGCCAGCGCAGATCAAGCAGGTTAATTTCATCAATCATCCAAGCGCGCAAAATGGCCGGCCGTTGGGTTTGTTATTGAGCAACCTCAATTGGCAAGAGCTAGGCGCAACTAGCTGGTCAGGTTTGCAGGCGGCAAATCCATTTAATGCTAGCAATTTGTTGCTGCTGTGTGCTGTGGCAATCTTACTGAGCCTTGGGCTGGCACGCCATTGGATCGCGTTAGCTGGTACGGCATTAAGCCTTGGTTTGGCAGTTTTTGCATGGTCGAGCAATTGGCTGCATCGGGCAGCAATTAGTAGTTTGAGCCAATTTGTGTTGGTCGCAGCCCTCGCGGCAGGAGTGTGGTATGGCTGGCAGCGCTGGCAACGACCAATCAATTGGCGTTGGCTGCTGGTGGCAATTTGGCTGATTACGACCGTTTGTTTGTGGACTCCAACCGTGCAATATGATGGCGTTGGCTACTATGCTTATTTGCGTTCAGCGGGGATTGACCACGATTTTGATTTTAGCAATGAATTCAGCCAAACCCCGCTCGAACTCAACACAGGCGTAAAAATTACCAAAACTGGCTATGCCGCTAATCCATGGAGCGTTGGGCCAGCTATGGCCTTTGCGCCGCTGTGGTGGCTGGGCCATGGCAGTGCGCTGCTGGGCGGTTGGCCAAGCGATGGCTATAGTCAGCCCTATTTGGCCCTCACCACTTGGGGCAGTGCCTTGGCTGGCTTGATCTTCATTTTGAGTTGCGAGGCTCTGCTGCGCCGCCAATTTAGCCCCAAGATTGCCGCCTTGGCAACCATCAGTGTCTATCTGGCCAGCAATTTACTCTACTACAGCTTATTTCAAGGAGCCTACGCCCACAGCCTTTCGGCGGCTTGCGTGAGCCTGATGGCGCTAGCAAGCGTGCGTTTGCGCGAGCAACCAAGCCTTGGGCGTTGGGTGCAACTTGGCCTAACCATGGGCGCAACGATTGTCAGCTATTGGATTGGCGCATTGGTGCTGATTTTGCCAGCACTGATTATTTGGCCCTTGCTGGTTGGCAAACACCGCCGCACATGGCCAGATTTGCTCAAAGGCTTATTGCTTGCGGCGCTGGCTGGGCTGCTGGTGGTGTTGCCACAGTTGGCAATGTGGAAGTTGCTCTATGGCTCGTGGCTAACGATTCCGCAGGGTGGAAATTTTGCCACGCCACGCAGCAGCCAGCTTTGGCCGATGTTAGTTGGCTCGCTTTACGGCATGCTTTGGTGGACTCCAATTTATGTGCTTGGTTTGCTGGGGCTTGGATTAAGCCTCCGCCAGCGCCAAGCTTGGCCGTATCTCGCAGCGGTGATTATCTATTTAATCTATATTTCGCGCTTGCCCGATTGGCATGGCAGCGGAGCCTTTGGTTTGCGCCGCTTGACCACAATCGCGCCATGTTTGGCGTGGGGTGTAGCTGCATTGTTGCAACGTTGGCGACGCTGGCCGAGCGCAGCAATTGGCATGCTTGCAAGTTTAGCCTGCTGGAATCTAGCCCTAATGGCGCGTTATATCACCTATGCAATTCCGCGGGGCTATCCGGCGATTGCTGAGCTGCCACTGAGCACAATTCTACTCTCCAACGAGCCATTAGAACTATCGCGGCTTGGCATGCTGCTTGGCAACGGCTGGTTTGGCAGCCAAGCGAGCAATTTCCAAGGGCGCAGTTTGTGGATATTCTTGGGATTGTTGGGCAGTTTAGCGGGCGTATTGGCGCTTGGGCGTTGGTTGGGGCGGGCCAACTCGCCCAGCCTCAATGAAGAAACTGACTGAGTTGGCTTGGAAGATTGAGCTATTTGTGGGCATCACGCAGAAAGCGCCGCACCACTTCGCGCACCGAATTTTTATCGGTCGCCGTGCACAAATAAATATGAATTTCTGGCGAGAGATTTAATTGTTGGCGTAGCTCAGCTTGGCTGATTACGGTGTTTAAATCGCTTTTATTGGCCACAACTGCATACGGCACCTCGCCATGGTCGCGGAATTGGGCCAAAATTGTTGCTGCATCGTCGATCGTTGCAGGCTGTGAAAGATCGACGAGCACCAAAAAGCCGTCCATGTTTTTGGCCAAAATATCGCGCATAAAGTCGAAACGGGTTTGGCCAGGCGTACCAAATAATTGCAAAGTATAATCGTCGAGCCTCACGCGGCCATAATCCATCGCAACAGTCGTATTAGCTTTAATCCGCTGCTCGTCGGGCGATGAGGTGGCTTTATCGGTATTAACAGCATTAATATCCGATAATGATCGAATAAAGGTGCTTTTGCCCGTGTTAAAGGCTCCAGTGATCACGAGCTTAAATGGTTCCACAGGAATGCTCCTTTCATTTAGCGCAAGCTCAGCGCCCAACGGTACACATCTTCATAACGCGTTGCGGCGGTATCCCAGCTAAAATCGTGGCTCATAGCGCGCCGCATAAAATAGCTCCAATCGTTCGGGTAGCGATAGGCGGCCAAGGCGCGGCCTAAAGCATGCAGCATGGCCTCGACGTTGTAGTCGCTGAAGACCACCCCAACGCCTTCTGGTTGGCTCATATCTGGCACAGTATCGACTAAGCCGCCCGTTGCCCGCACCACCGGAATTGTGCCATAGCGCATGGAGATCATTTGGCTCAAGCCGCAAGGCTCAAAGGCCGAGGGCATGAGAAAAATATCGGCCCCAGCATACACCCGTTGTGCTAAGGGCGCATTAAATCCAATATAATTTGCCACCCGATCGGGCGCAGCGCGGCTGGCATCGCGAAACGCATCTTCGTAGGGGCCATAGCCCGAGCCAAGCACCATCAGTTGAGCATCAGTGTCAGCAATAATTTGGCCGAGGCCTTGCACAATCAGATCAATGCCTTTTTGGCTATCGAGCCGCGAAACAACCGCCACCAATGGCACATCAGCCCGCTCTGGCAGGCCAACTTCACGTTGCAGCGCTGCCTTACACACCGCCTTGCCAGCCAGATCATCAAGGCTAAATGGTTGGGCAATATGCTGGTCGGTGGCTGGGTCAAAGTGGCGTGGATCGATCCCATTCAAAATGCCAATTAAGCGATCAGAGCGCTCGCGCAGCATGTGGTCTAGCCCAAAGCCATATTCAGCACGCTTAATTTCCTCAGCATAGGTTGGGCTGACGGTGGTAATGACATCGCTGGTATACAGCGCTTGCTCCATCAAATTGAGTTCGCCAAAGGCATCGTAGACCCCAACCAAGGGCCAAGCGTCGTTGGCGAAGCGCCCTTGATGGGCCAAATTGTGAATTGTAAAGACCAAGGCAGGTCGCGCAGCATTGCCCCAAGCAATCCGAATGGCGGCGGCTGCATGCCAATCGTGGGCATGAATCACATCGGGCCACCAATCCATCTGGCGGCAAGCTTCGAGAGCAGCGTGGCAAAAGAGGCCAAAACGCACATCATCATCGCCATGGCCATAAATCGTGGTGCGCGAGCCAAAGAAATATTGATTTTCAATAAACCAAGTATGTTGATCGGCAGTGGCCCAAAGTTGACATTCTTCTGTGCGCCAATCTAAGCGAACTGGGAAATTATCGCGTAGCTGCCCCAAATTCCAGCGCAAAGGGTCAATCGTACCATAGCGTGGGATCACCAGCCGAACATCAAGCCCCCGGCGACGAAGTGCCTCTGGCAATGCACCCGCCACATCGCCCAACCCCCCAACCTTGACAAATGGAACGCTTTCCGCTGCCAGAAACAAGACCTTCATGGTTGCCCCTTTGCGCTCGCAACAGGAAAGGGCATCCTGTGCTTGCCTGCATTATACTCGTTCAGTTGGCTTGATAGAAGATCGCGTTTGTTGCCACGGCAGGCTTATTGTTTGTGAATATGATCGCTAGCAAGTTAGTTGTCGTTAACCGCTTGGGCTAGCGGTGGGCATTCCCAACCAACCGCAGCGAATGGTTGATGCATGTGCAATACCCGTTGCAGCACGCTCGCAGTGCTGGGTGCATTCAATTGAGCTTCGGCCACAATTCGATAATATTCATAGCCAGTGATTGCTGCTCGCTGAGCCAGTTGCTGCCATTCGTGCTGGGCAGTTGCTTGATCACCGCTGGCATGGCAGATCAGCGCCGCTAAACAGGCATAATCTAGTGCAGCTTCGCCATTGCCTGCTGGCGGCAAGCTTTGGCTCAAGCGGCTGCGAGCTTGCTCAGCACCATCATCAAGTAAACTTAACAGCAGGGTGTGGCGTTGCCAAGCCATGTGCAGGCCGCTATTATTTTGGGCCTTTGCTAAGGCCGCAAGCTGTTCAAGGCCCTGACGCGCTGCGGCAAACTTAGCCTGCAAAAGCTGACAGAGCACCGCCGTATCGAGGATTGTCCCACGAAACAGTGGCTCGCCAGCAGCACCAAGTAGTTGCAAATGTTGGCTACTCATTTGTTGTGCTTGGTCAGTTTGGCCTAAAGCAAGCAAGGTAATTGCGATTTGGTTGCGCGAATTGAACCAGCCTTGTTGATCGGCGATCTGTTGCTTCAGCGCACAGGTTTGTTCGAGGGTTGCCAAAGCTTGCTGTGGCTGGCCACGCATTAGCTGAATAATGGCTTGGGTGTGTTGCAGCCGAGCTTGAGCATACAGATCGCCAATTTGGCGCAAACCAGTTACGGCCTGCTCGATCGTCGCCTCTGCCTGCTGCAAATCGCCTTTGGTGTAGTACAGATTGGCGAGATTGGCCAAGGCTCGCGGGCGCACTCGCTCCAAACGGCCAAGCTTGGTTTGGGCCAACACGTCGTGCCAAGTTTGAATACTGGCCTCAATTTCGCCAGTGTATTGCTGCACAATGGCTATGGTTCCGCCAGCCCGCGCCCGAATTTCGGCCAGCGTCGGAATGTGGTTCGCATCAAGCTGGTTGGCCAAACCAATCGCTTGTTCGGCAGCTGCACGGGCATGGCCAAATTGCGATTGCAACAACAGTGCTTTGCTGAGCGCCATCTGCAACAAGCCATGCAAGCGAATTTCCGCGCCATCAAGATTGGCAATTGTTTGTTCGAGCAAGCTTTGGGCAGTAGTTGCTTGATTGAGATGGAGCATTGCGCCCGCCAAACGCCAAACCAAATCCGCGCGTTGGGTTGGCTGCCATGCCACAACCAAAGCCTCGCGAAAGATCGCCTCGGCGGCGCTGGCTTGGCTGGTTGCCATCAGAAATTCGCCATAGGTTTGCAGCCATTGCAATAAACAGCTTGGATGTTGCTGCTCAATGGTTGGACGCATAGTCTGCAACATCAGCGCAGCAGCACTCGCCAAACCCCGATCAATCAAGTGATCACGTTGTTGGTACAAGCAATCCAAGGCGGCTGGAAGATCGGCAGCAGCGATCGAATGCTGGGCAGATCGAATTGGATCAAGCTGGTGTAAGGCATTGGCTAATTGACGGTGCAAACCTTTGCGCCGCGCAGGTTGGCTGCGCAATTTGGCATACAAATAGTCTTGGACCAAGGGCAAAACAGTGGCATGGCTTGGGGTATCAATCAACTGGCGGCTGGTCAAATCGCTCAGCGCTTGGTGTCATTGATATGGCCCATCGACCGCAAAACTACACTCCATTGGCCATTCGGCGTGCAAATTCAATGGGTGAGCAGCAACCGCCAAAAGCGTTAGCAAGCGTTCGCTGCTGCTCGGCAATTGGCGCAGCAGCTGTTCAAGCACAAAACTGGCAATCTGTGGCTCATCAATCAAATGCTGCAATCCAGCAGCAGCAGCACGACCGGCCAATAAGCCAATCGTTAACCGCAATAACCCAGGATTTGCCTGGGTACGTTCGATCACATGTTGGCCTGCTTCAACGCCATAATGGTCAAGCAAGGCTTGGGCTTCGTTCGGCTCAAATCCATGCAAAGCCCAATAGTGAAATCCTTGCAAATTGAATTGCTCACGGCTCAGCACCAGCATGTGGCTGTTGGTTTTTTGGGCTAGTTGCTCAAGCATCAGCCGCAACTGGGGCTGATCGATCAAAAGGTGTCCATTATCAAGACACAGCAAGGCCGGAATTTGCTGCAAGCCATGGATTACTAGCGCTAGCTGGCGCTCGAAACTCAAGCCAAGCTCACCATCATTGGGCAGATGTAGCAATGGTTCAACCTGATCAGCGCCGTGGCTCAGCAAAAACAACGCTAATTGGCGTAGCAAAATCTCGCTTGTAAGGTTGATTGTGGCAGTAAAACTGAACCAAAAACAGCGCTCGCCCCAGCCTTGTGCCAGTTGGCTAGCGAGCACCGTTTTGCCAACCCCAGCTAGGCCATTGACAAGCAAATAGCGTTCGCTGGCTAAACGTTGTTGGAGTTGGCTCGTGGCCTTGCGTTCAATCAAGCAAAACGGCAATGGTGGTGGCAGCTCAAGCAAACCAAGTTCGCTCTTCTGATGCGCGATTTTTTTGCTCACCATGACCTTGGTTCCAGCCAATGTTTCGCCGCGCGCTGCCGCTGCAAGCTCCAACAACCGCGCCACACTCGTTGCATCATCATTTAGATCGAGGGCTGGCACTATTAATGCTACCACGCTGGTCAGGTCGGGCAGGCGTTGATTATTTTCCAAGCGCGAGATATGGGCCTCGCTATAGCCCGTCGCAATTGCCAAATCGCGCTGAGTGAGTCGCGCTCTGCGCCGCAGAAAATGGAGCAGCGCACCGAACGTCGCAAACGAATCAAGCTTAACTGCTGGCATGAGAAGCCTCCTCAATGGCGTGGAAAGTGGTCATGTCACAAACTCGTCATTCAGATGGTATTGCGCATGAGGAGTACGTACTGCGAGCATTGCTCGTTACTTGCTTCAATAAAGGGCAGCTATTTGGTAAGAATTGTCATATTTTGCAGCCTGAGGTTTGCTATCCTAACGCGCAAACGAGCTTGAGCAGCTAAACCAAAGGAGTTGCCCAATGCGCCGAATTGTGCGCCGCACAGTAACGACGGTTACAACGATTACCACAACTATCACATGGCAAGAAACTGCGACCGATCAAGCCAACCAGCCTGAAACAAGCCCTGACCAGCAGCCCAATGAGCAGAGCATTCAAGCTGCAAGCAATCACGCAGCTTCATTTGGCCCACTTGAGGCTGAGCCAAACCCAATTGGGTAATTAGCAGCAAGGTCTAGTCGATTGAGCAACTAGACGCTATCGATGGAGAACATTCCATGAGCAACGATCAATATTCCAACCAACCACCAGTTGATCCCAATCAGCAACCGTATCAACCGTATAATCAAGCGCCGCCCAACCAGCAGCAACCGTATAATCAAGCGCCGCCTAACCAGCAGCAACAGCCTTATCAACCCTATCAGCCGTATAATCAACCACCACCCGGCCAACAACAGCCGTATCAACCCTATCAGCCCTACAATCAAGGGCCACAAACCCAACCCCAAGGCCAATTTGTTGTGCCCAGTAGCGATCAATTGGTAAGTGGCTTTAAGGGCTTATCGCAAGGTCGACGCTTGGCAATTGGCGGCGGCCTCGTGGCCTGGATTAGCTATTTCCTGCCGTGGTATCATGTGCGATCAACGCTTGTTAATGTTAATGAAACAGTGAATGGGATAACTGATTTTTTACCATCGCTAGGATTTCTATTGCTCAGTGTTATTCTCGCTAGCTTAATTGCGCCGCTTTTTGGCAAACATATTTATCCGCTGATCCAACGCACTCTTAATCTAACATTCGGTAAAGCAGTTTTTATTGCTAATGCAGCAGTCTTGGCTATGGCCTTCATTGGCGGCTTAATCGCGAAGCCAGATAATGGTGGCTTTACAGAAATTGAGGCTGGCTTCAGTTTTGGTTTCTATTTGGCAATTTTGGCCTTGGGTGCAGCCACAGCTGGCGGCTGGATGATGCAGCAAAATCGCGAATAACCCTCAATAGCGTTTAATCGATTACATTAATCGTATGCCCCAGCCTTGCTGCAAACACTTGGCTGGGGCCTTTGCTTAATCAATTCACGCCTTGGCCTTTTAAGCAAACCCAGCATGCTCGGCGTTGGGCAGGCCTAAAAAGCCATTGACATCTGCTGGTCGCCATGGCAGCCGAAAAGTGCGCAGAACTCGTTCGATAGCCTCGCGATCATGCTTGGTGGTTGTAAATAGCTGCTGGCCAATCCAGAGCAGCGCCTTTGCGTGAATAGCTGCACGCTCAATCGTCGATTTCTTATAGCGCAGAGTGCCCAAAGCCAACATTAAGAGTGCTGCAACATCGTAATCGTTCAAGGCTGCGTCTTGGCCTTCAAGATAGGCAAGGCATTGCTCAGCAAGCGGAATGCGCTCACTCAATGGTCGCCGATACAGCATCAAGGCACAATCGAACCAATAGCTATGGGTTAGCTTAAGCGCATTATAGGTTTCAATCAGGCTCAGATTGTTGACGTTGACGGTGGCAATCAGCCATGCATACATTGCCTCAGGAACCTGCTGCGCGGTTTGGGTCATAACGAATGCTGCGGTTAATTTCACCAGCGGTTCCTGCGCTTGCTCAAATGTTTCGCTCACCCACGCCAGCGCCACCGGATCGTCGCTCGCCCAAGCGACAAACTGATAGCTCGCTCGCAACAGCGGTCGCTGCTCTGCCAGCGCAAATGGCAAAACCTGCGACCATAATGTGCCATCAGCCGCTACACAACAGGCAACAATCTTCAACACTTTCGATGCAATGTCCTCATCAGGATCATGCAACAATGGCAGCAGGTTGGGAAATTCCTCAATCACTAATTGGTAGGGCATTGCCCGCACTTTATCAGCACCATACCGCTCCCTAAATGTCCCATTGTCGTAGACAAAATAGAACCAAGGAATGCGTAATGGGTGGGCTGGAGCGAGTCTTTCAACAATCTGCATTACCAAGTCGCTACTGTGAGTCCGTGAGTAGCCCTTAGCTGTAAACAGCTTGCTCAGCAGATAGGGAAAGGCCGCCAATGCAGCAGGTGAGACCCACTGAATATACAAGGTCGTATCAACTAATGCTTGATGAGCTTCGGCAATCACTTTTGGATCGGGATGACTCAGATTGCGCAGATGCTGTGGAGTATCAAGCCCGTTACCATAGGCATGGTAGATTGTGCTCCATGAAATTTCATCAAGTTCATCGGTCATAGACACCTCGCGGGATTATTGGGAATTGGCCTCAGTGCCTAGTCTAGCGCATTCATGCTAGGCTGTGGTAACAATCTGTGCAGCAAAGGAACTGTATGCAATCGAAAATGTACGTGGCCTTGCAATTTATTTGCTTGGGATTATTGGCGGTCAGCACGCCATTGCACAACATACCAAACTTGTGGTTTATTGTGTTTGGCTTGGGCTTTGCTTTAGGCATCTGGGCAATGATCAGCATGCGACTCAACAATTTGTCGATTATGCCCGAATTGCTTGCGACAGCTCAATTAACCGTCCATGGTCCCTATCGCTGGATTCGCCACCCAATGTATACTGCCTTGGCGATCTGTAGTTTGGCATGGGTCATGGTTGATCCTCGGCTTTGGCGTTGGCTGGTTTTGGCAATGTTGCTGATTGATTTGTGGCTCAAGGCACGTTACGAGGAGCAATTGCTCATCCAGCGCTTTCCCAATTATGCCGCCTATCAACAACGCACGAAGCGCTTTATTCCTTGGCTGGTGTAGCCAACACAACTACATCGGGATAGCGCGGGTGAACCTTCAGGCTGAGATATTGGTTGCGGCGTGGCGTTTGGGCAATATCAAAATAGCGATAGAGCGTTACTTGGCGACTTGGCTGATTGGGGTGATTAATTTCAACCTGCAAGCGATATTCGCGTTCGGTAATTCGGTTGGAAAAGCCCCGCGAACGCTTATGTTTCCAGCCAGTTGGCGCAAAATCGACAATGCGGCCCTGCACCAGCAAGCCAATTTTTTCTGCTTCGCGATAGCGTGGCGGCTTGAGTGCCCAGCGCGTCGTCAAATAAATCCCTATTCCAAAACCAATACAACTAAGCACCGTTACAACCACAAACAAAGTCGTGTATTGCTTGGGATCGATTAAAAAAATTGAGCCAATGTTGAGAATTAGATAGCCAATAATCGTACCAAGCAACGCCAACATCAACCGCCCTGACGTTTGTGACGAACCCATCTTTAGCCTCACTTGTTGGAGAATGAAACTCAATGGTTGCGCTCGATCAATTACAACCGCTGACTGAACGGATTTTTTGGTTGCCCGCCGATAGCCGCACCGATCGCCCAATGTTGGGCTTGGTGGTTGGCGATCGCGAGTGTTTATTAATTGATGCTGGCAATTCGCCCGCCCACGTTGCATTATTACGCCAAGCGCTTCAGGCCCAAGGCTTGCCGCAACCAACCAGCCTCGCCATCACCCACTGGCATTGGGATCATGTGTTTGGCATGGCCAGCCTCGACTTGCCAAGCTATGCCTCGCAGGAAACCGACCGCATTTTGCGCGTGTTGGCAACCCTCGATTGGGGCGATGCAGCCTTGGATCAGCGGGTTGAGGCTGGCTTAGAAATCGCATTTTGCCGCGATATGATCAAAGCCGAAATGGCTGATCGCAGCCAGTTGCAGCTTGTGCCAGCAACCAGCACCATCGCCCAGCAATTAAGCCTTGATTTAGGTAATTGTGCTGCCGAATTAATCGTTGTTGGTGGCGATCATGCCCACGATTCGCTGATTGTCTATCTGCCAAACCAAGCGGTGGTCTTTTTGGGCGATTGCATCTACGATGACCTCTATCATGGAGCAAGACGCTTAACCACCAGCCAACTTTTCCCTTTATTGGATCGTTTATTGGCTTTGCCAGCCGAATATTATTGCGCGAGCCATCATGGGCAACCATTGAGCCGCGCCGAATTTGAGGCCGAAGCCCAGCTTTTACGCCAAATTGGCACAATTGTGATGGAGCTTGGGGCGAATCCTGAGGCAATTTTGGCCCAAATGAGCCAACAATATGATGGCCTATTAACCGAAGACCACCATGCAATTATGGCAGCCTTTTTGGCAGGCTTGGCCCTACCCGAGGTTGCGTCGATTTACTGAAAACGGAGTACGTTCCCTCACCCCAGCCCTTTCAAGGGTAGGTTTTAAAAAGCGTGGTGATTAAACGTCCCCTCACCCCCCAGCCCCCTCTCCCACGAAAACGCGGGCGAGGAGGAGCACCCGTTTTCACCGCGCAGTGTGGCAGAACCACAGGATGAAAGCCCCTCGCCCGCCACGTGGGAGAGGGGTTGGGGTGAGGGGATCATGATTGCTCGGATTTAACCTCGTGCACGGCATCAATCGAATAATCCAATTGATCGATATGCGGTGGCTCTTTGGCTTTTTGAACCACGATGCTAGCCCGTTGCCACAATTTTGAAATTGCTTTGGCCAAGCCCACCAAGCCAAGCCCAGCCACAATCGCGATGATAATTGGCATTGCTCGTCCTCCAGCCTACAATTAAACAAACAGCGTACTGGAAAAAACTCCAGTACGCTGTTGCAGATTTATTGGTCTTCGGCCTTCACTTCGCGGCCTTGATCCATCGAATAATTGCCCTGATCGATGTGGGGTGCTTCGCCAGCTTTTTGCACAATCACCCCAATTTGCAGCAAGAAGACAATTAAGCCACTAATCGTAATTAAGCCCAAAATAACGAAACAGCCAATCCAAAACAGTGACATACACAATCCTCCTATAGTATTCCGGTCAATTCGTGGTCTAAGCGGCAGAAATCACCCACGCCCTAGCCCGCCAATCCGACCAATAGTGCTTGACGAGCGATCCGAGCGGGTGTAGAATGCGCCTAGCTAACGTGCCGGATCAACGTTGATTGTGGTACGCTCCAATCATCCGTGCAGGTTGCACGGTTTTTTTGTTTGGAAAATATCAATGATTGTACCATCACCGCAAATCCGTGCAACGGTGCCTTTCCAAATAGGCGACTTGGCTTTGACGATTCGTCCGGCCATGATGGATGATCTTGGGCCAATGCTGCAATTGCAAGCGCTGGCATTTGCCGATAAATTTAGCTCGGCTTTTGGCAAGCGCGGAGTGCAACGCGGCGTTGCGGCCTTACATCAATCACATCAAATGCAAGGGCCAAGCAGCTTGCAGGGAATGTATGTCATGGTAGCTGGCAGCGAAATTGTAGGCACAATTACGTTGCGCACAATCGAGATGCGTCCAGACGATGTTGGCTTAGTTGAGCAAGCGTTTTTACGCGAGCTTGGCGCTTGGGGGGCGTTTCGTGCCGTCCATGCGCTTTCGCAAATTGACCATCGGATTGGGCGGGATGAAGGTTTTATTAGCGACGTTGCGGTTGCTGAACGTTATCGCCGCCGAGGTATTGCCCAAGCCATGATGCAGCATAGCATGAGCATTGCGCGTGAGCTTGGCAAACGCAAACTCGGCTTATACGTCAGTGCCTCCAATCATAACGCGCGCGCTTTATACCGTAATTTGGGCTTTAGCGAGGGCGAGGTGCGCCGCTCATGGTGGAACGCCCTGTTTCTCGGTGAACGCCGCTGGATTTATATGTCGTATAATCTTAGAGAGACTTCCGCATAACCGAGGAGCCTCTTTTGATCAAAGGCGATCAATTAGAAAGGAACAAGTCAATGGCTGACTCTCATCGCAACGCATTCGAGAACGCTCAGCGTCAATTCGATCTCGCTGCTGAAAAGCTGAATCTCGACCAAAGCTTGCGTCGAGTTCTTCGCGTCCCTCAACGTGAATTAAGCGTCAATTTCCCAGTCAAGATGGACAATGGTGAGATTCAAGTGTTTAGCGGCTATCGCGTCCAACACAACGTCTCACGTGGCCCAGCCAAAGGCGGGATTCGCTATCACCCAGCAGTCGATATCGATGAAGTGCGCGCGCTCGCAATGTGGATGACCTGGAAATGCGCACTGGTTAATATTCCCTATGGCGGCGCAAAAGGTGGGGTCATCGTCGACCCAACAAAATTATCCCAAAGTGAATTAGAACGGCTAACGCGGCGTTTTGCAACTGAAATTAGCATTTTGGTTGGCGCTGAAAAAGATATTCCAGCTCCCGATGTTGGGACTAACGGCCAAGTGATGGCTTGGTTTATGGATACGATTTCGATGCACCGTGGCTACACTGTGCCTGCCGTGATTACGGGCAAGCCAGTTGAAGTTGGCGGTTCGTTGGGTCGGGTCGAAGCCACTGGACGCGGGGTCAGTATTGTGGCCCGCGAAGCCGCCAAACACCTTGGCTTGCGCATCGAAGGCGCAACCGTGGTCATTCAAGGCTTTGGTAATGTGGGTAGCGTTACCGCCGATATGATGCAGCGCATGGGCAGCAAAGTGATTGCAGTAAGCGATGTTTCAGGCGGCTACTACAACCGCAATGGCCTGAATATCCCCGAAATGATTGCCTACACCAAGCAACACCGCTCGCTCGAAGGCTACCAAGCAGCTGGCATCGAACGCGTTAGCAACCAGCAAATTCTCGAGCTTGAGTGCGATATTCTGGCACCTTGCGCCTTGGAAAACCAAATTACCGAGGAAAACGCTGGCCGGATCAATTGTAAATTGCTGGTCGAAGGCGCAAACGGCCCAACCACTCCCGAAGCTGATGATATTTTGTTTGAACGAGGCATTTTTGTCGTGCCCGACATCTTGGCTAACGCTGGCGGTGTGACCGTTTCCTACTTCGAATGGGTCCAAGGCTTGCAAGAATTCTTCTGGACCGAAGAAGAAATTAACAACAAGCTTGAGCGGATTATGCAACATAGCTTTGAATCGGTGTTGGCCCAAACGCTGAAACACAAAGTTTCAATGCGTATGGGCGGCTATATGGTTGCGGTGGCCCGCGTTGCCGAAGCAACCCAAATCCGTGGCATCTACCCATAAGCAATGCTGGCAGCTCCTCGCTCATGCACATGGGCGAGGAGTTTTATGTTTAAATATGAAGGATGAAGGCAAAAATCAAAAGTCAAAAGTCAAAAAAGAACAGAGAGCATAGAACATAGAGCATAGGCTCAAAACGTAACCTTCGCGTTCTTCGCGCCCTTCGCGGTTTCATTCCCTTCGTGGCCTTCGTGTTCTTCGTGGATCAATCTTAACGCAGCGGCGCAGAGAAGCGATGGCTATGGGCTATGGGCTATGGGTTATAGAAATAATTAATCTGAGCTAATCTGTGGAATCTGTGGCTAAAACGTCCTTCGCGATCTTCGCGTTCTTCGCGGTTCCAAGCCTTCGTGCTCTTCGTGGTTCCAACTTCGTGCTCTTCGTGCTCTTCGTGGATCAATATTAAATTGAGAAGGAGCTACCAATGACTTCACAGATCGAGATTCTCCAAGGCGATATTACGAAATTTACAGGCGCAGCGATCGTTAATGCTGCCAATGAATGGTTGCTTGCAGGCGGCGGCGTAGATGGAGCGATTCATCATGCTGCTGGCGACGAATTACAGGCTGAATGTGATCAATTAGGTGGTTGCGAAATAGGCCAAGCTAAAATCACCAAAGGCTATCGCTTGCCAGTCCGCGCCATTATCCACACAGTCGGGCCAGTTTGGCAGGGTGGCAGCAAACACGAAGCCGAATTATTGAGCGCCTGCTATCAAAACAGCCTTGAACTTGCCGCCAACCACCAACTCGAAACTATCGCCTTTCCTGCGATTAGCTGTGGCATTTATGGCTATCCAGTCGAATTAGCTGCGCCAATTGCCATTCAGACCGTCGCCAACTTCCTTGCAACCCACAGCATCCCCGAAAAAGTCACCTTCATCTGCTTTGAATCGGCAATTTACCACGCCTACTGCACCGCGTGGGCTGCCTATCAAGCAAGTCACTAAGCAAATTTAACTGCATCCAAAAGCATATAAGCCATGGTACAGAGTTATAGGGTACAGCCAGATTACTCAACCCAAACAAGTACCAGACGTAGTACTAGGCTGCGGGATATGGACAGCTAGGAAGGTTTCGAAATAGCGTTCCCGTCATTCTTGTAGTACTGACCTAACCCAAATTGGGGCCAAAAATCCCTTGATTTATCAGCGTTTCTCATACAAAATTAAAGCCTAATCTGTATCTAAATAGATGTGGAATAAATTTCAGCCAGAAAGACCTTTTGAGACTACGTTATAGCTTCTGACAAGCATGCCTTGGTGGAACAAGGGAAAGGACAAGCAAATGATCCTGTATCGACCTGTTGGGTTACAAGAATTAACGTTAATTGCACAAGCGGGCTATCGTTCATTCCCAGCACAATTGGCCGAGCCACCAATTGCCTATCCAATTCTCAACTTGGATTATGCGAGTCACATAGCCAAAGATATTAAAACCCGCGAGGTTGATGCTGGCTATGCAGGTTTTGTGGCCGAATTTGAAATTAGCGAGCAATATGCGCGCCAATTTGCGGTGAAATCGGTTGGCCTGCGCCGCCGCCATCGCGAGCTTTTAGTGCCAAGCGAAGAATTCCACAATTTCAATACCCGCATTCTTGGCCATATCAAAGTTGTTGCCGCATTCTATGGCAAACTTTTTCGCGGCATGGTCAACCCCACAACCGAGCTACCAACCTTTATCTCGCCTGTTTTATAACGAATAAGGCTCCTACCCAAATAGGTAGGAGTCTTGTTTTATTGTTGAGCAGCATCCGCTGGCAATGTACTAAGGTATTGCTTAATCGCTTGATCGTTCTCAAATGGAGGTAAAAACACTTGCAATGGCAAAATATACATTTGGCTAGGGGCTTGACCCTGTTTGTATTCAATTGCCGCCTGAATTGCCACAAACTTGCTTGGTAATTGTTCAAGCCCATATAGTTGCAAAGCAATAGCTTGGTTTTGTTGTGGCTGAATATCAATGCTCGAAACACTTGATGATGATGGCTTGTTCGCAGGAACAGGAACTGGTGAACCACTCCCATCATATATCTGTTGAGCCAAATGGAGCGTTGATGAAATTGGGTACTTGGAACTTTTGATTGGTGTATCAAACAATTGAATCATCTGCGTGCTTGTATTTGCTAAGGTAACACTAAAATGGTCTCGGAATTCTCCTCCTATCACATTAAGATAATCGGGTTTAAGTGGTGCTGGTGGCGAATCAATAATGATCAATTCCCAATCACCAATCGTGATTATGTGCTCTTGTTTATTTTCATCACGATAGCGCATTTGGCTAAATCGATAGGTTCCTGGTTCAAGTTCGTTGAGACTTACCTTCACTGTAGAATACCGATAGTCGGGCGATGTGGGGTCGGGTGGCGAGTAGGATGCCGCGCGAACTGTTAACTCACCCTTATCACTCAACATAGTTAAGTTATTTATTTGGGTGTGTAACTCGTTTGTACGCCATGGGTCGCATACCTCAATAAATGCTAGCTGCATTGGTACAAGATCATGGGTGCTCGCGGTAATCACCCCAACAAACTGGATTGCATAGCGCCCGGGTTTAGGCCAAGCCACGTCCGCCGTTTGCTGGCCACAACTGCTGAGCAAAACCAAACCCAACAACGCGATACACTGTAGCGATCGACCTAATCCACGTTTGAAAAGCATCTTCACTCTCCGTAGCATTAACATCAATGCTTAGTATCAAACAATACGAATAATGCTGTTTTGTTGTTTCTCAAATAAGCTTACTTTGGCGATTGAATCAATCATTTACTCATGGAAAGCGCCAACTGGTAAGAAATCAAGGTATTTCAGCACTGCCCCATCATCAAGAAATGGCGGCGAGAAAACTTGGAGCGGCAAAATGAATTGTTGGCGCGGGTTTTGCGCTTGTTGATAGCTCAGCAGCGGTTGAATGACTAAAAACTCAGTTGGTAATTGCTCGATTCCATGCAGTTGAAAAAAAATGGTTTGGGTTTGTTGCGGTTGAAGCTCAATTGTTACGCTGGATAAAGGTTGAATCGGCTGCGGTGGAGCATCACCAAGCACTGGTTGCATCGCAGTAGCTCCATCTTGCGCCAAATGCAGGCTTGCAGAAAGCGGATAGGTCGAGCTGTTGATCGTGCTATCAAACACGCGAATCGATTGATCCGTTGGATTAATCAATTCAACCTCAAAACGCTCTGGTTTGCCAACCGTCAGCACGCTATGGCTGCCCATTTTGAGCGGCGCAGTTGGCAAATCAAGGATGCTTAGCTCCCAATCGCCAACGCTGAGTGTTTGCTCATGTTGCTGTTCATCAACATAGCGCACTTGGCTAAACCGATACATACCTGGCTCAAGCCCATCAAGCATCGCCAACACTGAAAAAAAGCGATAGTTGGTTGTGGCTGGCGATGGCGTAAGCGTGACTGATTGGGTGGATAATTCACCTTTATCACTCAACAAGGTTAATTGATTGAATTGGATTTCGCTGCTCCGGCGCGGTTCGCCAACATCAATAAACGCGAGCTGAATTGGCACAACTTCATGGGCTTTCGCGCTAATTAATCCAATAAATTGCACTGCATAGCGCCCAGATCTATACCAAGCGTCGTTTGGTGCTTGGGTTGCACAACCACTTAATAGAAATATAGATAGAATCCATATTCGTATAAAACGTAACATTATGCCTCCTGTTAAAGCAGTTAAGGCATTGTGATTATCTTAAATTCAAGATAATTACAATGCCTAAAATTAGTTTTACTTTGAACTAAAAAGGTACTGACTTAAAGATTCTGGTAAACCATTGGCCTGCCCATGCCGTTCCATCTTCACGATGCGAGAAGAAACATGTCCCACCGCCGAGAATTGCACAGGTGTACCAGTCTGTATGCACATTCATATCGGTAATATGGTAAAAATCATCATATTTGACGACTTTGCGCTCGCCAGCCGCCACAGGAAAGCTATAGGTAAATGTTTGGCTTGATGAATACGTTACATCATAGCCAACTGTGCCTTTAATTGGTGCTTTATCAAAGCCAATACTCACCCCAAATTTATGGCTCCAAGTTTGCGATTCTGAGGCCGATAAAGTGCACGGCCCGACACAACCACGCCCTAAATCAATTGTATAAAAACCATCCCAACGGCCAGTAATTGCATCGGCAAAATGAAAATGCATTGCTGATGCAGCATGATTCGGTTGATCATTGGCACAGTCTGAATTTAATCGTTCATCATGTTTGATCCACGTTGGGCCGCTAAATGCTTCTTCTTTGATTTCGCGACCAGTTGTGGGCGATTTTCCTAATGCAGGCGTTGGGAGTTCAGCATTAATTGGCGTTTCATGATTATCACAATCACTTTGGATAATTTGATTTGATTGAGGCAATTCATTTGCCTCAATCGAAACTGGATTCGGCGAAAATAAATTGAGCATCAGGAACAAGCAGCTGAGCAATCCTAACCGTTTCACCATTGAAGCCTTCCTCACTACATACACTACTGTCAGTATTGAGCAATAGTTAAGTAGTATGTTATAGTGGTGGCAGCATCCTCGCTAGCGTACAAACACCTAATTTTTAATGCTAATTTAATTGTGAGGTTGTGATGAGAGATTATCTTCAGATTACCATGTGTGCTGAACATGGGTTTGCAGCAACATTATGGCTTGCCCTGCTATCAGACATTTTCCATATTCAATATCATTTGATCGATGATCTTCAACATATTCCAACGCAAACTGATATTCTTTTCATCTTTAACAAACCTTCAACAGCCTTTCTGAAAATCAAACAATATCGTATTTATAGCATCAACGATTGGGATTTAAATGCACTGCTCAACGAGCTACTTGCAAAATACAGTTATTTTTGTAAATTCGATTATCAAACAATTAAAGAATTTACCAAAAGAGAATATAGTATCTTTATGGAAATCTGTGCTGGCTTGAGCAATCGTATGATCGCCGAAAAATTTCAACTGAGTGAACGAACTGTTGAAGGGTTTGTTGCCAGAATCTTACAAAAAACCGGACTTAAAAATCGCCATGAAATTATTGTATTTTACTATAAGTTTATTTACCCAATTAATCGAATTATTAAACGCGATGATTTTATTGAAACTTATCCCATTTTATAGCAATATAGACTCCCAAACCAATCACAATTGCTAAACCAAGCCCAAATTCGTCGATCACATACGGTGTGATGCTATTTTTGCTGGTCAGTGGATTGAAAACGGTTTGGATAAAAATATTATGGCTGGCATGCAACAGCACTGCGGGCCAAACACTGGCTGTTTTCATGCGCAGCCACGTCAGCACAAAACTCAGGCCGATGACCAAACCAGTAAAACAGAGCAAGCCAAACCACAATGGCGCGCCAGCATTATTGTATTCGACCAGCAAAATTGCTGGATAATGCCAGATTGCCCAAATAACGCCACTGATGGTTGCGGTTGCGGCGAACGAATAGCGTTTCAGCAACTCAGGCACCAAAAAACCGCGCCAGCCCAGTTCTTCGCCAAAGGCCAGCAAGGCCGAACGCAAAATGCCCACGGTTGCTGTCTCGCCCAGATAAGCCCAGAATGCGCCAATTGTTAGCGGCGTGGCTAAACCGACGTGGGTTGCCAAGGCTTGCAACGAAAATCCACCAATGCCGCTCAGCCAGACCACACCATACACCAACAAACCATAAGCCAACGGCAAACCATAGCTTAGCAATAAATCTTTGGCTGGCGCGAATTTCCAACCTAAGCCTTTTAAACTGTGTTCAAAGCCTAATTGGGTGACGATTGCAGCCAAAGCTGGGCTAAATATCACGCCTAAGCCAAACGCCGCTTGTGGATTTGGGCCAACTAAAAAAGCGTAACAAATTGTGGTCAACACGGTGGTGATGAGTAAAAATGTGATGATTTTCGGGCCTGATTTGGCTGCTTGGGCTGATTGAAGCTGGTTCACAGCAATGCTCCTAGGTTCAAAAAATGCATAATTTGAGCATAGATGTGAGCTGTCATAAACCAATCCCAAGTTTGTTGTAGAACTGTCGCAAAAGCGAGGCTGCCAACGCTGAGCAAAAAGCGCGTATGATAGGCGGCGTAGCATATGGCCAACCAACCATTGCTCCAATTGTGTTTGAACCTAGTGCGAAGGAGCATTGTATGAAAACGATTGGCATGATCGGTGGGATGAGCTGGGAATCGAGTGTCAGCTATTATCAGGTGCTCAACAACACAATCAAGCAGCGCTTTGGCGGCTTACATTCGGCCAAATGCGTGCTCTATTCGGTCGATTTTGCCGAAATTGCCGCCTTGCAAAAAGCCGATCAATGGGAAACCGCTGGTGAGATTTTGGCCCAAGCTGCCCGCAATTTGGTTGCTGCTGGCGCAGAGTGTATTGTGCTTTGTACCAATACCATGCACTTAGTGGCCACGGCGATTGAGCAAGCAGTTGAAGTGCCATTTATCCATATCGTCGATCCAACTGCGGCAGCGATTCAAGCCCAACAGTTGCGCACAATTGGCTTACTTGGCACGCGCTTCACCATGGAACATGATTTTTATGCTGGGCGTTTGCGCGAACGCTATGGTTTAGGGGTCGTTACGCCTGGCTTAGAACAACGCGATGAAGTGCATCGGATTATTTTCGATGAATTGTGCCTTGGCAAAATCGAAGCGCGCTCAAAAGCCTATTATTTGGCGGTCATCAACGATTTGGTGGCGGCTGGCGCAGAAGGCATTATTTTGGGCTGTACCGAAATTGGTTTGTTGATTAACCAAGCTGATTGCGAGGTACCACTCTTCGATACAACGCTGTTGCATGGCCAAGCAGCAGTGGCGTGGAGCCTAGAAAAATAGCACAAATTTTTCAAGGTTGTGACACTGATTGTCACAACCTTGAGCGATACTTAACCCCGATACGAGTATATGTAATAAGGGGTTGAGCTATGGCAACAATCATGACGGCGCAACGGCAGGAACGACGACATCTAACCACGGGAATACGGGTTGGTCGGGCGGTGATGCTCATGCCAGAATTGGTGGTGTTTCCAGCGCTCTGTGGCTTGTACTTTTTAACCAATCAAGCAGTTGGCGTAGCCTTGCTCAGCGAATTGTTGATTGGCTTATTCGTTGCTCGCATCGCTTTAGTTTGGTACGCAGGTCGCGCTTGGTCGCACGGTTCGTATGCCCAAGCAGAACGCTTGGTCTTGTGGTCACTGCGGATTTATCCCGATTCGGCTGACGCTTGGTTGGCCATGGGTTCGATTCAATTGGCCCAAGGCGAAACCGAAGCCGCCATCAAAGCCATCGAACGAGCCGATCAATTGTATCCCTTCCATGCACCAATTTACTTAGAAATGAGCCGGGCGCTCGCTGCCCACGGCGATTGGAACGAAGCCCGCCATTATGCCAGCATGGCCTTGGTGTTGGATGAGCAATTGGCCTTGAGCTATAGCCACAATGCCTTGTTGAGCTTGCATTTTGATGAAGCCAGCCAAACCACTAAACAATGGATCGAAGCAGGCTTGGCCTTGGCTCCGCATGTTGCTGCCAAAGCCAGCCTGTATGTTGCGCGCGCCGAATTGGCATTCTTGGCCAACGAGGAGCGCCAAGTTCAATTGGCCTTGGATCAAGCAGAATTGCTCTTGAATGGGTGTCCAATTCCCCAACAAGCAGAATTACTCTATCGCATCGGCCAACTCCAACGCTCGTTGGGCCAAGTTGATGCAGCCCGCGCTAGTTTTGAACGCATCGAACATTCCGACCGCGAAGGTGGCTATGTCCATGCGGCATGGCGGGCCAAAGTCGAAACCAACGTCATTTAAGGTGGCGCTGTTGATCAAAGCGGCGATAGGCCTCGGCTAGCAACTCCACGGGATGGCGGGTTTCCAACCCCGTCCCGTGGCTAATTTGCCAGCGACAAGTTTCGCTATCACAGAGCACGGTATCGGCAGCATGGGCGTTGGCCCACTCAAACAAGGGCTTGCCCACATCCATTGCAATGCCATATTTTTCAGTTTTCAAGCCATAGGTTCCGGCGATACCACAACAAGCAGCTTGGCTGCGATCAATCTTCAAGCTTGGAATATGGGCCAAAATATCACGGGCTGGCAGGCCAATCCGATGAGCTTTTAATTGACATGGCGGATGATAAGGCAACGTTTCTTCAATCGCTCCCAAGTTGCGATCAAATTCCCCTGCTTGGTCGAGCAAACGCAAATATTCGAAAATATCGTAGGTTTGTTCGGCCACCAACTGAACCTCGGGATCATGCCAACCCAACAATTCGGGCGCTTCATCTTTGAGCGTCAAGGTACAGCTGGTCGAGGTTCCCACCACCACATAGCCTTGGCGAATCCATGGCAACAGCGAACGTACATTGGCGGCATGATAGCGTCGCGCCGCATTAAACTCGCCATTCGAAAGCATGGGCAAGCCACAACAGCCTTGATTAGCCAACACAACCTCGCAGCCATTGCGGTTCAAAACCTCAAGCGCAGCTTTGCCAACGTGTGGCTCGTAATAATTGGTTGAGCAGCCATGAAAATAGACCACTTTACGCGAGATTGTTGGTACAGCTGTTTGCTGTTGGGCTTGATTTTGCATCAAGCGGCGTTGTTCGAGCGGCACAAGCGCAGTGCTGCTAAGCCAAGAACGCAGGCCATACGTCCAACGCAAGGGCGTGGCAGCCCGAGGCAGATTCTTGCGCGCCCAACCGCGCAAGGTATAGCCAGCCCACTGTGGCAGCGGCGCGCGCCGATCGATTTTAAACAGCTTTTCGATCAACCAACGAATTGGCCGATTGGTCATCGTCCAGTTGGCGAGCGGTGCGAAGGGTGTACCAAGCATGCCTAGCAACTCCGAGCGCCCAAGCATGCGATTACGCAAGGGCAAGCCGTTTTCGCGTACCATCTGTGCTCGCGCACGGGCATTGAGTTCGGCAATTGGCACCCCAGTTGGGCAAACCTCGTTGCAAACCCGACAGCCAGAGCAATAATCGACCGAATGATCGGGCGAGTGTTCAGCCTGATCGTGGCGGAAGCGCGCGGCTTGCGGCCCAACATATTTCGGGCCAGGAAAGAGATCTGTAACGGCTGCAACCGGACATGCCGTGGTGCAAATATTACATTTAATACAAAAATCGAGCGATTGCTCCAAGCGGATTGATAATCGATCATCCATAACGCCTAGCCTCAGTTGCGATTTAAAGCCTTAGAATGGCCTAAATCGCATTCTATAATAAAACGCTTATGTTTGTTTGTTGTCTTGACAAAGTACCAAATAGTTGCTAAAATCGGAGCCACTTACCAAGTAGGAGCTTCCAAATGAATCGTCCTTCGGCACTGACAGCTGATCTGAGTTTGATGCGAGAACTCAACCGCGCCCTGGTACTCCAGTTAATTCGGCGTGAAGGACGAATTTCGCGAGCCGATATTGCTAAGCATACCAAGTTAAGTCGTTCAACGGTTTCGAGCATCATCAACGATCTAATTGAAGCCAGCTTGGTAACTGAAACCGGGATTGGAACTTCAAAAGGTGGCCGTCGGCCAATCATCCTCGAATTCAATTATCAAGCTAATTATATTATTGGGCTTGATGTTTCGCGCAACGCCGTGAGCGCTGTTATTACCGATTTGAACGCTCGCATCTGTTCACGTCGCCAAATCTCCTTTAATGTCAATGATGGCCCCACGGTTGGCATGCCGCTGATCAAACAATTAATTAGCACGATGCTGACCGAATCGCCAGTTGGTCGGGGCCGAATTAGTGCGATTGGGGTTGGCGTGCCTGGCCCACTCGATTTTCGCAATGGGCGCACGATTGCGCCGCCAGTTATGCCTGGCTGGGATAATGTGCCGATTCGCGAAGAGTTAAGCCAAACCTTCCGCTTACCCGTATCAATTGATAACGATGCCAACTTGGCAGCCATGGCCGAATATCGCTGGGGCGCTGGCCAAGGCGCACAAAACATGGTCTATTTATATATGAGTAGCGCCGGGATTGGCGCTGGCCTGATTATTGATAGTCATCTATTTCGTGGCTCGATTGGCAGTGCTGGCGAGGTTGGCCATACCACGCTCAGCGTCGAAAACGACGAATCATTTGGGCCAATCAATGCTGGCTCGCTGGAAGCACTGGCATCACAAATTACGGTTTTACGGCTGGCGCGTGAGCAAAAGCTAATTAATGCCGATGACGATGTGCATGCCTTGGTGCGCAAAGCTGAGAGCAGCCCCGAAATTCAAGCTATTTTGCGGCGCACTGCCCACTATCTTGGGGTAGCAATCGCCAGTATCATTAATATCTTCAACCCCGATCGGGTTGTCATAGGCGGGGTTATTCCGGAAACCTCACCGTTATTGATCGAGACTATTCGGGCAACCGTAGCGCGCCGAGCGTTATCGATTGCTGTGAATAATACCTCGATTGTGCCCGGCGCACTAGGCCGCAACGTTGCAGCCTTGGGAGCCGCAGCCCTTGCCACCGAGCGCTTATTTGCGCCGCCAGCCTTGGAACGGCCCGCCACCTTAGGCGTGCATTCCAACGAAGTTGGGTCGTTGGCAAGCTAACCATTGCCCTTGACGGATCGTGGCCAACGCCACGAGATTATATTCACCTGTTCGCCCTAATCGGCACGGTACAGATTTCCTAATTTGGTACAAAGGAGTGTACAGCAATGAAGCGATTTATGAGCTTCCTGCTCGTCAGCGTGATGATGGTCGGTTTATTGGCAGCCTGTGGTAGCTCAACCCCAACCACGGCCCCAGCGACCAGCGCACCAACCACCGCACCAACCACCGCAGCAGATGCAACTGCCGCACCAACCGCCGCAACTACAGATGCAACCGCTGAAGCAACTGCTGAAGCAACCGCCGCTGCAACCACCGCCCCAACCACTGGTGGCATGGTAGCAACTGGCGATATTACCTTGTGGCACGCCTATAGCACTGGTGGCAGCGAAGATGCAACGTTAACCACGTTGATCGAAAACGCCAAAACCGCTTTCCCAGATGCTAACATCACCGTGTTGCAAGTACCATTCGATCAAGTATTCAGCAAGTTTGAAAACGACGTTGCCACTGGCAGCGGCCCAGACTTGTTCTTGGCTCCAAACGATAGCTTGGGCGATTTGGCTCGCAAAAACTTGTTGGCCGACCTCGATGCCTACAAAGCAAACTTGACCAATATCGGCCCAGCTGGCGTTGCCGGTATGTCGGTTGATGGCAAGCTGTACGGGATTCCAGAATCATACAAAGCTGTAGCCTTGTACTACAACAAATCAACCATCGCAACCCCACCAACCACCACCGACGAGTTGTTGCAAATGGTCAAAGATGGCAAGAAATTGGTCTTGAACCAAAGCGCTTACCACAACTTTGGCTTCTTCCAAGCCTTCGGTGCTAGCTTGTTCACCGCCGATAAAGCCTGTGGCTTGACCAACGGTGGCGGCGAAGCATTCAAGTATTTGCAAGACCTCAAAGCTGCCGGCGCAACCTTCCTCACCGATGGTCCTAGCGCTGATGCTGCTTTCCGCGAAGGCAAAGCAGACATGATCATCAACGGGCCATGGGTTTTGGCCGACTACCAAAAAGATTTGGGCGAAAACTTGGCTGTAGCTCCAATGCCTGCTGGGCCAAAAGGTCCTGCTGGTCCATTGACCGGTGTTGACGGTTTCTATGTCAACATCAACAGCCAAAATGTTGAAGGTGCAGTTGCCTTGGCAATGTACTTGACCAACACCGAATCACAAAAATTGTACACCGAACAAGCTGGCCACGTGCCAACCGACATCAATGTTGTTCCAACCGATGCTTTGGTCTTGGGCTTCAGCCAAGCCGCTTCAACCGGCTATGCTCGCCCACAAGACAAAGAGCTTGGTAACTTCTGGACACCAGTTGGTGACGCATTGACCAAGGCTCTTGACGGCGGCGAAGAAGCAACCAAGGCTATCACCGATGCCTGTGCTGCAATGGACCTCGCCAACGGTAAATAAGGCAACCAGCGGCCCGTTCCTTCCTCGAGAGGGAACGGGCCACGCCAAGGCTATGGTGGACTTACCAAAGATAGTGCTGTAAACGATGCCGTAGTCTTGCACCCTGTTCCTCGCTCACGCGATACCAATCAATCCGACCCCGCCCCTGTCAGCAAAGGAGCACCGCCATGGCATCGGCAGAAAGTAGCGTCGAGCGTGCTAGTGATAGCGCCATCCCACGCCAATCGTGGTGGGCACGCACCAGAAGTTCACGCACAGCGTATACCTATCTTTTTCCCGCTCTGATCGTGATGGCGATCAT
This sequence comes from Herpetosiphon sp. NSE202, assembly GCF_042688385.1. Classification (NCBI taxonomy): domain Bacteria; kingdom Bacillati; phylum Chloroflexota; class Chloroflexia; order Herpetosiphonales; family Herpetosiphonaceae; genus Herpetosiphon; species Herpetosiphon sp. NSE202. The sequence goes on along the minus strand of NZ_JBHUPY010000021.1, from coordinate 35,492 downwards.
CACGTTCTATCCGATCGTCTATCAATTCTGGATGTCGCTGACCGATTTCGGCCCTTCCAGCATTAACCCAAACGTTGCGAACTATAAAGCCCCCAATTATGTTGGCTTCGAAAACTATCGCTTGATTTTGCAAGATAAGTTGGCAACCGTTGATGCCGACTTGAATAGTTTTCGCTTCTGGCGCACCTTGGGGTTCAACATCTGGTGGACATTCTCGAATGTGATTTTTCACGTTTCACTGGGGATCGTCATCGCGGTTATGTTGAACGTCGAGGGTTTGTGGTTTAAAAAGATCTATCGCGCAATTTATATTTTGCCGATGGTGCTGCCTCAGCTGGTTATTGCTACGATTTGGCGCAATATGTTCGATGCCAAAGAAGGCGCTGTCAATCTGTTTCTCAAGATTTTTCTTGGGCCAGCCTTTCCTGAGGCTGGGATCGATTGGCTGCAACGGGTTGATCCGGTTGCCTTTGGCTTGCCACTCTCATATTTTGCCATGCTGATTGCCAATATTTGGCTGGGCTGGCCGTTTATGACGATTGTGGCCACCGGCGCGCTGCAAAGTATTCCCAAAGAATTGTATGAAGCAGCTTCGATCGACGGCGCAACTGGCTGGAATAAATTCTGGACGATTACGCTGCCCTTGCTGCGCCCCGCGATGGTGCCAGCAACCATTTTGGGGATTATCCAAACCTTCAATCTCTTCCACGTGATTTACTTCATCAGTGGTGGTGGCCCGCTCGGCCAAACCGAAATCTTGGTAACCCAAGCCTATAAACTGATCAATGGTAACTCGCTGTTTGGGATTGGCGCAGCATTTAGCGTCTTTATCTTTATTATTCTTGGCTGTATCTCGGCAATTACTGCCCGGATTTCACGAGTAGCGGAGTCGTATGATGGCTAATTCATCTATTACACAATCGACCAGCCGCAAAGGCCTGTTTGCTCGTGGGCGCGGTGCTGGCCGTCAATTGGAATGGTGGCAACAACTGTTACTCCAAGTATTTTGCTTGGTGGTCGCAGTTTCGGTGTTATTCCCAATTATGTGGATCGTCACGCTTTCGTTCAAGGAAGCAGGTAGCCAACGGTCAAGCACGCTTGAACTCATTCCGAAGTCAATTTCGTTTAGCTCATATCAAGCGGTGATTGATCAGCCGCTTTCAAAAACTGCTGGCGATATTTCGTTCTGGAAGTTGATGGGCAATAGCTTTTTCTTGGCAGCTGGCGTTTCATTCTTCTCAGTGATGATCGGGGTTGCCGCAGCCTATGCATTCTCGCGCTTGAACTTTGTAGGTCGTAAGTTTCTGTTCTTGAGCATTGGTTTTATTTTGCTGATGCCTGGGATTGCTACGCTTGCGCCATTGTTCGCGATGTTGGCCAAAATTCGCACGAGCCTTGAAGTGCTACGTATTATCTATTTTGTGCTGGCAGGCTTAATTGTCACAAGTTTGATCTTGATGACGATTTCGCGGATTCGCTCCGACGATTTTAGGGCTGGCTCAATCGCTGTAGTCTTTGGGGGCTTGGCGGTGGCTGGCTTATTATTATGGGGTGGCCTCGGGATTGATATTCCCAAAAATGCCAAACCTTTTGACCTTGGCCGCTCGCTGTATGGCGTAGGCTTGGCGATGATCTCAGGCGCGTTGCCGTTTGCGATCTGGAATCTCAAAGGCTATTTGGATACGATTCCCAAGGAATTGGAAGAAGCGGCGATTATTGACGGCGCTTCGCCAAACCAAATCTTCTTCCGGATCATCCTGCCGCTGGCAACCCCAGCGCTGGCTGTAACTGCCTTCCTTGGCTTTATGGCTGGCTGGACTGAATTTGCCTTGACGGCGCGTTTTATCAACAAGGCCGAAAATTACACTTTGGCAATTGCCTTGCAAACCATGACCGGCCAATACACCACGGTTTCGTGGTCGAACTTCGCGGCGATGTCGATTATGATTTCGCTGCCAGTCTCGATTGTCTACTTAGCGCTGCAAAAATATATCGTTGGTGGCTTAACCTTGGGCGGGGTAAAAGGTTAATTCCTTCAGCGGGGCTTTTGGTATCGCAAACAAAAAAACCACTCCAATTGCTGGAGTGGTTTTTTTATGCCAACAAATTGGCTTATTTGCCGAGGCTTTCGGCGACCAATTTAGCAATATCGGTGGGCAATTTGGCAACTTTCGCACCAACTGCTTCCAAGGCGGCGATTTTTTCTTGAGCCGTGCCTTCGCCACCAGCGCCGATAATTGCGCCAGCGTGGCCCATGCGTTTGCCTGGAGGGGCCGATTGACCAGCGATAAATGATACGACTGGCTTAGTGACATTTTCCTTGATGAAGGCGGCTGCATCTTGCTCAGCGTTCCCACCAATTTCACCAATCAAAACGATGGCTTCGGTGGCTGGGTCAGCTTGGAACATCGCCAAAACATCGATGAAGTTGGTGCCGATAATGGGGTCGCCGCCAATCCCAACTATTGAGGTTTGGCCCAAACCAATGCGGGTCAAAGCATCGACTGCTTCATAGGTCAAGGTACCTGATTTTGAAACCACGCCAACGGGGCCGGGCTTGGCGATTGAGCCGGGGATAATCCCCAATTTGGCTTCGCCAGGAGTGAGCAAACCGGGGCAGTTTGGCCCGATCAAACGTGAGCCTTTGAGCTTAACAAACTCGTAGGTTGACACCATATCGAGGGCTGGCACGCCTTCGGTAATACAGACGATCAAGGGAATGCCAGCATCGGCGGCTTCGCGCACAGCGTCGGGAGCAAAGGCGGCTGGCACGTAAATGACGGTTGCGTTTGCGCCAGTTTCCTTAACAGCTTGCTTGACGGTGTTGAACACAGGCACGCGGCCATCGACGGCTTTTTGGCCGCCACGACCAGGCGTAACCCCACCGACCAAATTTGTGCCATATTCCAGCATTTGGCGCGAATGAAACTCACCTTCGCGGCCTGTAATCCCCTGCACAATCAGGCGGGTATTTTTATCAGCCAAAATACTCAATGGAAATGTCCTCCTTGACAAATGCAAGGATGAGGCATGAATGATGAAGGATGAAATGTTGGTAATCAAGCAGTTTCATCCTTCAACCCTCATCCTTCATCCTTATGAAATACGGTATTCATGTTTCAATAATTCGAGGTCGGCTTCGACCATCATGGTCACCAGTTGCTCGAAGGGAGTTTCTGGTTGCCAGCCCAAGACGCGCTTGGCCTTGGCTGGGTCGCCAATCAACAAATCGACTTCGGCAGGCCGCATAAAGCGTTCGTCCAATTTCACATAGTCGGCGTAATTCAAGCCAACATGGCCAAAGGCAATTTCGCAGAAGCGGCGCACCGAGTGGGTTTCGCCAGTTGAAACTACAAAATCATCAGGCTGATCTTGTTGCAACATCAGATACATGGCTTTGACGTAATCGCCAGCAAAGCCCCAATCGCGCTGGGCTTCGAGGTTGCCCAAGCGTAATTCAGTCGCTAAACCAAGCTTAATCCGTGCCACTGCATCGGTAATTTTGCGGGTCACAAACTCGCGGCCACGGCGTGGGCTTTCGTGATTGAACAAAATGCCTGAGCAAGCAAACATGTTGTAGCTTTCACGATAGTTGACGGTGATCCAGTGGCCATAAACCTTGGCCACGCCATAGGGTGAGCGTGGGTAGAAGGGTGTGTTTTCGGTTTGCGGCACTTCAACCACTTTGCCAAACATCTCCGACGAACTAGCTTGATAAAAGCGAATCGACGGATCGACCGTGCGCACTGCATCGAGAATGCGGGTTACGCCCAAGGCGGTGGCTTCGCCAGTAAAGACTGGTTGCGCCCACGAAGTTTGGACAAAGCTTTGCGCTGCTAAGTTATAAACCTCGGAAGGTCGATAGGTTTGCAGCAAATTAATTAACGAAACTTCATCGAGCAAATCGCCCGTGACCAGTTCGATATCATCTTGAATATGTTTGATGCGCTCGAAATTAACTGTGCTCGAACGGCGCACCATGCCAACGATACGATAGCCTTGGGCGAGCAAATGTTCAGCTAAATACGAACCATCTTGGCCGGTAATGCCGGTCACCAATGCGACTTTCTTGGTCATGCTATCCTCATTCGATCTAGGCTAGGTTAATCTCGGCCTAGCATACATCGATATGGTTGCGGCGACTGCTAAGTTGCTTAGCAATCACTATGGCGAATGTGCAGTATGATCAAGCTCAATCTGCGTAGGAGTAGTGCTCAATGCCAGAATCTTTTGGCCAGCGTTTAGGCCGTTTACGGGCGTTGCATGGCTGGACTCAACAAGCCCTCGCTGATCGCTTGGCGCTTTCGCGGGTGGCGATCTCCCACTTTGAAATGGGTTTGGCCACGCCGTCGGAACGCACAGTTATTTTGCTCGCAGGGTTGTTTCGGCTCGAACCGCATGAGTTGGTTGCCGATACGTTTTATCCTGAGGGCAAAAGCCTACGCTTGCCGAGTGTTGCGCCACGCTACAGCGAAGTTGAGCACCAGCTCGCTTTGTGTGCCCGTGATTTGGCATGGTGCGAACGCTTGCCAAGCGCCAGAGCCGAAACCCTGCTGCATTGGCAAACCAGCTTAGAACAGCTCCAGCGCAATTGTGTTGATCTGCACGAGCGCCAGCTGATTCAGGCGATGTTAGCCCAACTCTGCTAACTTATTGTTTGGCAATATCGACAGCTTTTTGGGCAGCATCGGCCAAGGTTGAAGCAGGCGTTAAGCTGGCATCAGCCAAGATCCGTTGGCCTTCTTCTTCGTTGGTGCCAACCAAACGCACGACCATTGGGACTTGGCGCTTGATGATTTTTTGGGCTTCGACGATGCCTTTGGCCACTTCATCGCAGCGGGTAATCCCACCGAAGATATTGACCATGACGACTTTAACATTGGGATCGTCGAGAATAATATCGAGCGCTGCTGCCACTTTTTGGGCATTCGCGCCGCCACCAATGTCTAGGAAGTTGGCTGGTTCGCCACCGAAGAGGTTTACCACGTCCATGGTTGCCATTGCCAAGCCAGCGCCATTGACCATACAGCCAATGTTGCCGTCGAGCTTGATAAAGGTCAGGCCATTTTCGCGAGCCTTGATTTCCGATTCTGGTTCGCCAGCAATGTCGCGCATACCTGCAACTTCAGTGTGGCGGAACAAACCGCTGTCATCAAGCACAATCTTCGAGTCGAGGGCTTGCAATTGGCCATTTGGCAACACCACCAAGGGGTTGATTTCGGCCAATTCAGCATCGTTTTCGACAAATGCGCGATACAAGCCAGTGGCAATCGCGGTGAATTGACGTGCTTGCTTAGCATCGGTTAAGCCAATGCTATAGGCCAATTCTTGGGCTTGGTAGGGTTGCAGGCCCAATAATGGGTCGGCTGCTAATTTGATAATTGCATCAGGATTGGTTTTGGCGACTTCTTCAATTTCAACACCACCCTCTGATGAGGCAATCAGCACAACCCGTTTGGTCGCCCGATCCAAAATCACCCCAAGGTAAATTTCTTTTTCGAAGGTGATTGCTTCGGCAACCAATACTTTTTCAACCGTCAGGCCTTTGATGTCCATGCCCAAGATTGCTTTGCCAGCGTCGAAGGCTTCTGCTGGCGTGTTGGCCAACTTGATCCCGCCAGCTTTGCCCCGACCGCCAACATGCACTTGCGCCTTGACCGCCACAGGGCCGCCAATTTGCTCGGCAACTTTTTGAACTTCTTCCGCCGTCGCAGCAACACCGCCGCCTGTAACTGGAATGCCATAACGAGCCACGATGTCACGGGCTTGATATTCGTGGAGCTTCATTGCACCTCCGCACGAGTAAATGCATTAATCAAGATGGCTAAACAAAGCTATTTAGCCCCTCGGCATGGTAGCAGGCTCACCAAGAGAAGTCAAAGCAAGTCAGAAGTCAGAAAGCAAAAGTCAAAAAAGAACAGAGAGCATAGGATTAGGGGTCGGGGGTCGGGGACTAGACGAGGGCAAACGCAACCTTCGTGCTCTTCGTGGATCAGCTTTTAACGCAGCGGCGCAGAGAAGCGATGGCTATGGGCTATGGGCTTTTGGCTATGAGAAATTAATAATCTGAGCCAATCTGTGGCTAACGAAAAGGATGAAGGATGAATTATGAGGGATGAAGATCAAGAACATAGAGCATAGAACATAGAGCATAGGAGTAGGGATCAGAGATGGCTATTGGCTTTGAGATATTAATAATCTGAGCTAATCTGTGCCAATCTGTGGCCAAAAGCCCATCTTCGCGTTCTTCGCGGTTCCAAGCCTTCGTGTCCTTCGTGGATCAGAACCGATCCGCAGCCCCCAATAACCAAAACCCATCTATGCTCTTTGTTCAATACTCGATTCGCGCACGATCAACTCGCCTTGCAAAATAATTTTGCGTGTCGGCCGCTGGGGATCAGCAACCCGTTGCAGCAGCAGTTCAGTCGCCGAGCGCCCAATTTCATCGGTTGGTTGCGCTAAAACGGTGATCGCTGGCTGAACCAAGCTGGCCCAAGCAGTATCATCGAAGCCAACCAAGCCAATTTGGGCTGGAATGTGCAAACCCTGTTCGCGGATGGCTTGCAACGCGCCAGCGGTCAGCAAACTATTACTGGTGAAGATTACTTGTGGTGGCTCGGGCAGGGCCAACAACTCCAACGTTATGTGGTAGCCTGCCTCGCTCTGTGGGCGCACAAAACGCACATATTCAGGCTGGATACTTAATCCTGCATCGTGTAACGCAGCTTCGAACCCGCGCTGGCGTTCGCGTCCAGTTGTGCTCGCCTCACCCAAGATTGCCCCAATCCGTCGATAACCTTGGCGCAACACATGCTGAGCCAGCATTGCACCTGCGCTCACGTTATCCAACAACACCGCATCAACATCGCCGCTGCGCAGCGAACGATCAATCAACACCGTTGGAAAGTTCAAATGCAATTCATGCCAGCGCTTGAGGGTTTGCAAGGTGGGCGAGAAAATCACGCCCGCCACTTGTTCAGCGCCCATCAATTGCAAATACAGAAGCTCTTTTTCGGGATCCTCATCGGTGTTGCAGAGCAGCAGATTGTAGCCATTGGCATAGGCTGTATCTTCAACCGCCCGACTAACCGCCGTAAAAAAGGGATTGCGAATATCGGAAACGATCAAGCCCAAGGTTTTCGATTGCTGCGAGCGCAAGTTGCGCGCAATCAAATTAGGCCGATATTCCAGCTGGGCCACTGCCGCCAGCACGCGTTCGCGCACAGCTGGGCGCACATGAGGATGCTTGGCAAGCACCCGCGAAACTGTCGCCGTCGAAACATTCGCTGCTTTGGCAACATCTTTGATGCTGGACATGGCTCACTCCCCCTTGGCAGTAGTCGATTGCAGGGCTGAAAACGCTTGCAGCATTATAGCAGATTCCAGCAGCATTTCCCGAGCTATAATGTAATCGATTACATAAATAATGAGGGTGGCAATCTAGACTCTGATTCAAAATATACGCTACGTTCGATTTGTTTTGACAAAATCTTTGTAATCGATTACATTCATTTTTAAGCCTGAAAGCAGGCTTTAGGCCAACAATCAACAATAGCTAATTTATAAGCACTGGCGCAAGCTGCAGAGGCATGGCGCTGTGCTGCTGAGGTACAGCAATAATGAGCATTGTGACATTAACCCTCAATCCAGCCATCGACCAAACGATTTTTATCAACGATTTTCAGCTTGAAACCGTCAATCGCGCCTATGATCTGAAAAACCATGCTGGGGGAAAAGGCGTAAACGTCGCCTCACTTTTGGCCGCCACCGGCCATAAGGTTGTAGCAACTGGCTTTCTAGGCGACCAAAACGCCGAAATCTTCGATCGCTTGTTTGCCGAAAAACAGATTGACGATCAATTTATTCGGATTCCAGGTCAGCCACGGGTTGGGATCAAAATTAGCGATCAACAAACCCAGCGCACAACTGAAATCAATTTGCCTGGCCTCACGCCAACCAACGCTCAATTGGCAGCAATCCACACGACGATCACCCGCTTGGCTGCTGAAAATAATCAATGGTTTATTTTGGCTGGCAACGTGCCGCCAGGCATTCCCAGCACCATTTACGGCCAATTGATCGAGATCATTCAGGCAGCAGGCAAGCAGGTGGTGTTGGATACTAGTGGTGAAGCCTTGCGCTATGGGCTTGCGGCTGCCCCAACCATCGCCAAACCCAACCTTGCAGAGCTTGAGCAATTCGTGGGCTACCCGCTTACCAGCGAACAAGCAGCCGAAAAAGCAGGCCGCGAGCTGCTCAATCATGGCATCAAAATAGTCGTGATTTCGATGGGCGAGCATGGAGCGTTATTTATTGATGCTGAACAAAGTTTGGTGGCGATTCCGCCAAGCGTTGCCGTGCAAAGCACTGTCGGCGCAGGCGATGCGATGGTTGCAGGCCTTGTTGCAGCCCAAACCCAAGGGCTGGATCTGGCAGCGAGTGCACGTTTAGCGACCGCTTTTGCCGCTGCCAAAATCACCCAACTTGGCAGCAACTTACCTGCCAATGAGATTGTTGCGCAAATTCAGGCCGAGGTAGTGGTGCGCCCATGCAACGCCCAACACGATGTTTTGCAATGGAATTCAAGCCAACTCAAAGGCGTTCCGCTTTAAAACTTAGCAAGCAAAGCCCCTCGTCCACGACAGAACTGAGGGGCTTTGCTCCATTATTGACCTCGGCATAACGTGCTTAAGTTCGGAGAGACCTACTGCCGCGGTTGAAACACGGTAATTTGATAATCCATGAGGCTCTCGTCCTCCGGTTCGTGAAACTCGACGGTGATCAGGCGGTCAGGAAACTCAGAGCGTAGTTTCGCGTGCCACATCTCTTGTAAACGTTGCCCCAAATAGCGAATCTGGGCTACGGATTCAGTGTCAAAGAGGTCTGTAATATGCGTATGGTTCATCACCCGCTCCACTGCCGTTTTATCGCCATGACATTCGTCAAGCCAGCTGTGATAGACCTGTTCGTCCACCATACCGAAGAAAATACACTCATCGAACAGCACGAAGCTCGGCCAGAAGAGGCGCGTATACCCAATCGCATGCTCCATACTTCCGACGCAGATGATCCACTGGTCTACATCAATGCCTTGCCCCTCATTCCAGAGGGCAAGTTCTGGGATTAACGTCGCCATGTGCGTGCTGTCTGCTTCCATCTGTGTCCTCTATTTCACGGTCTAAAGCTTCGCAATACGCGCTTGAACCCACCCTTATTGATGCAAGGCCCACGCCCGCAGCCGCAGCTCTTCTGCCCAGTCGCGTGGTTTGTCGTTGGTTTCCATGCGTTCCATGGTACCATATTATAGCTTTATGCCGAGGTCAATAAGTCGCGCTCGCGTTAGTTACGGCACGATGCTACATGGAACTCCATTCAAAATAAAGCTAGCTGGAACTGCATTTGCGCCACTAGAGCTGGCTTGGAAACCAAATGAGGTTGAGCCTTGCGGCGCAATCACACTATTCCAGCTAAGATTACCTGCAACCACAGCATTACCAGTTTGGGTTAAGCTGCTATTCCAGCCGTTGATAATTTGTTGATTACCAGCAAAATTCCAATTGAGCGCCCAGCCATTGATTGGCGTGTTGCTGGCATTCGTCACGATCACATTGCCGATAAAACCAGTATTCCATTGGCTAGCAATTGTGTAGTTGACACTGCAAGCATTGCTAGTGGGTGTTGGGCTGGGCGTTGGCGTTGGGCTGGGCGTTGGAGTATTTGTTGGCGTGCTATTTACAATCATAACATTGACTGGATTTTGAGCCAGCGCCCCGCCCCACGTCCAGCCGCCCCCAGCAATTGGCACTTCGCCCGTTGCGCTCGCATTTAATTGCACAGTACCCAAGGCAGTTGCTTTGAAGGTGATATTTTTGCATTGAGTTGGGTGCTGGTTATATTTACAGGGCATGCTCAACGGTGGATCGAGCTGCACCAAGCCAGCAGGACTGCTGGTCACCGTCGTATATTGCAAGCCAATATTTACATACTGAATGGTTAGCGTAAACACTTGCCCAAGCGTCACTTGGCTTGGCGCACTCAAAATCAACTTTGGTTGCGGCACGGCTTGAGTTGGCGTTGCACTCGCTGTTGGGGTGTTGGTTGGCACAGCCGTATTGGTTGGCTGAGCCGTGGGCGTGTTACTTGGATTTTGCGTAGCAATTGGGGTTGGCGTAGTGCTGCGCCCTTGCAATAAGCGGTTGTAAATCGCCGTGTAGGCTGGCTTAGGATTGTACTGTTCGTCGTAAATCAAGGCAGCGCCATAACCAGGAAAGGTACTCGGAACCCATGAATATTTATCGCTAAAGCCCCAAAATTGAAAAGCTTGGCAAGCTGGCTGGCGCAAACAACGATCAAGCACATTTTGATAGACTGTTGCTTGTTGAGCCAAACTGGCGCTGGTTGCAGGCAATTGCAAGCGCACATCGGCCTCAGTGACATAAATTTTCAAGCCCAAATCAGCAAAACGCTGCATATTTTGGGCAAAGCTGTTGTAATTAATTCCTGAGCCAAGCAAGTGCATCTGAAAACCAATCCCATCGATTGGAATCCCACGGGCCAAAAAGTCTTTGGCCATGGCATACACAGCGTTGGATTTGGCGTTAATTTCTTCGATGTTGTAATCGTTGTAAATCAGCACCACATCGGAATCAACTTGGCGCGCCCGTTTGAAAGCCAACTCTACATAGCTTTGGCCGATGGTGTTATACCAAAATGAGCGCCGATAAACGCCGCTATCATCAAAAACCTCGTTGGCAACATCCCAAATTGCAATGTCATTTTTGTAGCGCCCAACCACCGTGTCGATATGATCATACAAAATGGTGGTTAGCTCGCTGGCTGTCCAGGTTTGGTTGGCGACCCAACCTGGGTTTTGCTGATGCCAAAGCAAGGTATGGCCATGGATTTGCTGGCCATAGCTTTTGGCAATTTGAATATGCCGATCAACAGGCGCAAAATTGTAGCTTGTGCGTTGCGGATGCACCGCATCCCATTTGAGTTGGTTACCGGGGGTGTAAATATTAAACTGGCCGCCCAAAATTGCCTCGTATTGGGCAGCATCGCTAAAGTTCCAAAAATCGCTATCAGCAGCGCTGCCAATTAAGAATGAGCCAGCAGCTGCGCGCAGCGTTTGAGCATTTGCTTGACCGCTGCTTGATCGCGACCAAGCGAATTGCCCAAGCATCAATCCGAGCATCACTGCCATCCACCAGTACCGTCGTCGGCTGTTCATCGATCCTCCTTGATCAAGGTGCGATGCGCCTTATGCTTCGGTGCTTGGCTACAATGTTTAAGCAGCATCACGGTTAAGCTTCATTTGAGACCGCTCCCAAAGTAAAGATACGTTAAGGAATATCAGCTTGTCAAGAGGCATTTTTAGAAAAATTAAGGATTAGGATTAAGCAAGATAGGAGTAAAGCCGAGGGCATCACAGGCAGTTAATTGATAAAACACGCTCTCGACGTGGCCAGTTGTGGCGTTGGCCCATTGCTCTGCTTGGTGGAGGTGACCATAAACACAGGCATGAGCGTTGGCAGCCGCAATGCGTTTGGCAAATTCGGTCGGCTGACCATCGCGGAAAGGGGGAAAATGCAGCAGCACATAAATCGGGCGCACATCCTCGGCCAAAACTTGTGCTCCGGCCAAGGCCCGTTCTAAACGGCCAAGCTCACGCTCATAAATTCGCTGATCGGTCGTTTTATCAAAATCACGGTCGCCGGGCACGGCCCAACCGCGCGTGCCACAAACCACAATCTCATCAACGATCACCGCATCGCAATCGACAATCTGCAACGAGGCTGGCAAGATGGCACGCACCTTATTTTTGCTGCTCCACCAATAATCGTGATTGCCCTTGCAGAGTACCTTTTTGCCTGGCAGTGAATCGATCCAAGCGAGGTCGGCGCGCACATCGTTGAGGTGCATCGCCCATGAAATATCGCCAGCGATCAAGACCAAATCATCGGTAGCAACACATTCGTGCCAAGCCTTGGCAATGGTTGCGGCATGATTGCGCCAATGAGCGCCAAAAACATCCATTGGTTTATCTTGCCCGCCAGCAAGGTGCAAGTCGGCAATAGCCCAGATTCGCATAATATCAGCCCTAGCAGATTGTCCTAAGCAGCTATTGTAGCATAGCTCGCTTGATCGAAGCATTCTACTCAACGTGGTATCATAGCTCAAATAGTATTGATTTAGCGGAGCATGGTGTCGTGTTGAGTACAGTGCTGAAAAAACAGCAACGCTATCTATTAATTGCAATCTGGAGCAGCTTAATTGGCTTAATGATCATTGGCTGGAATCAAGCGAGCCACGTTGTAATTGATGTTGGAGCGAGCAAGCAGCAAGATGGCTTCAGCGGCTTCAATGATCCTGAAAAGAATGAGCAATTTAATTATCGTTGGACGAAGAGCGATGCAACAATTGCCATACCTTTTCAGCATGGCTCAACGCTTTTAACCTTTAATGGCACGGTTAATCCGCAAGCGCAACAAGTTGAATTGCTGGTTGCCGATAATCAAAAGCTCCAAATCAATAATTCTAGCAGTGAAGCATTAGCAATTCGCAATTATCATATCCTCATCCCACAGCATACAAATCCTTGGGGCCACGTTATCATCGGAATTAAGAGCTTAATTCCTGAAGAACGAACAGATAATCGTGAACTGGGCTTATTGATCGATCAATTAACGATTAGGAATAACAAAAGTGCTTGGTCGTTACCACCATTGGGTTTGCTTGGTGTTGTCTTACTATTACCGTTATTATGGCTCTATGTATTAACCAAACTATTTCCAGGCAAATTTCAGCTCATGCTTGGGCTAAGTATTATCAGCATTATTAGTATTATTAGCCTATGGATTTGGCAAGCAGGATTAATCGAGCCACATTTAGTTAGCCTCGCAATTGGCAGCTTTGTTCTTTGTGTATTTACTGCATGGATGCAAAAACTATATGATACAGATTGGGAACCAGTTAAGAAAATAGTCTTTTTATTAATTGCTGGCATATTGCTCCTATCTGGCTACTCGATGTGGTTTTATGGAGTTGAAAATTGGCTTGATTGGTGGAATTTAGCAGTTGTTGGTTCGCTATTTGGCTTAATTATGCCATTTATTCCGCAACGCTATAGCAAAATTATTGCATTTTTCGTGATTGTTGGCATTGTTGGTTATGGCATTCGTAAGTATATTTATGTTTTTGAACGTGATTATGCTGATGATTTTAAAGCCTTATATCGTGGCCCAAGCTATTATTTTCAAGGCACTGGGCTTTACGATTTTGCAGCAATTGCTGCCAACCAATTTGGCAATAGTTACAAATATCCACCATTTTTTGTCTTTTTTATGGCTCCGTTTACCTTATTGAAATTTACGCCTGCAATTCAATCGTGGCGCGTGTTTAACCTTGTAATTATGCTGATTGCGAGCGGCGTGTTGTTACGTGGTTATCATCAGCAATGGCGTTCGTGGGCAGCGATCGGGCTTGGGCTGATGATCTTGGTCTTTCAACCGATCAACGATAGCTTGCGCTATGGCCAAGTTGATATGCTAATGCTTTTGCCCTTGGCGATTGCGACTGTTGCGTTGCTCAAGGAGCGTTGGCAATGGTTTGGGGCAATGCTGGCGATTCCGACCATGCTGAAACTGTATCCTGCATTTCTCTTAGCCCAAGCAGTTATTGCCAAGCGTTGGCGTGCGCTCATAGCTTTTGGGCTGACATGCAGCGCCATCCTGACGCTGAGTGTGCTTGTTTTAGGTTGGGATGTGCATGCCCAATTTGTTCAGCATGTGCTGCCAACCACCAGCGGCGGCACGGTCTGGGTCGAAAACCAAACCTGGAACGGCTGGCTCAATCGGCTCATCAACCAAACAATTGGCTTAACTCCCGATAGCTCGCAAGCGGTTAAACTGCTGACCTACCTAATTGCGGCGGTCTTTAGCGGCTTGGCTTGGTGGTTTAGCCGCAAAATGACCTTGGCCAATGGCTTTGGCTTATGGATTATCACGATGCTGATGGTCTTGCCATCAACGTGGATTCACTATCATGTGCTATTGCTGATACCGCTATTTCAACTTTTGGTGCGGGTACAACAAACCAAAAAACTACCAGCTTGGCCAATTTTTGGCTTCTATGGCTTGGCTTGGGTTTGCTTGAGCACTGGCAATCAATGGACATTCTATGATCGCAGTTATCATGGCATTTTTTGGGCACTGCTGCTTTCGTATAAATTATATGGCTTAGTGTTGCTGTGGTTTGCAGTAGCATTTGATTCGACTGCTCGTTTAGCAATACCAATTCAAGATTCAAGTAACGTGTAGCCAGCTGCAACAGGTCAGCATGGCCTTGATTAATAAATGGGACATGCTGATCGTGAAACGTTGCTCAATTCGCACTTGCATATTGTTAATCTTTTGCTATAATCGCACTGATGAGTAAATTAGAGATTGCAAGGGAGGTATAAGTCAAGAGTTGAGAGTATTGTTGAAGGTCTATTTAAGGTTTGATTTTGAGACAATCAGACTTTACGATGAGATAGAGAATACAGAACTACCTTCATTCAAAAAAAATAAAGTTAATCCGTAGCTAACTCTATCCATGATGTTTGCATAACACGATTATGATTACAATTAATCATAATTCTGTTGACCTTGGCATGTTTTCTTATTTGAGAGAATTCTATGTTAATTTCTTCACGCCTTAAGCGTGCTGTTTCTGCTGCCTTATTAACAGCATTAACTACTTCTTTGCTTCCTAGCCAAGCAATCAATGCCCAAGAAAACGTTCGCACACCAGATCAAGCATTACCTAATCAACAACCAATTGTGGTTAATCAAGCTGCGCGCTATGCTAGCGTTGCAATTAATCTACGTTCTGAAAAATCTTTCGTCAAAGTAGGTAGTACTACAACATTTAAAGTAGATATTCGTAATGTTGGAGCGCTTGCTGCATCAAATATCATTGTTTCATTGCCTGTTCCTAAAGACGTAACCCCAATTTCAAAAGATGGACTTAACGCTAATGGTAGTGAATGGGTCTGGCAACTGAGTACGTTAGAGCCAGGAAAATCACATTATTTTGAAGTAAGCGTTCAAGCTAATAAAAATATTTCCGCAGGCGCAATTATTGCAACTGCTACAGTCAACAGTCCCCAGATGGCCCAGCCAATCGCTAGCAATAGTGGGTTTGTGCTCATTCCCAACACAGCCGAGCGCAATCCCAACCCAACAACCTCTGCTGATGGGCGGGTAATACTCGCTGAAAGCAAAGCAGTTAATCCTACATGGACGATGACAACCGATGTATCAACCGTACATCCAACCCAACGTGGGCTTGCGCCAGTTGTTGTTTCAAGCTCATTGCAAAGCCGAGGAGCAGTTAAAACCCCAACAACACTGGTCTGGAATTACACTGATGCTCAATTAACTGCCTTAGGGATTGATGCAGCCGATTTAACGCTCTATCATTATGTTGCCGAGCAAAATCGCTGGGAAGTGGTAGCTAGCGATTTAGATTTGGTTAAGCGCCAAGTAACAGCCCGAATTGCAGCCCAAGGGCCGTATCAGCTTGGTGATGGTTCAACCCCTGCGGAAGCCTTTTTGCCAAGTTTACAAGCTTGGCAAACGAGCCTTTTTACTGGGGCAGCAACCAGCTCTTACCCAATTGATGTCCCTGCAGGCCCATCTGGAATCAAGCCAAATATCGCGCTTTCCTACAATAGCACCAGCAGCGATGGGCGCAGCGGAATGCGAAAAAAACAACAAGCCGGGTGGGTTGGGCGTGATTGGAGCCTAGATAGCGGCTCAATCAGTGCCAATGTGATTAGCGTAAACCCTGCAACCGCCAATGTCATTAACTACTATTCATTAAGTGTCAATGGCATCGCATCCGATCTCATGCGTGGTGATGCGCTGGTTACAAACCCCCAACTCAGCAACCCAACCCATTGGGCATGGCGCATGACCGATGAGTCGTTTGCGAAAGTTCAGGTTGCAGCAAATGGGGTTTCAACCAGCAGCCGTGGTGGGTTTGTCAATGGCCAAGCGCAAGCCCGTTATACCTGGACAATTTGGAGCAAAGATGGCACGCGCTATGAGTTCCAAGATGATCTCTGGTGGGGCTGGAATGATTGTAGCATTTCGAATAAATTACGCCTCGAAACCTACAAATGGATGCTCACGCGGACGGTTGATCCCCATGGCAACAGCATTAATTACAGCTATGGCCGCGATACATTTGCTGGCGCTTTGCGCTCGTGCGACCCATATAACAATGCGCAGGCAAAGGTTGATCGAGAAGTTTGGCCAACCGAAATTACATGGGGCGGCAATATCAACACTGGGGCGATTGATCGCTATCGGGTTGTTTTTGATGTCGAAGCTCGAACCAATGACTTAACCTTCGATGATGCGCCAAATCAATATGAAGGCACGAATGGCGCAGTTCGTCAAACCAAGTTGCTTGATCAAATTTTAGTCTATAGCAAACAAGCAACCACATGGGAGCTTGTGCGCGGCTATGATTTAAATTACGACTATAGTACGAGTGCGAATATTTCAATTCAAAATGGCTCGAACTATACCAGCGACGCAACGACGAGTAAATTGACCCTTACTAGTATTCAACGCCTTGGCAATACAGGCACAACAGGTTTGCCATTAACAACATTTACCTATGGTGCGCGGGTTAACGCCCCAACGCCAAATGCTAGTTGGAATCGTTTGACCCAAGTTAACAATGGCCAAGGTGGAACGATCAATTTTGCCTATGAAACCATTGGCTTGCTCAATGGTAACAATAAATTTATCAATAACCATCGAGTTACCAGCAAAACCCTCAATGATGGACGAGGCAATAGCTATACAACCAACTATAGCTATAGCAATGCCGCCTACAATTCAATTGGGACGCTGCTCGACACAACCCAATCGTCAGTCCAGCAGTATGCAAACTCAGCGGTACTGTATTACAATCTCAAATTTGATCAATCGCATGATAATAGTGCATGGCTGCAACGCCAAGCCAACACCGAGTTTCGTGGCCACTCAAAAGTGGTTGAACGCGACTCAAATGGCAACGAAACCGATCACTATTTCTATCAAGGCGATGCTGGATGTAATCCTACGGCTACAGGCACTGGCCCACAGATTTTCAACGATCTATGTTTCCAACAAATTCGCGATCGTGAAATTCTTAAAGGCAAAGAATACCGCACAGTCCAACGCCAAGGCGTAAGTAGCACAATGCTCCGTGAGGCCCTTAATACCTATACTGTTGAAATGTATAGTTATGGTGCAACACCGCTCTCAGGTCTGTGGTCGTCATTCAACTACACCAACGAAGTCGCCAATATCAATCGCGATCCTGCGCCTTCTGGTGGGCCAACCGAAACCGTCAACCGCACCAAGTATTACTACGAGCCAATCAATCAAGGTGGCGCGCAATACGGCAATGTCACCAAAGTTGAGGAATTGGATGTAACTGGTGCCGTCTATCGTTCAACCACCAATACCTACAGCATCAACACCAGCAGCGCCTATATTGTCGATCGCTTGGTCACCCAAGTGATTCGCGACGGCCAAAACCGCGTCTTGGCCTTGACCGAAAATCGCTATGACAATGCGGTCACAACCCAAGCGATGGGGACGCGCGGCTTGCTGACCTTGGTGCGCAAATATACCAATGTGCCACTCGCAGCCAGCACGACGGGCGTAACGCTCACCAGCAGCGATACCAGCTATGGTTATGATGCCTATGGCAACCAAACAACCGTAACCAGCTATGCCCAGCCCGGCACACGCTTGTTCAACGGTACAACAACCACATTTAGCGCGCCAGGCAATGGTTCAACCAGTAGCACTGTTACGACAACCTTTGATCCAACCTTCCATGCCTTCTCAATCAGCTTCAGCCAACCAACCGGTAACACCAATAGCCCAACGCTGAATCAAAGCGCTGGCTATAACTACCGTATGGGCACCTTGACCAGCGTTACTAATACAAATGGCAACGTAACAAACGCCGAATACGATGCATTTGGCCGCATGGTGGCATTAATCAAACCAGGTGATAGCAGCACGTTGCCAACTATGAAGGCCCATTATGAAGATGCGAAAATCCCCTTCCACTATTGGACGGAAACCCGTGAACAGAGCGGCTTGGGTGGAGTTCGCATCGATAGCCAATTCTACGACGGCATAGGCCGCAAGATTCAAACCAAGCAAGAAAGTATCAACGGCAGCCAAAATATCGTGGTTGATACCAAATACGATGGTGTGGGCCAAGTTACCCATGAAGCTCAACCGCGCTATGTTGCTGAAACCAGTACATCGTTCTGGGAATATACGGCGATTCCAGGCACCGGCGTTAATTGGACAACCAAGACCTACGATAGCCTTGGCCGCTTGTTAACCCTGACCACGCCAGATGGCGCAAAAACCACCAATCGCTACTGGCAATACAACAACATGAATGTGGTCGATACGATCGATCCGAATCGTCATCGGACTCAACAGCGTAGCGACCAATTTGGCCGTTTGGTCCAAGTGCAAGAATTAAGCGGTGATTGTACAACGTGGGCCTTCTTCAGCGACTTCAGCTGTGCAGGCAATTACACCACCGCGTGGGCCAGCTATGGCATGACAACCTATGCTTATAGCCCACTTGATTTGTTGACCACCAGCACCGATGCCAATACCAACATCACCAGCATGACCTACGACTCTGCTGGCCGCAAGCTGACCATGAATGACCCCGACATGGGCGCATGGAGCTATAGCTACGATGTTGATGGCAACCTGATCAGCCAAACCGATGCCAAGAACCAAACCCTGAGCTTCGAATACGACTTGCTTAATCGCTTGACCGCCAAGAAGCAGGGCCCAACCACCATTGCCAGCTACACCTATGACCAATTTGGCAGCCTATATCCGTATGGCAAAGGCCACCTGACGACGATGAGCGATGCCAGTGGCAGCACAACCTATGGCTATACCTCACGAGGTGAAGTTGAGCAAACCCAACAAACAGTCGATAACACGACCTATACCAGCCTGAACACCTATCGCGCGGATGGAAACATCAAGACATCAATCTATCCAACTGGCGAAATTATCACCTATAGTTATGATGCTGCTGGTCGCCAAACGAGCCTTGTATCAAGCTTCGGTGAATACATCCAAAGCAATGTGACCTATGATGCCTTAGGTCAAAAAACCAACGAAATGTTCCAGAATGGGCAACAAACCAACTACGGCTATGATGCTCTTTCCCAACGCTTAACCTCAATCACTACCTACGATAGCGGCATCATGCAAGAGCGCTTCAAGCGATCATTTACCTATGATCTTGCAGGCAATGTTCGCACAATCGCATCACAAGATAGCCTGAACCCAAATGAAATCATGCGCTACAGCTATGATCACCGTGATCGGGTAACCAATGCTTGTGCTGTCAGCAGCGCCAGCAGCAGCGTCTGTATTGGGGGCGCAACCTTCAATCAAAGCTATGGCTACGATGTGATTGGGAATATCACCAGCAAAGCCGGGGTCAATTACAGCTATACGAATGGCAAGCCCCACGCGGTTTCGAGCGTTGGCAGCCAAAGCTATAGCTACGATACCAACGGTAACATGCTCAATGGTGGCGGGCGCAACTACGGTTGGAACATCGAAAACCAACCAACCCAAATTAGCACCAGCACGGTCACCGAAACCTACAAATACGATGGCAACAATACCCGCGTCAAGAAAACGACGACCACTGGCAGCACTGTCAAGAGCGTCGTGTATGCTGGAGCTGTTGAGTATTGGAGCGATGGCAAGGTTGTTTCCAACTATGCAGGCATTGCCGCCCGCACAACCACGGGTAATCCCAGCACCAGCAACCGGGGCAGCGTAATCTACTTCCATGCTGATCACCTTGGTTCAATTGGGGCTATTACTGATGCTAGTGGTACGGTGATCGAAGCTGAGCGCTATGACCCATGGGGTGCAACCCGCAGTGGCAACCTCACTAGCACCGAGTTTGGCTACACTGGCCAACGCAAAGATGATGGCACAGGATTGTTGTTCTACAACGCCCGTTACTACGATGCTGCCATCGCCCGCTTCACCAGCGCTGATAGTATTGTGCCTGATACTTCTCATCGTTCATATACTGTAGATTATCATGAAAAGGACTTTAATAAAAAAGTCACTAATGAAAATAATCAACCTTTCTGGTTTTTACTAACAAAATCAGAACAGAAAGAAGCGATTAAACCTTGGGGAAGCAGTAATCCACAAGCACTTAATCGATATGCTTATGTTCTCAACAACCCATTGATTTATAATGATCCTACAGGTCATGAATCATTTATTATTGATCATAATCAACAGGATTTTTTGGGTAAAACACAAGCAGATCGTTATCTAGAAGATTTGGATACTTTTATATCCGATTTTGTATCAGATTCTGCGCTTGCATCTGCAATCCTCTGTGCAGCCCCAGGTACTTTCTGCATAGCTGGTATTGTTTCAGCCTTTACAACTGGGATTATTGCAAAACAATTAAATACCTATAAGAAAATGGTTCGAGATGCAATTGCATTCTTGGATATGAACGGAGGTGGTAAAATTAAGATTACATATAATCCAGATGGAACATTAATCGTTGAGGCAGTCTCGAATAAGAAGAATGCTCAAGGATATAATTACTTTGGACAAGATACAAAGGTATCTTATGGAGCATATTTAGCTATAGGTGCATCTCGTACTTATAATGGCACATATTAAATATAATTTATTAATAAAAGGATTATTTACCTAGGTAAATAATCCTTTTATTGGAGTCTAATTAAGTGCTATATTCTGATATATTCTATTTCTTATCGCTAGCTATTGGCTTATGGATCTATGTAGCATATTTATATGCATATATTATTCATAAAAACATGAAATATATTTTTTATTCTTTATTAATCTTATTATTGCTATCTATTATAATATATATCGATACCAATGATATTCCAATTACAATTATATTTATGATAATATTTTTCATGCATTTATTCAATAATAAAAACTTTGGTTCATTCAAAGAGTATAAAAACTTAAGAGATATTATTCTATTCCGAAGATAATTTTTATATTTTATCAGAAAATCAAATCTAATCAATGCCTCATCGATTAAGGGTTTTTGAAATTGTCTTAACTTTATCCACCATACCGAAAAGAGAGACCATGCAAACCCAGCAAACCTACATCAACCTTGGCTACTATCTTTCGCATGCAGGGTCATTTTGCGCTTGATTCGGACATATAATCACAAAAGCATCTCGAATACACAACATCAACCCATGAAGGAGCATAACAATGAGATATGTGTTTGCAATATTATTGTTAGGCCTACTGTTTCAGGGCTGTGGAGCAAGCCAATCAACCATTGTGACCGATGATCTTCGCATTGCCAGCGAGCAGCTCATGCAGACTGACGTTGTTCCCTCTGTAACGGTAATTCCGTCCTCAGTGGCGATGCCAACCCCAACTGAAGAATGGTATGAATACGCTGGCTGCGAAAACTTATCGCGCCCGCTGTATCCCCAACGACTGCTTTACCCCGACTATCGTAATCTCCTCCAGACAGATATACCAACTCCTCCGATCGAGGTTCGGCACACGACATTTAGGAGTTCAGCATCTACAACCACAATCTTAGAATGGTATCGTGAACAGGCCCTTGCATCCGACTGGCAGGAAAAGCAATTTACGGCAACGATGAGTCAGTATGAATATGGCAATGGAGTCTGTGGGCCGGCATTTGAGATAACTATTACTGTCACCAGCGATGCTACTGATTCGATAGTAACGATGACACGAGAATTTTCCGGCCCGTTTTCAACAGAGCTTTGGCCCAAAGATTAGCGTTGTCGTGCGAACTAGCGCATGCTTGAGCCAAGCTAATCAATGCCCCATGATTTAATCGGTGGGGCATTATCCGATGCTTAAAATTGCTTGATGTACCTAACGTACTCTATCGTTGAAAGGCAAACCATGCCTAGCGCGCAAACCTACATCAACCTTGGCTACTATCTTTCGCACGCAGGCTCATTTTGCGATCATTACAGAATCACAACCCCTGAGTTTTTCTTTACCGAAGATGCCACGCATCCATTGCTGCTTGAGCCTAGTTGCATGGATAAAATCACTAATGTTGGCGCGGCAACCGATTGGCTCGGCCAAAAGCTCAATGCAGGCTTTGAATTTCCGTATGTGTTTACATCGTTTGAGGTTGGGTTGGAGTTTGTTCAACGCTTTTGCAGCAAGCAGTATCAATGGCAAATTGTCAGTCCATCCATTCCCACCCAGTTTGCTGCAACCTCGCTCGCCGCGATTGAAGAATTGTATGCTCACACGAAGCCTCCACTGTATTCCATGCTTCAAGCCCAACAACCGCTGCATCCAGCCATGCAGCCACTCGGCTTCGATATTCTCTCGTTTAGTTTTTTTGAGTGGGAATCGTATCTGTACAACAAAGTATTAACTCAAGAACCAAGCTTGCTTGAGCTAAATCAACATCAACTAATCGATTCGTACGCCGATGCGGTACGCCTGACCAGAACAATCATCAATCGCGAAATCGGCTGGGATGGCTTTCTCATATCACTGGGCAATTGAGCTCCATGCTTAATTCAGGCCTTCGTTGTAGAATAGCAGCAACTTCCTCCACGCTATGTTGCCCAAATTCTATGCGGAGCACGATTCTTGAGCCAACTCAGTAGCATTAAATCAACGCTTAGTCAGCTCAGCGGTGGTGCATTGTGGTATCACGGCACAAGCTGCGACCTCGAAAGTTTTGTCATTCGCGTTATCGAGCCAATCACTCGTGAAATTCAATATTATCAATTGACGATCAACTGTGCTTGGCGTTTGCGTCAACACCACCAAGTGGTGCTCAGCAGTGATGATTATTGGTTTAATGACGATAACACGATTGCTTTCGAACCAAGCGTCGCGGCATTTTGGGCCAAGCATAATCCCGCCAATTTAATCATTTGGGCGATTGAAGTGCAGCCCCAAAGTGGCGATCTCTGCTTTTCAATCAATCATAATTATCAACTCGATATTCTGATTGATGCAGCAGCTGGCGAACATTGGGTTTTACACCACGATGGGCTTAAAATTTGTAGTTATCGCAGCTAGGGGTTTATGCACGAGATTTCGCTCATTCAACAAAAACTGGCAACTTTGCTTAGCCAAGAGCTGTGGGACGGCTTTGATTTTGGTGGCATCTTATGCTTACGGATTGGTGCAAAGCGCATGACTATCAACCACAAGCACGAAGAAGTTGAAATTGGACACTATAGCTTGCATATTAGCGGCGCATGGCGCTTGTGGCAAAACCAACGGATTATTATCGGCAGTGGTGATTGGGCGCAGCCTGACCCTGCTGGCGTTGACCGTTCAGCCTTGCACAGTTTTTTATCCAGCTTTTGGCCTCAATCGTTGTTTATCCGCAGCATTCAAATTAATCGTATTGGTGATGTTAAATTGCATTTGAGCAAAGACTATTGCTTAGAATTGTTAATTGATTCAACCAATAAAGAGTATTGGCGCTTGATCGATGATGATACTGACGAGCATTTTATCGTTGAAGCGCATGATGATGAAGAAGATTCGGCGTAACCAAACATCAGATCCTGCGTAAAACTACCATCAATAGCAAATAATATATTCATTTGAGAGGATGAATTGTATGAAATAATTAATTAAAGCATTTATTTTTTTATTATTTCTCACAGGCTGTTCATCGCATGCCAAAACAAACCCACAATCACCGCCTATTCCAGCATATCCTAATAGCCAGCTTCAAACCTTAGTGATCAAAGCTAGTACGCCTACTGGGGATGGCCAGACGTTTCAGTTTAAAAGTACCGATCCGATTGCAAAAATCTTGGATTGGTATAAACAAAATCTTTCCAAAGCAGGCTGGGAAATATCATCAATGCCAATGAATATGAATCAAATACAATTTAGTGATCCTTCAGGATGTCCTAGATACTATGTTACGATTACAGGAACTGAGAATGAACAAACAACAATTGAGCTTTTGCTCTATGCTCTTGGTTGCGAATAATCAAATAATTTAAGCAGCGTTGTTTGTAGCGAGAGGAAATTGTGGTAATTTGGTCTATTTCTTCAGTGTAACCCAATTGCAGTCCTCACCGTATAACCAGCATCAATAGCAACGAAACGAGCAGGAGCAAAAGCATGAGATTGATGTATGGGTTGGTTTTAGGCTTGATTTTAGTTGGTTGCCAAAGTACAGCACCAAATAATAACTACAATCAAGATCTTGATACAAAAATCAAAGAATTATATGGAAATCGCTTAAATAATTATCTGATTTTTGATGTAGTCTATAAAAGCGAATCTGGCGATACCGAAGTCCAAATTATTGATCTAGAACGAAAACAATTGAATTACCTGCAATTTAATCAGGATTCGCACGATATTTCTGAGATAAAAGCCATCGGCAATGATCAAATTATCGAGTATACTGATTGTAATCGAATGCTTGCTAAGCTTAACTTTTCTCCCGAAGCTGCCATCGATTTAGTTGTTAAGGCCAATCCCGAATTTGCCAATCAGCCAACTTTAGCTCTCTATAAACCTCATATCGGGGTTGGCAATTGCCACAATCTATGGCAAGTTTCAACTCGTGATGGATTGATTATGGTTGATGCTGAAACTGGCGAACTAAGCAAACCAGCAGGTTGGTAATCAGCTGCATACTATCACCAAGCCTAGGACGCTGGGATGAGCCAGTAGCCGAGGCTTTTTGCTATGCTGAATTATCACGATCAGAGCAACCTTAATAGCGCTTTCGCGTACAATCAGTGAGTTTCAAATTGAATTGAATGGAGTAGTTATGAATCAGCAACAGCTTGATAAACTCAACCTCATCGTTGGAGCAGTTTTAGTTCCGACAGGAATTATGATGATTTACCAGACTTTAGCAAACAATATAGCTTGGAATGGGATTTTTGGTGGGATTGGGTTTATTTTAATGGGAGTAAGTTATCTTCTGCAGAAGAAAATCAATAGCACTACTAAAATCATTCTTAGCGCTAGCGCACTTCTGTTTTTCGTAATTAATTTTATTATTACGGTTGTTTAATCAGAAAGCGATTTTATCATGAGCTTACAGCGTTGGATTATGCTTGGTTTATTGGTAGTATTCGCAAGTAGTGTTGGGGCTTATATTTGGCTGAATCAGCCAGAGCCACGGCCAATTCCGCCAGCAGGTTGGCAAACAATCGAACAAGCTGATTTGATTATTTCGTTGCCGCCAGAATATATTGTGCTTAATTCAACGCTGGCTAATGCCAATCAAAAATTTACCGAGACCTATAGTGGAACTTATAAAACCTTGGTAAAAATTGCCACTGATCCGGTTAAAATCGATTTTTTGGCGGTTAATCCTAAAAATGGCGATACGATTGCGATTATAGATAAAGCGTATAGCAAAAATTATCTCCCTGTTTTTGATCAATTTGATGATGTTACCGATTTGCTGATCGATATTCGCAAGCATAACCAGCAGCCAGTGGATGTATTTACTACGAGTGATCGCTCTAGAAAATACAATAAAGAGATCATATTTCAAGTTTTTAGCGAAGAATCTCAATTCCCTCAAAGTGAGCCTATTTTTGAATTAATTGGTCAGAATATTGTACTCCTCGATAATTGATTACTTTAGGATATGTATCTGATGCAAGAACGCCAACGCTTTAATACAATTTATAATGACTTATTGATAATGATGGATCAGAATACTATATGTGGTAAAGATCGAGGTCTTCTCGGTACAAGAATTCTATTTGAAATACCTGTTGCCCAGATTAGCTATATTAAGTTACGTAAACGTTTTATTTGGTTTGGTAGCCAAGGCTTCGAAATTAACTATCACAGGCAACCAAAAGGCGCGTTATTCGGCGCATTCTTTGCTTCAAATCAGATTCCGCAATGGATTGATGCATTCAACACAGCAGACATCAAAATTATCAATTGAACGATACTAGGATAAAAAATGATGAAAGAACGAATTAATACTATTTTTGCTCGGAATCCTACATTCGTGAATTTTAATCAACAAAGATTTATTATTGAAATACTTTGGGTCTTTTTTGTAAACCCAAAATATCATATTCCAATCGAACAAATTAGCTATATTAAGTTGCGTAAGAAATATTTTTTTTGGAAAGCAAGGCTTTGAAATCAATTATCGTACACATCCAAAAGGCGCGTTACTTGACTTCTTCTTTGTTTCAAAGCAACCACAAGCTTGGATAGATGCGTTTAGTGCAGCTGGCATTAAGCTTATTCCAAGCCCATAAATAGTAAAGGAATAGTGATGTTGAGCAAATTTTTTGATTGGATTAAAGGCAATAGTTCGCTAGTCGATTCATGGCAGCTACAAACACTCAATTGGCGGGTTGAAGAATATCAACTTGATTGGGAACTAGCCGAATCGGAAGCCACACCAAATCAGCCTTGGCTTTCGGTCCGAGCAACTGCCGATTTGCTTGATCACATGGTCAACGAACAATGGTTAACCGTATTTTGCTACCATAACCAAGAATTTGCCCAAGCTGATGGCATTTGGTTTGAGATGCTTGTGGATTATGATTTGGTGATTATTCTTGCCAACGATGCCGAACCTTTATTTGCACCGCTGGCTCAGCAATATCGTAAACTTAGTACGAGCACTATTCGCGATAATCGGGCTAATCAGCTGATTTGGCAACATGATGTACTTTTGCCCGAAGCTATTATCGAACATACAAAGGATTTAATGATTATCAGCCACGATGCTGATAGTATCTTTTTAATTCGGCAAGATCAATAATTATGCGTAATATTCGAGAATCCGGTTAATCCATAAAACGATCAATGACGAACTGTTGCTGAACAATGATCGAAAGGTTGATCATGAAGTTTCGGCTTAAACATGAGTATTTGGTGAGCGGTCTGCTCTATGGCGCAGCGCCATTGTTGCTGTATGCCCTGCTCGATTCGCTGTGGCTTGGCTTATTCTTCGGTTTTTGGTTGGTGGTTGGCCTGATTCGTTGGTTTACGGCGATTGTTTGGCGGCCATGGATGGTGTGGCTTGGCTATGCAGCAACACTTGGTTTAGCGGCGCTGATTATGGCGCTGGGTCTGCATCCAACAACCGTGAGTTTGTATTTTTTGGCATGGCTCGTCGCAGGAGTGGTGGCGAGCATGCTGCTTAATCGTTATTAAACCTCAACGACATCCCCTCATAGCTAGCTTACAAGGGTAGGTTTTGAGCGATTGGTCGGCGGTGGAACGTTCCCTCACCCCCCAACCCCCTCTCCCACTGAACGCGGGCGAGGGGGAGCATCCGTGGTTCACCAAAGAATTGGGAGCGAACCAGAGAAATAAAGCCCCTCGCCCGCGCCACGGGAGCGGGGTTGGGGTGAGGGGATCTTAACAACCTACCCTTGTAAGCTCATAGCTAGGCCGCAGGAACGCCCGCGTACCAGCAATTTTCTGCTAAGATAGCCCTTGCATAGAAATTATGCCTCTTACTTTGCAATGGGGAGCTTTGAACTATGACACTCGGTGTGGTTGTGCTTGCTGCTGGTCAGGGAACGCGCATGCGTTCGAGCTTACCGAAAGTTTTACATCCTGTTGCCGGATTGCCATTAGTTGAGCATGTTACCCGTCTGGCCGATGCGGTCGGCGCACAGCAGATTGTATTGGTCGTGAGCGAAGATACGTTAGCACCAATTAGCGCTGCCTTTGGCCATCGCTATCGCTATGTGGTGCAGCATGAACGGCTTGGCACAGGCCATGCGGTCGCCCAAGCCCGCGCCGAACTTGAAGGCAAGGTCGATGAAGTGCTAGTGTTGTATGGCGCTGATCCGTTGATGCGCCATGAATCGCTGCTCGAATTGCTGGCAGTACGCCGCACGAGCAATGCCAAGGCCGCAATCGTGACCTTCCAAGCCGATCCGCCCACTGGCTATGGCCGAATTGTGCGCGATGAGCATGGCGCAGTTCAGGCAATTGTCGAAGAACGCAACGCTAGCCCCGAACAACGCCGCATTACTGAAGTGAACCAAGGCGTGGCGCTCTACGATGGCGCTTGGCTCTGGAACGCCCTCGATCAGGTGCAGCCCAATAGCCTCAATGGCGAATATTATTTGACTGATTTGGTGGAGCTTGGTTTGCGCGACCATGGCGCTGGCGCAATAGCTGCTATTCAATTACGCGACCCCGACGAAGCGTTGGGAGTTAACGACCGCATTCAGTTGGCTCAAGTTGGGGCAATTTTGAATGCACGCAAGCTGCGCGCCCTGATGTTGGCCGGCGTAAGCATCGTTGATCCAGCCAGCACCTTTGTTGACCAAGATGTGCAAATTGGCATGGATACGACCCTGCTGCCGGGGACGATTCTCAAAGGGCGCACCACAATTGGGGCCAATTGTACAATCGGGCCAAACAGCCTAATCGAAGATTCACAGATTGGCGAGCATTGCAAAATTAGCTATTCCGTCGTTGAGCAAGCGCGGATGGAGTTGGGAGCCAATATTGGGCCATATGGTCACCTGCGGCGAGGAGCACACCTGATGGAGCATGTCCACATGGGCAACTTCGGCGAGGTGAAAAATGCAACCCTTGGCCCTGGTACGAAGATGGGCCATTTTTCCTACATTGGCGATGCCACAATCGGCGAGAATGTTAATATTGGTGCAGGCACAATTACCTGCAATTTTACTGCTGATGGCAAGAAGCATCGCACCGAAATTGGCGCGAACGCTTTTATTGGCTCCGATTCGATGTTGCGTGCGCCAGTTAAAATTGGCGAGGGCGCAATTACCGGAGCAGGTTCAGTTGTGACCAAAGATATACCTGATGGCGGCGTTGCCGTGGGTATGCCAGCCCGCGTCATTCGCCACCGCAAGCTTGAGCAGAGCGAGAACGAGTAGGTTTGGGTTTTTCAATTTGACCAATTACTAACTTGGGGGGGCATCGAATGGACGGGCGATTGCAGATTTTTACGGGGAATGCCAACATCCCGTTAGCTCGCAGTATCGCATCGCATCTCAATTTGAATCTCGGTCGGGCGATTGTCGGCGTTTTCAAGAATGGCGAAACTCGGGTGCAGCTTGAAGAAAACGTGCGTGGCTCAGACGTATTCATCGTACAATCCTTAACTACGCCAGTTGATCATCACCTCATGGAGTTATTGTTGATGATCGATGCCCTACGCCGAGCTTCGGCTCAACGGGTAACAGCGGTTATTCCTTACTATGGCTATGCTAAGCAAGAGAAAAAAACCACTGGGCGTGAGCCAATCTCAGCCAAATTGATCGCCAACTTGATTGCTACCGCAGGAGCCGATCGGGTGTTGACCATGGATTTGCATGCACCAGCAATCGAGGGCTTTTTCGATATTCCAGTTGATCACTTGCAAGCTGGGCCATTGATTGCCGACCACTTCCGCAGCCGCAACATGAAAAATGTCGTGGTTGTCTCGCCAGATGCTGGCGGCGTGGGTCGGGCCAATAAATTCCGCGAACGGA
This sequence comes from Herpetosiphon sp. NSE202, assembly GCF_042688385.1. Taxonomy (NCBI): domain Bacteria; kingdom Bacillati; phylum Chloroflexota; class Chloroflexia; order Herpetosiphonales; family Herpetosiphonaceae; genus Herpetosiphon; species Herpetosiphon sp. NSE202. The sequence goes on along the minus strand of NZ_JBHUPY010000021.1, from coordinate 5,902 downwards.
TCGGTGCAAGTTTGGCAATTATCGCCAAGCAACGCCCAGCGCCCGATGTTTCCGAAGTTGTCGAAATGGTCGGCGACGTTGCAGGCAAGCATGCGGTGATCTTCGACGATATGATTTCAACTGGGGGAACCTTGGCCGAAGCAGCCAAAACCCTCAAAGAACGGGGCGCAATTAGCGTTGTGGCCTGCGCAACTCACGGCATCTTTGCTGGCAACGCGGTCGAATTGCTGGGCGATTCGGTGATGGAAGAAGTGTTGGTTACCGACACAATTCCCTTGCCACCAGAAGCCAATGCAGCGCGGATTGCCCAAATTTCGGTGGCATCGTTGTTTGCAGAAGCCATCATTCGGATTCACAAAGACCTTTCCTTGAGCGCACTCTTTAGCTAAACTCAACCTACAGATACCCTTAATCAAGCGCTGCTAGCTTTGGTTCTAGCAGCGCTTTTTATGTGCAGCGGAGCAAAACTTGCCCTCCTGAAGAGATGCGTTAGAATAGCCCTGACCTTAAAGGAGTTTCGTGCATGGGTTACACCATCCTGAGCATTGCCTCAACCTCATTTTTTGCTGACTACGGCGCGCATGTTCGCATTTGGGAAGAAACCCGCGCCCTGCAAAAATTAGGTCATCGCATTGTGATTGCAACCTACCATAACGGCGATAATATGCCAGGCTTTGAAATTCGCCGCTCATGGGACGTGCCATGGGTCAAGCGCACGATGGTCGGGGCTTCGCATCATAAAATGTATTTGGATGTGGCCCTTTCATGGCGGGCCTTGCGCGTTGCCATGGAAATCAAGCCCGATTTGATCCATGCCCATATTCACGAATCGGCCTTGATTGGCAGCGTGCTTTCACGCATGTTCAAGGTTCCGTTGGTGTTCGATTATCAAGGCAGCCTGACCGCCGAAATGCTCGATCACGGCTTTCTCAAACGCGATGGCATGTTTTATAAGCCGTTTCACTGGCTTGAAGATAAAATTAATCGGACAGCCGATGCGGTGCTGACCAGCTCCTTTAATGCAGCCAATATGCTACGCGACGATTGGCAATTTCCAGCTGATCGGCTCTACACCGTGCCTGATAGCGTCAATACTGATCGTTTCAGACCGTTCGATGGCTCAGCAGAATGGCATACCGAGCGTGAACGAATTCGTACTGAGTTGGGAATTCCAGCAGGCCGCAAAATTGTGGCCTATTTGGGGTTGTTGGCAGCTTATCAAGGCACGAATGTGTTGCTCGAAGCCGCGCGGATTATTCGCCAGCAGCGCGATGATGTGCATTTCTTGATTATGGGCTATCCTGATGTGCGTTCGTATTTGGCTTTGGCCGAATCGCTGGGCGTGAGCGATATTGTGACCATGCCAGGCCGCATTTTATACAAAGATGCCCACGCCTATTTGGCCTTGGGCGATGTCGCAGTTGCCCCAAAAATGTCAGCAACTGAAGGCGCTGGCAAAATTCCCAATTATATGGCCGTTGGTTTGCCTGTGATCACCTTTGATACCCCAGTCAGCCACGAAATTTTGGGCGATGCTGGGGTTTATGCCAAGTTTGGCGATGCCCAATCGCTGGCCGACGAAATTCTGGGCTTAATCGATAATCCCGATCGGCGGCATAATTTGGCCCAAACGGTACGCACACGGGCCGTCAACGAACATTCGTGGGAGCTGGCTGCGCGCCAGATCGAAGCAATTTATGAGCGGGTTTTGGCCAAACGCGCTGGCAATCCATTGCCCGAATTTCCCACCAGCTTGCAACGCGAACAAGGTTCGTGAGCAACGGAACCACGAAGAGCACGAAGGATGAGGCTATTGGCTATAGACCATTTTTAATGGTTCATTGGATTTGCAACCGTGTCCCCTCACCCCCCAGCCCCCTCTCCCACGAAAACGCGGGCGAGGGGGAGCATCCATGTTCACCATGCCGTGCGGCACAACCACGCGATTAAAGCCCTCGCCCGCCACGTGGGAGAGGGGTTGGGGTGAGGGGATCAGACCGTGGTTAACCTGATGTACCAGTACACATAGCCTCTATACTAATTGACCCGAGCTAGAAAATCGAGCGTGATCCGATACAGTTCATCAAGCTCTGGTGAGCGATCAACTGCCTGCAAATAATGCGACATGCCAGCGAAAAAATAGCTTTCGACTTCAACGCCTACGCCACGCCATTGCGCCGCCAAAAATTCCGATTGGCTGGCGGGCACAACTTCATCGGTGCGGCTATGCAGCAACAAAATTGGCGGTAGATCGGCGCGCGGGTGCAATTGAGCCGAATAGGTTGCATAGCGCTGAATTTGCTCGTCGGGATAGCCCAAGGCAATCAGGGCTTGATCAAGCCCAAACGGCGGCATAAAAGTTCCAGCCACAAAATTCTCGCGCATGGCAAATAAATCGCTAATTGGCCCGAGCAAGACCACGCCAGTAAATCCAACATCATCTTGGAGCAAGCGCAACACATGCAGGCTGCTATAACTGCCAGCCATAATCGCCACGCGGCCGCCATCAACACCCGCAAACGAGCCACCGCGAGCCAAAGCCAACAAGCGTTTGAGGTCGGCAATATCGGCTTCGAGGTCGAGGCTATAGGCTGGGCCAACCGCTAACACGCTATAACCACGCTCAGCCAGCGGAATGCTGACGCTCTCCCATTCATCGGCAGGCCCAGGATAGACCGCCAGCATCAAGGGCAAAGGGTTGGTTGCGGTAATTGGCCGATAAAGCAGGGTTAATTGCTGCTCGCCGTTATCGCCCCAAACCTGCACTTGCTGGCGCAAAGCTTGGGTTGGATAGGGCATAGTGCGGCTGACAACGCTGGTCGAGCCAATTTGCAGCTTTTCGACCGGCGCATAACTAGGCGCAATTGCTGGGACAAGTTGCAGATCGTGCTCAATTGAGCCATTATGCAGATTAACAGCACTCACATCATCGCGATAACTTGGTGCAGTAACCAATAATTGATAGTTGTTTGCTGGCAGATTGGCGAGTGTGTAGCAACCCTGAGAATTACTATTTGCCCGATGGAGCTTGCCGTTGCGCTCGCTGACTGCCACAATTGCCCCAACGATTGGTTGCTGATGGGCATCACGAATACAGCCGCTAATGCTGCGATCGGCTGGTTGGTGGCTCACGCTTTGACTCGCGTCACGCCATTGATCAAATTGATAGCGCAAGGTATTGCGAATTGGCCAAATTGTGACGCTATCGGTCGTCAAAAACCAGATCACGCCCATCGCCAATAGCCCAACGATAATTCCCAAAAGCTTGCGCCAAGAACGCTTGAACCAGTGCATAGCTTGCTCCTTTGATGAAGGTTTATGTGTTCTCGCTGCTTTTAGATTGGATCAGCATTTCGCGCTTAGCCGAAACCAGTCATTGCTTGCCCTTTAGTATGGCTTAATTTGGCTGGCCAAACTAGTGGCGCTCCTGGCAATTACTGTCGATTAAGCCTGCTCAAGTGGCCAGATAGTTGGCAAGCGCCAAAAATAACGCATAATAGCACTATTCATGGCACGAAATACAGCGAGACCAAGGGAGAACTGTTGATGGTCGAAGCACATTTATTTGGATTTGGCGTTGCCCTGTGGCTGGCGTTGTTTATCGCCACCCGCACCCACCAGCATTCAAAGCTTTTTTGGGCAATCAGTATTAGTTTGTTGGGCTTAATTGGCTTTTTTGGCTCAGGCGTAATCGGCAGCGAGGTCTCAAATCTTGCCCAATTGATTGGGCTTGAACGTGGGTTTTGGTGGAGTTCGGTGCTACCAATCAGCGCTTGGCTGATGGTTTGTAGCCTTATCCATCAAACCTTGCAGCCAAGCATCGCCAGCATCGCCATGCCGGAACGTTGGCTGACAGGCATTATTGGCGGGTTCATGATCGGGCTAGGCAGCTTCAGCAATAGTCTGTTGAATTATGCAGAGCCAGTGATGCTCGCCAGCGGCAGCCAAATTATCGGCACTGGCCAAGCCTACCCAATCTATAGTGCCTATGTGATGGGCTGTGTGAGCGCGGCACTTTGGCATTTGGTCGCAAGTTGGCGCATTGCCGAAAGCGGGATTGCGCGGCGCAGTTTGGCCAGTTTAGTGCTTGGAGCTTTATGCTTTCTGCTTGGCACAAGCATGTTATTGGCGCGGCTGATTAGCACTGGCACATGGTCGATGTTGTATGGCTATGTGCCGATTTTTGCTGGCTTGTTAATTAGCGGCTTTAGTTTGGTGCGATTTGGCTTGTTGCTTCAAGGCCAAAATGTGCTGCGCGATTTGATTTATAGTTTTTGCGAAATGAGCATTTTGGCGCTGCTCTATTTGGTCAGCGTGAATATTCTTGATCTGCTGCGCCCCAGCCAATTGGCCTTGCTTTTGACCTGCGTAATTATCAGCCACACGGGGCTTGATCGGGGGCGACGCTGGCTTGATCGCTTATTTTTCTCGCGCGCTGAGCAAGCAGCCCGCAGCCAATCGCGTGAATTTGCCGTTGCCTTGGCCTCGACACCCACGCCAATTCCCTCGCCAGCGATTGTTGCTAGCAAGCCCGATAAAACCTGGAACGATACAGTGCGGCGGGCAATTAGCGGCTTGAAAAATCCAGTGCAACTGGCCCAAAATTCCTTGTTGAGCAGTGCCTTGGTTAGCCATCTGTTGCAAGCCAAAGAGCTTGAAGATAATCGCTTGAATCGCAGTGCCATCACCCGCGAATTGTTGCTGCAAGCGATTGAGCAATTGCGGCCTGATGCCAGCCCAAGCCTAGGTGCTGGCGATGCATGGCGCTGGTACAACGTGCTCTATCTGCCCTATGTGCGCGAGATTAACCGCAAAACTGCGATCGATTGGCTGCGCCGCGGGTTAAGCGATCCTTTAATTGATGCCAGTGTGTTGAGTTGGTTGGCCGATATTGATGAGGATACATTTTATAAATGGCAGCGCCGCGCCTCGGATGTAATTGCCGCGCAGCTTTGGGAGCAGCAGCTCAAGCTATTGCAACCGGATGCTTAATCACGATGACGGGGCGGAGCATTTCACGGTATCCGCCCCGTGAGCCAATCCTTGCGAGCGGTTACACGATCACTCGCGCCAAAGCCATAGCAGCAGCATGTTAAGCGCCACCGCTAGGGCAAAGCCGATTGCCAGCTTAGGCCGATTGGCCATTACTAATGCTACTGCGCCTAGGCTAAGCATGGCTCCCTTGAGCCAGAATGTCAGCACGGGATCGAGCGGTCGGGCGGCTTTTGGCGCTAGGAATACTCCCCACACTACCGCAGCCAGCAGCGGCGCTGCCAGCCCAAGCACAATCCTAGGCCAGCCCTGAATCGTGGTGAAGCCCCAGTAGCCGAGCGCCGCCAGCATACATAGTTCCAACAGAAAGGCCACGGCGAGGTTGATTGATCGAAGAAGTGCCATATGTGTCCTCATAGCACGCTGCTAGACAGCCAGATCAAGGCCGTCAGCACCCAAGAATGAAAGAAGACAACGGCTCACACGGTCACGATCGCCTGTTGGCATGCACCAATGCAGCAGCATATCGAGCTAGTGGATCGTGATTCGTGAGCTATGCGATCATCAGTCACCTCGTCGTGAGCATGATCAGAAAATAATTCTGGTTGACCTGAACGATAACAAAACTGATGATTGTTGCTTGCTCAAGTCATTCCACAAGAGCCATAATCAACAACGCCGACAATTAGAGCTTAGAATAGTGCTTAAACGAACATAGAGCAAAGAACCAAGCATAATCTATGCTCTATGTTCTTTGCTCTATGCTCTATATGTAATGGTACATGAGGTTAACCACCACCTGATCCCCTCACCCCAACCCCTCTCCCACGCAGCGTTTAAGGGCGGACAGGGACGCGTAAACAGGGGATACAGAACGACCTCAGGTTGGTATACTGGATGGTGCAAACCA
>NZ_JBHUPY010000020.1:0-88260 GCF_042688385.1 Herpetosiphon sp. NSE202 | reverse complement strand
GGCTATCCCCTAACACTTAATTACTACCCATTCCCCAACCTGTCCGCCCTTAAACCCACGCAGCGGGCGAGGGGCTTTAATCGCGTGGTTCTGCCGCACTGCGCGGTGAAAACGGTTGCTCCCCCGCGCCCGCGTCCAGTGGGAGAGGGGACTGGGGGGTGAGGGCATGCTCCTCGTTGTCAATCCAATGTCCCATTACAGCTTTGCTCTATGTTCTTAGGCTAGCCAATCATCGTGCCGGCCACGGTATTTTCGCGGCGAGCCTCGATCACATCCTTGACGCGATTGAGTTTATCCAAAATGCGACTAAGTTGATCGATGCTCTCGATGCGGATGGTTGCCAGCAAGGTTGCCCGTCCGTGATGTTTATTATCCAATTGCTGAACTGCTTGAATGTTGATATTGCCATCAGCAATTGCATTGGTCACGTCGCGCCAGAGGCCCACTCGATCCCAAGCTTCGATGCGAATTGGTACAGGATACGATTGTTTTTCAGTCGCTCCGCCCCATTCAACATCGATCAGGCGTTCGCGGTTACGCTCATGCAAAACGTTATAACAATCCATGCGGTGAACGGTGATGCCATGGCCACGCGTTGTATAGCCAATAACCGCCTCGGGATAGACTGGATTACAACAGTGAGCGATGCGGGTATACACATCGGCCTCACCACGCACAGTAATTGTGCCTTGCTTGACCGGCTTCGCTGGCGGGGCAATCGTAGGAATCGCCGCCAGCGGTTCATCCTCGGTGTTTTTGTCGCTCAGCACCCGCTGAATTGCTTGGCGCGGCGAGAGATCGCCATTACCAATTGCCGCCAGAAAATCTTCGCTATTTTTCATGGCATTGGCGCGCAGCAACTCTTCCATGGTTGGGCGCACACCCAGGCGTTTGAGTTCTTTTTCGATTAATTCACGGCCAGCAGTGATGTTGACATCGTTTTCTTGGCGACGGAACCAGCGTTTGATATGGGTGCGTGCACCATTCGATTTAACATATTCGAGCCAGTCGCGCGAAGGGCCACGCGGCACTTTGCTGGTCACAACATCGACAATTTCGCCGTGTTGGAGTTGATAATAAAGCGGCACTGGTTTGTTATTGACGCGCGCACCGATACAGCGGTTGCCGACCTCGGAGTGAATCCGATAGGCAAAATCAATTGGGCTTGAACCTTTGGGCAAATCAATAATTTTGCCCTTGGGAGTTAGCACAAACACCTGATCGCGCAGCACATCTTCTTTGACCGACTCGAAAAACTCGGTCGGATCAAGGTCGCGCTGGCCGTTGATTGCTGAGCGCAGCCAAGCCAATTTGGTTTCAAATGATTGATCGTTGCGATTGCCAAAGCCTTCTTTATAGCGCCAGTGTGCTGCAATCCCATATTCTGAGACTTCGTGCATTTCGTAGGTTCGAATTTGCACTTCACACGGCTGCTCGCCTGGAATCACCACAGTTGTATGCAGCGAACGATACATGCTCTCTTTGGGAACAGCAATATAATCGTCGAATTCACTCATAATTGGAATCCAAGTCGAGTGGACAAGGCCCAACACACGGTAGCATTCATCAACAGTTGTAACCATCACCCGCACAGCCAATTGATCGTAAATTTGATCGAGGCTGACATTCTTGCGCTCCATTTTGCGCGCAATCGAATAGATGTGTTTGGGGCGGCCAGTTACTTCAGCTTTAATGTTATCGCGATCAAGAATCTGTTTGAGGCGGGCGATCACCCGTTGCACAATCCGTTCGCGGGTTTCGCGGCGCAAGTTGAGCTGGCGACCAATTTCGCTATACTTTTCTGGGTTCATATAACGAAACGAAAGGTCTTCAAGCTCCCACTTGAACTGCCAAATCCCCAAGCGATGGGCGAGTGGCGCATAAACTTCAAGGGTTTCACGGGCGATGCGTTGCTGCTTGTCGGGGCGCATTGGGCCAAGCGTGCGCATATTGTGCAAGCGGTCGGCCAGCTTAATCAGCACCACGCGCGGGTCATCGGCCATCGCAATAAACATCTTGCGATAGGTGATGGCTTGGGCTTCTTCGATGCTTTTGGCTTCGAGCTTGCTCAATTTGGTTACGCCATCGACGATATGCGCGACTTCGCGGCCAAAATCGGCGCGAATTTGATCGAGCGTAATTGGCGTATCTTCAACCACATCGTGCAAAAGCGCTGCTGCAACCGATTCGGGGTCGAGCTTCATATCGACCAAAATATGGGCCACTTGCACCGGATGCAAAAAATATGGCTCGCCCGATTTGCGCACTTGCGGGGCGTGAGCCTCTTTGGCTACATCCCAGGCCCGTTCGATCAGCTGAAACTCATCAAGCGGCCAATAGGTACGCATGCGGCTGATTAGCGCTTCGCTTTCATGAACTTGCGGCGAACTAGCGGGAGTGGCTGTGGTGTGTTTTGTGCTCTCGCTATGGGTAGCATCATCATTATAAGAACTAGGCATATGAGGTGCGAGGTCCATAATGACCCTCGTTTCTAGCGGCATTGCGCTGTTGTGTCGCGATCAATTTTTTGCTGATTGTAGCGAACAGATTAACACGCCCCTATACACATGTCAAGCAAATTGCATCCCATTATGACGCAGTGTGTTATGCAGTTTACCCAAAAGCCAATTGACACATTGCACAAATTAACATAGAATGGCTTTAACTCTGATTTAACACACCTCTGGTCTAAATCCAATTTGTTCGCCAACTTTTTGCCCAACCAAAAAACTCAACTCGGCAACCTGCCGAACTAGGTTTCCCCTCCTGCGATGATGCAGAATGCACCAATGAAGGCTCTCCCGCAGCGATGACGCTGGTGGTTTACCCAACGTTTCTTTGTGCTACCTGAAAATGCGCCATGGTATAGGGCAGCGTTGCTAACGCCGTCGCGTATTTGCCAACTCCCTGCGCGAAAGGAGACCTCGCATGAACCGCCTGTTGTATGACCCACGCTTTGAACATGATGCATGTGGCATTGGCTTTGTCGCTCGAATTGATGGAAAACCAACCCATGCAACAGTGAGCTTAGCCCTCGCGGCGCTTGGCAGTCTGACCCATCGCGGTGGGATTGCCGCCGACGGTCTGACAGGTGATGGCGCTGGCCTCTTAACCACTATCCCACGCGCATTTATGGCCCGTGAATTAGCTGCCCGCCGGATTTTGGCGAACCCGCAGCGGATTGCGGTTGGCATGATCTTTCTACCAACCACGAATACCGAACGCGCCCGCGAATTGATCGACGATGCCCTCGTCTGGCGAGGCTTACGACCGCTTGGTTGGCGTGAAGTACCGCTTGATCGTGAGCAACTTGGCCCAATTGCCCGTGATATTTGCCCCCAAATTGAGCAAGTATGGGTCGATCGCCCAGCCACGATGGACGACGATAGCTTTGAACGGGAACTCTACCGCGCCCGCCGCCGCGCCGAACGCACAGCCCTCGCCGAGAACATCGACCTCTACATTCCTTCACTTTCTTGTCGCACGATTGTTTATAAAGGCCTGATGCTGCCCAGTCGCTTGGCCTTGTTCTATCCCGATTTGGCCGATGCCGACTATAGCGCCAGCGCTGCGGTCTACCACCAACGCTATTCAACCAACACCATGCCAACCTGGAGCCGCGCTCAACCCTTCCGTGTCGTCAGCCACAACGGCGAAATCAACACCTTGGCTGGCAATGTGAACTGGATGCGTGCCCGCGAAGCCCATCTTTCAAGCCCGTTGCTTGGCAATGTGCGCGAACTTGCACCAATTGTCGACGAACGCGGCAGCGATTCAGCCCAATTCGATAATGTGCTAGAGCTGTTGGTGCGGGCTGGCCGCGATGTGCGCCATTCCTTATTAATGATGATGCCCGAAGCATGGGAACATATCGATGATCTCCCACAAGATGTGCGCGATTTCTACCAGTGGCACGCCAATTTGATGGAAGCCTGGGACGGCCCTGCCGCCATGACCTTCTGTGATGGCAAAATTGTTGGCTCGGCCTTGGATCGCAATGGCTTGCGCCCAGCCCGCTATATCGTCACCGACGATGGTTTAGTGGTTGTGGGCAGCGAAGTTGGCGCAACGCCAGTCGACGAAGATCGAATTATTCGCAAGGGTCGGCTTGGCCCAGGCCAAATGATCGCCGTTGATCTGATTAAAGGCCAATTGCTGGATAACACCGCGATCAAAGCGATGTTTGCAGCTCGTCAGCCCTACGGCAAATGGCTGCAAAACAAAAGCGTCGATTTGGCCGAATTGGTTGCCGCCTACACCGAAGCCGACGTTGAACTCAGCCCCGACGATCTGCTTCGTTTGCAAGCAGCCTTTGGCTATACCGACGAAAACTTGGCGATGGTGCTCAAGCCAATGGGTCGCGAAGGCGCTGAACCCATTGGCTCGATGGGCGACGACACGCCAATGGCGGTATTTTCGAACCTTGCTCGCCCAGTCTATGGCTACCTTAAACAACGCTTTGCCGAAGTAACCAACCCACCAATCGACCCCTTGCGCGAACAATTGGTAATGTCACTGTCGATTCGTTTGGGGCCACGCCACAATATTTTGATCGAACGGCCCGACCAAGCCCACCAAATTGCCTTAGCTAGCCCAATTTTGCGCAATCACGAGTTGGCAGCCTTGCGCGCTTGCCCTGATCGCAGCTTTGGCACCGCCACGTTAGACACAACTTTTCCAGTCACCGACGATGCCCAATGGATCGAACATGCGCTTGATGATTTGTGTAGCAGCGCCGACCGGGCCTTGGATAGTGGCGCAACCATTCTTGTCTTGAGCGATCGCGAAGTTGCCCCACAACGAATCGCCATCCCAACTGTCTTGGCGCTTGGCGCAGTTCACCATCATTTGATTCGGACTGGGCGGCGCTCAACCTGCTCGTTGATTGTCGAAACTGGCGAGGCTCACGAAGTGCATCATGTGGCAGTCTTGGTGGGCAACGGCGCTGAAGCCGTCAACCCATACGTTGCGATTGCCACGATTCGCGAAATTGCCAAAGAACGCTCACGCACACCAATCACCGCCGACCAAGCAGAAGACAACTATGTGCATTCGTTGGAAAAAGGCTTGCTCAAAGTGATGTCGAAAATGGGCATTTCGACCGTCGATAGCTACTGCGGAGCGCAAATTTTCGAAGCGATTGGTCTTAGCGATGCGGTCATTGCCCGCTGTTTGACTGGCACACCATCACGTTTTGGCGGAGCCGATTGGCAACGCCTAGGTCGCGAAAGCTACAAACGTCATGCCCAAGCCTTTGGCTTGGAAAAACCAGCCCTCAGCCACCCAGGCTTGTACAAATTCCGCAAGGATGGCGAATATCACGCCTTCCAGCCAGCGGTGGTGCATGCCTTGCAAAAAGCTGTGCGCGCCGCCGTCGATAATGGCGCAGATTTCGAAGCAGGCTATGCAACCTATCGCGAATATAGCGATTTGCTCAATCAACGCCAACCCTCAGACCCACGTGATTTGCTCGATTTTGTGGCGACCGAGCCAATTGCAATCGATCAAGTCGAATCAATTGAAACGATTGTCAAACGCTTCTCGACCGCCGCAATTTCCTATGGTTCGTTGAGCGCCGAAGCTCACGAAACCTTGGCAATCGCCATGAATCGCCTTGGCGGCATGAGCAATAGCGGCGAAGGCGGCGAAGATCCAGCGCGCTTTGGCACCGAAAAAGTCAGCGCGATCAAGCAAATTGCCTCAGGTCGCTTCGGGGTTACGCCAAGCTATTTGATGCACGCCCGCGAGCTGCAAATCAAAATGGCCCAAGGCTCCAAGCCAGGCGAGGGTGGCCAAATTCCTGGCAATAAAGTCACCGAAGACATTGCCCGAACCCGCCACACCACGCCCGGCGTAACCTTAATTTCGCCGCCACCCCACCACGACATCTATTCAATTGAGGATTTAGCTCAATTGATTTACGACATGCGCACGATCAACCCCACTGCTGCGGTTTCAGTCAAGCTTGTTTCAGAAATGGGTGTTGGCACAATTGCGGCAGGCGTGGTCAAAGGCGGCGCTGATGTGGTGTTGATTAGCGGCAATTCGGGCGGCACTGGCGCTTCTCCATTGTCATCAATCAAAAACGTCGGCATTCCGTGGGAAATTGGCTTGGCCGAAACCCAACAAACCTTGATGATCAACCAACTGCGCGATCGCGTTCGCGTGCGGGCCGACGGTGGCTTACGCACTGGTCGCGACGTGGTTATGGCCGCCTTGCTTGGCGCAGATGAATATTCCTTTGGCACCTCAGCGCTGATTGCCGAAGGCTGTGTGATGGCTCGCGCCTGCCACAACAACACCTGCCCAGTTGGGATTGCCACCCAGCGCCCTGATTTACGCGCTAAATTCCCGGGCAAGCCAGAGCATGTGATGGCCTTTATGCAGTTTATCGCCCAAGAAGTGCGCGAATTGCTGGCCCAACTTGGTGCTCGTAGCCTCAACGAAATTATTGGCCGCGTCGAATTATTGCGCCAACGCCAAACCAACAACCCCGACCACGATGCGCTTGATCTTAGCCCGTTGCTGGGCTTGGCCAATGCAGGCCCACGCCGCTACAACGGCATGCCCCAGTTGGTTGGCATCGATCGGCTCAATCAATTTTTGGTCGATAGTGCCTTGCCAAGCGCCAAAGCTGGTCAAGAAGTGATTATCAACGCCGAAATCACTAACGAAGATCGCTCAACCGGCATCACCTTGGCAGGCGAGTTGGCGCTGCTCAAAAATACGGGCCACGTGAGCATGAACTTTGCTGGCAGCGCAGGCCAAAGCTTTGCCGCCTTCGCCACTCGTGGCATGCAGCTCAACTTGGTTGGCGATGCTAACGATTATGTTGGCAAAGGCTTGGCTGGCGGCGAAGTCGTTATCAAGCCACGGCCCAACGCCCAATTTCTCGCTCATGAAGCCACAATTCTTGGCAACACTGCCTTATATGGCGCAACCAGCGGCAGCTTATATGCAGCAGGCCGCGCAGGCGAACGCTTCGCGGTGCGTAATAGTGGCGCAGTGGCCATTATTGAAGGCATTGGCGAGCATGGCTGCGAATATATGACTGGTGGCACGGTAGTGGTGCTCGGCAGCACCGGCAACAACTTTGGCGCAGGCATGAGCGGCGGCCAAGCCTTTGTCTACGACCCCAGCCAACGCTTCCTTGGCCGCCTCAACGACGAAATGGTGATTGCCGAACGGGTTGCCTCACCATTAGTCGCCGACCATTTGCGCGAACTGATCGAACGCCACGCGGCACTTACGGGAAGTGTCTTGGCCAACGAAATTCTCGCCAATTGGGAAGATCAGCAATCAGCCTTCTGGCACGTTGTTTCCAAGGCTGCCCACGTTGCGGCAGCCCAAAATAACCAACCAGAATTGGCCAAAGTCGCCGCTTAACGCTAGTCACTCCTTCACACACACCAAACACCAGCGATCAAGGTTGATCGCTGGTGTTTGTTTAGCGCTTTAAACACCTGCCTAGTAATGCCAAGAAGTAAAAATTTAATAAAGAATAGCTAAAGCGTAAGCATGCTCGTAAGGTTGGCGCTTTAGGCTGCTTTTAATGGGCAAGTTAGATTAAACGATCAATTCAGCTATTTGAGAACACTATGAGCGACCAACCAGTAGCAGAATCGGCTGCTTCAACCAAGCTTCAATCAGCCCTCAATGTTGAGGTTGCGTTTGCTCTCCGCCCAACCGTAACCGGCTTGGGTTTTTTATATTTGTTATTTAGCATCGCTCATGCCTTGGTGCTGCCAGCCCCAATTAAGCTGCCAATGGTGATTGTTGCGCTGCTCAGTGTGCTCTTTTTTGCTTTTTGGTGGTGGCGCTTGCAAACTTGGCGGCCATCCGCCGAATTCGCCCATCCGCTAGCAACGCTGTTTATTGTGGTTGCTGGCTTCAACAGCATTTTGCATATTTGGCTTAGCGGCGAGATTCACCAAAGCACCAATATTGCCTTTATTTTGATTGGCACTGGCTGTTTGTTGCTCTCGTGGAACTGGTTTATTGTGGGCATTGGCGCAACCTTGCTGGCGTGGCTGGCGGCAATTAGCTCATTGCCAAGCTCGCCATTAACCATGCATTTTATTTTTATGCTGGTAAGCGCCACGATTGCTGCGGCCACAATTTTGGCGATTCGCCTGCGCACCGTTCGCGGCCTGATTGCCCTGCGCATGCAAGAAAGCACCTATAAACACGAGCTGCAAGAAGCATTAATTCAAATCAAAATGAGCGAAGAGCGCTTTCGGGCCTTGGCCGAAGCCACGTCAGAGGGCGTTGTGCTGCAAGATGAAGGCGTGGTGATGGATGCCAACGAGCGCTTTGGCGAGATGTTTGGCTATCATCGCGATGAGATTATTGGCCACTCGCTGCGCGAATTTGTTGAGCCGCAATCGCTGCAAAAAGCCATGCACAAATATAAAGATGGCGATCCCTACGAGGTGACGGCGTTGCGCAAAGATGGCAGCACCTTCATCGCTTTGGTTTTAGGCACAAATCTGCCCTATAGCAACCGTGTGGTGCGGGTCGCAGCGGTGCGCGATATTACCGAACAACGCCATTTTGAAAACTTATTGCTCAGCGCCAAAGATCAAGCCGAAGCTGCCAACCGCGCCAAAAGCACGTTCCTCTCAACCGTCAGCCACGAATTGCGCACGCCACTCAACGCGATTGTGGGTTATAGCGAAATGATCTACGAAGATTTGATCGACCGCAGCATGCCCGAATTGGCAATGGATATGACGCGCATTCGCAGCGCTAGCGACCGCTTGCTCAGCCTGATCGATGGCGTGTTGACAATTACCGATCTTGATGCAGAAGTTGTGCGTTTAGAACACGAAACGATCGATTTAGCGCTGGCGATTGGCAGTATCAGCGACCAACTGCAAACCAAAGCCCAAGAAAACAAAAACACTGTTCAATTGTTGGGCAGCCAAAACTGGGGTTCGGTTGTAACTGATGATCATAAATTGCGCATGATTATCTACCATCTGCTGGATAATGCGATTAAATTTACCCACGCTGGCTTGATCAGCATCTCGGTGCAGCGCTTGCAACACGCTGCTGGCGGCTGGCTCGAAATCGCCATTCGCGATACTGGCATTGGCATCGCCTATGAACAATTCGAGCGCATTTTTGAACCGTTTGTGCAGGCCGATTCCTCGGCAACCCGCCAATATGAAGGCACTGGTTTGGGTTTAGCAGTTGGTTTGCGGCTGGCCAAAGCCTTGGGTGGCACAATCGAGCTTGATAGCCGCTTGGGCCTTGGCTCGACCTTTACCTTGCATCTGCCTGAGCATCCCCCCCACAGTAACCAACAGTTGAGCCAAATGTCCCATGCCCAAGCCTAGTGGAGCATCCCAACATAGGCTATAATCAACCTAACCGCATGAGATGAAGCGGGTAGGATTCACGCATTGCATTTAATTTCCATCACGCTTCAACATTTGCATCAAAATTGAAGATTGAACGTACATTCATTGATCTTATTCGGAGTAAAGGGAGAAGATCATGCGTCGTTTCACGTTGCTTTTGCGAGCCACCAGCTGGGTTTGGCTTAGCATTGTGGTAATTGCAGGCTGTGGCGCACCACCAAATCAAGCCCCAAGCTATCAATTTCAAGTCGTTGATGCTCAACAAAAGCCAATTTTAGCGGCCAATGTCAGCCTGCGCTGGAGCGACGAACCAACCCCATTTAGCGTCAGCCAAACTGATAATCAAGGCTTCGTTGGTGGAACGGTGATCGTTCAAGGCGCACCAGAGAATTGGTCACGGGAGTTAGTTGTGATCGCAACTGAATCCACGTTTGATTACGATACCGATTTAATGCGTGATCGAAGTACAACATTAACCGTTACGCTGGAACACGGTAAACAGGTCGAACAAACCATCACGATTGATTCAGATTAATAATTTTCAGCTTGGAGAGAAGCAATGAAATCGTTTCAACGTTGGTTAATGGCATTCTTAGGCATTAGCTGTTTAGTGCTCAGTTTTTATAGCTACACAGTCAATCACAATTTGCAGGTAATCGAGAAACGTCAGCGGGTTCAAACCGCTACCGCTGGCCAATGGTTGTGGTTCAGTTGGTACAATTGTGTTGAAGAGCTTAATTCTGGCTTAAAGGCGGCGGCTGAACCGAATCAGGCTGGTGTTCTAAACAATCTTTCAAAAGCTCAGATTTACTGTCGATCAGCAACTGAATTCATCTATAACTATAATGCCGCTTTGGTTCTTCCAATCCAGCCTTGGTGGAATTTGAATCCAACAAGACCTGATGTAATTGGTTTTGTCCGCTTGTTTGATCATTATTCAGCCCAAATAGGTCAAGTTAAGAGTGCAATTGCAACCGAAGGCTCAGTGAGTGCAGCGAATCGTGCTCGGTTGCAACAACTGCATGATGATATTAAAACATTTGCCAAGCAAATACCAGAACCTATGCTGCGAAAGGGCGATATTACTGAAATTCATGTAGCCATTGCAACCTGGTGTGGCATGGTCACCGATGTTAATGCCAAAAAAACAATTATCCTGACCGAGGATCAATATGAGGGAGTTTGTAAATAATCCCAGCAGGGTTAATTTGTCTAAGCTGGAAACTATAGTGAGAAGTGTAGGTGTGACTAAACTCAATATCTGTATTTGGCCAATATTCTAAGCAATACATTACCGTTCATTGAATTCTATAATGCTTTCAATGAGATTAATTCTATTGCCTAAGGATAGTTAAATGATGCGATATATCTTGTACAGCATAATTACTCTATTTATAGCAGGCTGTAGCTCTCAGGTTGTGGAAAAAGCTTATCCCGACCCGATGGAGATTTTGCCCTACCCGCGCGGAAGAGCGCTCGGCGAGGTTGTTGATGATGGTAGTTATTTGATTGTAGAAATGGAAACCCAAGACTCGCGCGCGCAGGTGATTGATTGGTATAAACGCCAATTCCCTGCCGATTGGCAGTACACAGAAGGAAGTCCAACCGAGGTAACGTTTTTTAAGATAGATCTGGTTGATTGTATGAATTATATGTATATTATCGATGACCCACATCATAGAAACCCAATTAACGATGGGAAATATCGATTTGTGATGAAAAGTCGGGTTCAACCAGGCTCAGTAGAATGTACGAAGAATCGATGATCACAGGTTTAATTGTGCCATATAAACGAATTATTCAAGTGTGGGCCAAAGATGGCTGAAGTTAAGTAAACTACTCAAAAATCCAACTTGACAGAGTATCGCTGGATGTGTATACTCTGCACAAATAACTTTTGTAGGAAACTACCAAATGAGCAATCATCCCGCGTTTATTATTATTAGCAACCTCCTTAGCCTCGTAATCGTCGTTATTACGCGGTCACTTTTATGTGGGAGGGGCTAACAAGCCTCGCGGGTAGTTCAAAAGAACTCAAGCCCCTCCCAATTCGGGAGGGGCTTTTTGGTTAAGTTAGCTTCTGGAGGATAAACACATGCGGAACTTGTTGACACTTCTCGTCACCATGATCACTCCTCGTCCGCAGTTTATTATTCTCCAACCCATTCCCATTTGGTCGTGTCGCGTAGGCCGTCGCCTGCGCTAGAGCGATAACCCGAAGCGTTGCAATGATTGCAACAAACCCCTGAGCAGTGTCGCTCATTCGTTCAGCTCATTGATGAGTATGTTCGCCCATCTTTTGCCTATGTTCAGCATCGGGACTGACAAGGCTTGCTTTCCTATTGCCAAAAATCGAGCGCTCTGTGGCCAATTCAACTGGAGTATTGGCCCAAGCGAGCTTATTGCTGCGATGGCCAGTCCAGCCATCCACATCTCTATGCGGGGAGCATCTATGCGTTCAGATACGATCAAACGGGGCTTTGCACGCGCACCACATCGATCACTACTCCGTGCGACAGGCCAAATCCAAGATGATAGCGATTTTCAGAAGCCGTTCGTGGCAATCTGTAATTCGTATATCGATATTATTCCTGGCCACGTCCACTTGCATGAGTTTGCCAAAATTGTCAAAGATGCGGTGCGCGCTGCTGGCGGCATTCCCTTTGAGTTCAACACCATCGGGGTTGATGATGGCATCGTCATGGGCCACGAAGGTATGCGCTATTCATTGCCTTCACGCGAGCTGATCGCCGATTGTGTTGAAACGGTGGCAGCAGCCCACTGCTTTGATGCGATGATCTGTATCCCCAACTGCGACAAAATTGTGCCAGGCATGTTGATGGGTGCTGCCCGCGTCAATATTCCCACCGTGTTTGTATCTGGTGGGCCGATGCAGGCTGGCCGCGATAAAGATGGCAATAAAGTTGATCTGATCAGTGTCTTCGAGGGCGTTGGCCAACATGCTTCTGGCCGCATCAGTGATGAACGGCTGCTGGATCTGGAGCGCAACGGCTGCCCGACCTGTGGCTCGTGCTCCGGCATGTTCACCGCCAATTCGATGAATTGTTTGTGTGAAGCACTGGGAATCGCCCTGCCATACAACGGTTCATTACTGGCCACCGACCCCGCCCGCCACGAATTAGCCCGCACCGCCGCTAGCAAAGTCCTCGAACTGCTCCGCCAGAATATTTCCTTCAGCGATATTGTCACTCCCGAATCAATTGATAACGCCATGGCGCTCGACGTTGCGATGGGTGGCTCGACCAATACCGTTTTGCACGTTTTGGCCTTGGCGCGAGAAGCTGGCTTGGATTATCCAATCAGCCGCTTTAACGAGGTTGCTGCCCGTGTGCCACACTTGGCCAAAGTTAGCCCAGCTTGGGATGGCGATCGTCAATGGCATATGGAAGATGTGCATCGCGCTGGCGGCGTGCCCGCGATTATGGCCGAACTGGCTAAAAAGCCCGATGCCCTGCACTTGAACGTGCCAACAGTGACAGGCCAAACCTTGGGCGAGCAATTGGTAGGCATCGCCAACGAAAACCCTGAATGCATTCGCCCAATCGAACATCCGCACTCGGCCCAAGGTGGTTTGTGTATCTTGTTTGGCAACTTAGCTCCCGAAGGCTCGGTGATCAAAGTTGGCGCAGTTGATCAACATCAAATGACATTTAGTGGCCCCGCCCGCTGTTTCTCCAGCGAAGAAGCCGCAACCTATGCCGCCCGTTCTGGCGAAATTCAGGCTGGCGATGTGGTGGTTGTGCGCTACGAAGGCCCACGCGGCGGCCCGGGCATGCGCGAAATGCTGGCCTTAACTTCATTGCTCAAAGGCATGCCTTTGGGTGAGCAAGTGGCCTTATTGACCGATGGTCGCTTCAGCGGCGGCACGCGCGGCCTGTGCATTGGCCATATCTCACCAGAAGCCGCCGAGGGTGGCCCGATTGGCCTGATCGAAAATGGCGACATCATTCACATCGATTTAGCAAATCGCCTGTTGGCAGTCGAACTCAGCGAAACTCAATTTGCCGAACGCCGCGCTGGTTGGCAAGCCCCAGAACGCAAACATCAACGCGGCTGGTTGGCACGCTACACCCGCTTGGTGACGAACGCCAGCAATGGCGCGGTGTTGGAAGCATAGATTATTGAAATCCTTACGCAAGGCGAGGTATACCAATGAAAACGCTAACTGGTGCTCAAATGATGTGTGAAGCGTTGATAGCCGAGGGCGTTGATGTGATGTTTGGCTATCCTGGTGGGGCAATTATGCCGTTCTACCATGCGCTGCCCGAATATCCCCAATTGCGCCATATTTTGGTGCGCCACGAACAAGCAGCTGGCCATGCCGCCGAAGGCTATGCCCGTACCAGCGGCAAAGTTGGGGTTTGTGTCGCCACCAGCGGCCCAGGCGCAACCAACTTGGTCACTGCAATTGCCGATGCCATGATGGATTCAATTCCAATCGTAGCAATCACCGGCCAAGTCGTCACCTCGTTGATTGGCAAAGATGGCTTTCAAGAAACCGATGTCACGGGCATTACCCAGCCAATCACCAAGCACAATTATTTGGTAACCGATGTGCGCGACCTGCCACGGGTATTCAAAGAAGCTTTTCATATTGCGCGAACTGGCCGCCCCGGCCCAGTGCTGATTGACGTTGCCAAAGATACCCAAAATGCCCGTGGTGTATTCGAGTATCCAGCAACTGTCGATTTGCCCGGCTACAAACCTAACTACGATGGCAATCGTCGCCAAATCAAAGAAGCCGCCAATTTGCTGAATCAGGCCAAAAAGCCTTTGATTATGGCAGGCCACGGCATTTTGCTGGGCCACGCCAGCACTGAATTGCGCGAATTCGCCGAAAAAACTGGTATTCCGGTGATCACGACACTGTTGGGCATTAGCTGTATTCCCGAAGATCATCCGCTATCGTTGGGTATGCCGGGGATGCACGGTTGGGTGCACGTCAATCGCGCGATTCAAGAATGCGATGTGCTGTTTACGATTGGTGCCCGCTTCGATGACCGCGTAACTGGCAAATTGGATAGCTTTGCCCGCAACGCCAAAATTATTCACGTTGATATTGATCCAGCTGAAGTTGGCAAAAACGTGGTAACCGCCGTGCCAATTGTCGGCGATGCCAAGCGCGTGCTGGAAAACTTGACCGAAATTGCCAACCCCAACGACCACAGCGAATGGGTCAACCATATTCGCGAGGTTCAGGCAACCCGCTCCAAGCGCCAACGCGACCCAGAAAGCGCCATGTTCACGCCGCACCATGTCTATGCAGAATTCACCCGCATTTTGCAAGGCGAATTTCGGGTTTGCACCGATGTGGGCCAGCACCAAATGTGGGCTGCTCAGCTGATCGAATATATGAAGCCACATACTCACATCACTTCTGGCGGTTTGGGCACGATGGGTTTTGCCTTGCCAGCAGCGATGGGCGTGCAAGTCGCTTGCCCCAACGAAGAAGTTTGGGCAATTGCTGGTGATGGCGGCTTCCAGATGAATTTACAAGAGCTGGCCACGGTAGTGCAAGAAAGCCTGCCCTTGAAGATTTGTATCATCAACAATGGCTACTTGGGCATGGTTCGCCAATGGCAGGAGCTTTTCCACGAACGCCGCTATTCGGCTACGCCAATGTGGAGCCCCGATTTTATCAAGTTGGCTGATGCTTATGGCATTCCTGGGGTGCGGGTCGAGCGTGCTGAAGATGTAGCCGAAGCGATTCACCAAGCGCGGGCAACCAACGGGCCATTCTTGATTGAATTTGTAGTTGAGCGCGAAGTCAACGTCTACCCGATGGTGGCTCCGGGAGCAAGCATCAGCGATATGTTCGAAGACCCCAGCGAAGTCGAAATCGAAGACGTTGTGGCAGTGAAATAGGCTCAGGAGATTTTTGTTATGAAACATACCTTAGTAGCTTTGTTACGTGACCAACCTGGGGTGCTGAACCGCTCTGTGAGCCTGTTTCGCCGCCGTGGCTTCAATATCGAAAGCTTGACCGTTGGCCACACCGAAACCGCTGGCATCTCGCGCATGACCTTGGTGATCGATGGCGATACCACTAGCGTCGAGCAAGTGATCAAACAACTGTACAAATTGATCGATGTGCTGAAGGTCAGCGACGTGACCCAAGATCCAAATGTCACCCGCGATTTGCTACTGGTTAAGGTCTATGCACCACCAGCCAAGCGCAGCGAATTGATGCAATTGGCCGATATTTTCGGAGCCAAAATCGTCGATGTCGTGCCCGATGCCATGATGATCGAACTAAGCGGCAGCCCTGAACAACTCGACCGCTTTGTTGACCTGATTCGTCCGTTTGGCATTCGCGAGATGGTGCGCACTGGCTGCGTGGCAATGACCCGTGGCGCATCGACCATCAGCGGGCCATATCAAAGCCAAGAATTTCGCGCTGCTTAATTGCATTCAACGAGGCAAACGCCTCATTATTAATAAAGGATCATGACCATGCTGCAACCAATGTTTGAAGAAGAAACCACCGCGACCGCTGATAAAGCCCACTATAGCGATGAAGATGTCAATTGGGATACCTGGTGGGGCGATTACGGCGAGACCATGGAATAAACACGGGTAGCAATTGTTCATCGTTCAACCCATTTCCTAGTTATATTGAGGAACTCATTCAATGGCAAAGCTTTATTACGATAACGATGCGGATCTTGGACGCTTGGCTGGCAAAACTGTGGCGATCATCGGTTATGGCTCACAAGGCCACGCCCACGCCTTGAATTTGAAAGATAGCGGCGTGAAGGTGGTGGTTGGTTTGCACGAAGGTAGCAAATCAAAGGCCAAAGCCGAAGCTGCTGGCTTGCAAGTGTTGAGCGTCGGCGAAGCCACCAAGGCTGCTGATGTTGTCATGGTGTTGGTGCCAGATACGACCCAAGCTCAACTTTACAGCGATGAAATTGCCCCCAACTTAAAGCCCAACGCAACCTTGATGTTCGCACACGGCTTCAATATTCGCTATGGTCAAATCGTGCCACCTGCTGGCGTTGATGTTTCGTTGATTGCGCCAAAATCGCCTGGACATCGCGTCCGTGAAGTATTTGAGCATGGCGGTGGTGTGCCTGGTTTGGTTGCCGTTTATCAAGATGCCAGCGGCGAAGCCTTGCAAAACGCATTGGCTTATGGCAAGGGTATTGGTTGTGCGCGGGCTGGCGTGCTCGAAACCACCTTTGCTGAAGAAACCGAAACCGATTTGTTCGGTGAGCAAGCGATTTTGTGTGGCGGCGTTTCGGCCTTGGTCAAAGCAGGTTTTGAAACCTTGGTCGAAGCTGGCTATCAACCAGAAGTTGCCTACTTTGAATGTATGCACGAACTCAAATTGATCGTCGATTTGTTCTACCAAGGTGGCTTGAGCTATATGCGCTACTCGGTCAGCGACACCGCCGAATGGGGCGATTACATCGCAGGCCCACGGGTCGTGACCAGCGAAACCAAAGCAGCCATGAAACTGTTGTTGGAAGAGATTCAAAATGGCGCATTCGCCGAAGATTGGATCGAAGAAAACCACACTGGCCGCGCTCGCTTCAACAAGTATCGCTCAACCGATGTTGGCCACCAAATCGAGCACGTTGGCCGCGAACTGCGCTCAATGATGCCGTTTGTCAATCCAAAAGAAATTAACCCAGGCAGTTAATTTGGGGCTAGGGGTTGGATACGTCCCCTCACCCCCTAGCCCCCTCTCCCGCACAGCGAGGCGAGGGGGAACCCAGAATTGAATGCTCCCCTCTCCCGCGTCTAGTGGGAGAGGGGCTGGGGGTGAGGGAACAAAGCCCCTCACAATGGCCCTGATTACGGAGAACTTTATGACCAGCGATTATGTACGAATTTTCGATACAACCCTGCGCGATGGTGAACAATCACCAGGCTGCACCATGCATCTGCACGAAAAGTTGGAAGTTGCCAAGCAATTGGCGCGAATGGGCGTGGATATTATCGAAGCGGGCTTTCCTGCCGCCTCACCAGGCGATTGGGAAGCAGTCAACCAGATTGCCAAGAGTGTTGGTACTGCCGATGGTCCGGTGATCTGTGGCTTGGCGCGGGCAGTCAAAAGCGACATCGAAGCCTGTGCCACGGCGATTGCGCCTGCTGCCAAAAAGCGCATTCACACCTTCCTCTCAAGCTCAGATATTCATATTGAGTATCAATTGCGCTCAACCCGCGAGGAAGTGCTGGCCAAAACCCGCGAAATGGTGCGCTTAGCTAGCTCGCTCTGCGCCGATGTTGAGTTCTCGCCGATGGATGCGACCCGTTCCGACATTGAATTTATGTATCAGATGCTGGCGATAGCAATTGAAGAAGGCGCAACAACCTTGAATATTCCTGATACCGTGGGTTATTCCACGCCTGAGGAATATGCAGCGTTACTTCGGGGCATTATCGAAAACGTACCTGGCGCTGGCGATGTAATTATCTCGACCCACTGCCACGACGATTTGGGCTTGGCGGTGGCCAATTCCTTGGCGGGAGTTCGAGCTGGCGCACGCCAAATCGAATGCACAATTAATGGCATCGGTGAGCGAGCTGGCAACGCTTCGTTGGAAGAAGTCGTGATGGCTTTGGAAACGCGCAAGCAATTTTATGGCCTGAGCACCAACATCGACACCACCCAACTAACCCCAAGCTCACGCTTGTTGAGTGCCTGCACCAACACCCAAGTGCCACCCAATAAGGCAGTTGTTGGCGCGAATGCCTTCGCTCACGAATCGGGCATTCACCAAGATGGCGTGTTGAAGCACCGTATGACCTACGAAATTATGAGCGCCGAATCGGTTGGCCAAGATGGTAATGCCTTGGTTTTGGGTAAACACTCAGGCCGCCATGCCTTCCGCCATCGGGTGCAAGAGCTGGGCTATAGCTTCGATGAAGCCACGATCAATCACTTGTTTGCCCGCTTCAAAGATGTGGCTGATCGCAAAAAATATGTTGATGATCGCGATGTTGAAGCCTTGATTACTGATGAAGCAGGTCGCCCAAGCCCAGTTTATGAATTGGAACATGTGCAATTTGCCTCAGGCGTGAATGCCATTCCAACCGCGACCGTGC
Organism: Herpetosiphon sp. NSE202; assembly: GCF_042688385.1. NCBI lineage: Bacteria > Bacillati > Chloroflexota > Chloroflexia > Herpetosiphonales > Herpetosiphonaceae > Herpetosiphon > Herpetosiphon sp. NSE202. Next base: position 69,820 of record NZ_JBHUPY010000020.1, on the reverse strand, counting down.
GCATGCGCGGCCCCAACGGCGAGGTCAAAATTGAATCGGCGCAGGGCACAGGCCCAGTTGATGCAGTCTATTCGGCGATCAACAAAGTGGTATTGACTCCGGTTACCTTGCTCGAATTTGCGGTCAACGCCATCACCGAAGGCATCGATGCGGTTGGCGAAGTTAGCGTGAAAGTCGTCGAAGGCAAACACAAACATGTGCGCGGCGTGCTGACCGAAAAAGCAACTGATGCCAAAGTTTGGCGCGGCAATGGAGTCAATGTCGATATTATCGTTGCTGCTGCCGAAGCCTACGTTGGAGCCTTGAACAAATTGCTCAAAGCCCGCCAAGAGCGGCTTAAGCAAGAAACCACTGCCCGCATGGAAGTGGCCAGCGCTGCGCCAGGCGTGGATTTGTTCGGTGGCTCGACGCTCGGTCGTTACGAATAATTTGCGGCCTTGGTTCGCGCTGAATCAAGGCCCCTAGCCCAAACGAACTTATGAAAATTGCTTATCTCGGCCCAGCTGGTACATTCAGCGAAAAAGCAGCGTTGGAAGCGGGCGACCAACAATCCACCTATTTGCCAATGGCAAGTATGCCCGCTGTGATGACGGCTGTTGAAACTCGGGCGGTTGATTATGGCATTTTGCCAATTGAAAACTCGCTCGAAGGCGCGGTGAGCATTACGCTCGATGTGCTAATTCACGAAACGCGTTTGCGGATTTGCCGCGAAATTGTGATTCCGATTCGGCATATGTTGGTGGCCAAGCCCGATGTGCAACTCGATACGATCGAAGTGCTGTATACCCACCAACAACCGCTGGCCCAATCACGCCGTTTTATCGAACGCTGCTTGCCGAATGTGCCAACCGTGGCCACGTTAAGCACTGCTGCTGCATTGGTCGAAGCGCTCGCCGATGAGCGCCGCGCCGCCGCATTGACCACCTTGCATGCTGCCGAACGCGCCCAAGCCAATATCTTGGCCTACGATGTTCAAGATACCACCAACAATCGCACCCGCTTTGTGGTTTTGGCTCCCGAGGATGCCGCGCCAACTGGCGACGACAAGACTTCGCTGATGTTTACATCCAAGGTCAATCGCGCCGGAGCTTTGCACGAAGCCTTGGCAATTTTCGCCCAAGCTGGGATCAATTTGAGCAAAATTGAATCGCGGCCAGCCAAAGCCGAGCTTGGCGATTATGTATTTTTGGTCGACATCGATGGCCATCGTCATGAGCCAGTCGTTGCCGAAGCCTTGCAAAAGCTGGCAACCATCGCTGGGCGGGTCAAGATTTTTGGTAGTTATCCAAAGTTTCGCGGGTAAACCGCGAAGAACGCGAAGGCCGATCCACGAAGAACACGAAGGAACACTAAGCCTCAATCTGCTCACCTTCGTGCTCTTTGTGCCCTTCGTGGATCAATCGAAACTTCGTGCGAGGATTAAGACATGCAAATATTTTTATACGATACAACGCTGCGGGACGGCACTCAACGCGAAGGGCTTTCGTTATCTTTAGCCGATAAATTAAAAATCGCTCGCGAACTTGATCGCTTTGGCATGCACTATATCGAGGGCGGTTGGCCTGGCTCGAATCCCAAAGATGCAGCATTTTTTGCCGAAGCTGCCAAAATGGAGTGGAAGCACGCCAAAATTGCAGCCTTTGGTTCAACCAGGCGCGCCAATAGCAAACCAGAAACCGATGCTAATCTCAAAGCCTTGCTCGATGCCAACACACCCGTTGTGACCTTGGTTGGCAAATCGTGGACATTGCACGTAACCGAGGTGTTGGAAACCACGCTCGAAGAAAATTTGGCCATGATTCGCGATAGCGTCGCCCTGATGAAGGCCCACGGCAAAGAAGTGATCTACGATGCCGAGCACTTTTTCGATGGCTTCCGCGCGGATAATACCTATGCGCTAGCCACCATCAAGGCTGCCGCCGAAGCCGGAGCCGATTGGATTGTGCTGTGCGATACCAATGGCGGCTCACTGCCCGATTGGATCAGCGCCGTAGTGCAGCAAGTCAAGGGCAAAATCAAAACCCAACTTGGCATCCACACTCACAACGATAGCGAGTTGGCAGTAGCAAACTCGTTGGCGGCGATTGTCGCTGGTTGTCGCCAAGTGCAGGGCACGATCAACGGCTATGGCGAGCGCTGCGGTAACGCCAACTTAATTTCGATTATTCCCAATTTGCAAGTAAAAATGGGCATGTTCTGTGTGCTGCCCGACCAACTGCAACGCTTGACTGAACTTTCGCGCACGGTCAGCGAGATTGCCAATTTGAACCCCGACGAACACGCCGCCTACGTTGGCAACAGCGCGTTCGCCCACAAAGGCGGGATTCACGTTGCGGCAGTGGCCAAAGTTGAACATTCGTATCAGCATATCGACCCAGTGCAAGTTGGCAATCGCAAACGGGTGGTGATCAGCGAGCTTTCAGGCCGTGGCAACATCAAAATGCGCGCCGAAGAATTGGGTGTGGAGAGCGCAGGCCTCGAACGTGGCGTGCTCGAACGAGTTAAATTGCTCGAAAGCAAGGGCTTTCAGTTCGAAGCCGCCGAAGGCTCATTTGAATTATTGGTGCGTCGGGCCGCCGCCGATTATACCGCGCCCTTCAAATTGCTCGATGTTGTGACGATTGTTGAGCAACGGCGTGGGGTTGAGATGCAGGCCGAGGCAACGGTAAAGCTGCAAATTGGCGAGGAAATTTATCATACGGCAGCTTCGGGCAACGGCCCCGTTAACGCGCTTGACCAAGCAATGCGCAAAGCGTTGCTCTCGCGCTACCCAGAATTGGCCGATGTGCATCTCGTCGATTACAAAGTGCGGATTCTCGATTCGGAATCGGCGACTGGCGCAACCACGCGGGTGCTGATCGAGGCCGCGATGGGCGAAGAACGCTGGACAACCGTTGGCTGCTCGGAAAATATTATTGAAGCCAGCTGGCAAGCCTTGGTCGATTCGCTAGAATTGCCCTTGGTACGCGCCCAAAGCAACCAACCAGTGCTACTCAAACACGCCGAAACCGTCGCGGCGTAACGCTAGACAAGGAACACTGCATGTCAATCAAACCGACCAAGTACATTTGGATGAACGGCGAATTGGTGGAATGGGAAAAGGCCACGGTGCATGTGATGAGCCATGCGTTGCACTATGGTTCATCGGTTTTTGAAGGCATTCGCGCCTATAACACACCCAATGGCCCAGCTTTTTTCCGTTTGCAGCCGCACCTGCGCCGGTTGTACGATTCGGCCAAAATCTATCGCATGCCGATTCCTTTTGATCAAGCGCAATTGGCTGATGCTTGTCATGCAGCGGTACGCGAAAATGGCTTAGATTCGGCTTATCTGCGGCCCTTGGCTTGGCGTGGTTATGGCGTGCTGGGTGTAAACCCGCTGGCAGCGCCGGTTGATGTGATGATTGCCGCTTTGGAATGGGGAGCCTATCTTGGCCCCGAAGCGCTAGAATTGGGCGTTGATGTGTGCGTTTCGTCGTGGAATCGCACAGCGCCAAACACGATTCCAACCATGGCCAAGGCTGGCGGCAACTATCTTTCCTCGCAATTAATCGTGATGGAAGCAGCGCTCAACGGCTACGCCGAGGGGATTGCGCTCGATGTCAATGGCGTGTTGAGCGAAGGCAGCGGCGAAAATCTGTTCATCATTCGCGATGATGTGATTTATACCACGCCGGTGACGGCGGCGATTCTGCCGGGCATCACCCGCGATAGCGTGCTGACCTTGGCCAAAGAATTTGGCTATGAGGTGCGAGAACAAGCCCTGCCGCGCGAAATTCTCTATCTTGCTGATGAAATGTTTTTCACTGGTACAGCCGCCGAAGTTTCGCCAATTCGCTCGGTCGATGGCGTGCAAGTTGGTGAAGGCAAACGCGGGCCAATTACCACCGTGTTGCAAGAAGCCTTCTTTGGCTTGTTCAACGGCAAAACCGCCGATAAATGGAACTGGTTGGAGTATTTGCGATGAGCATTCGCTACAGCAGCGACACAGTAATCAACGGCGCGCAATTTGTGGCTGTGCTGAATGCCTCAACCCTTGGCGAACGCCGTCCGGTCGACGATTTGGCGCGCATGCAAGCGATGATCGACAATGCCGATTTGATCGTAACGGCGTGGGATGGCGAAAAGCTGATCGGCGTAGCCCGCACAATCACCGATTGGAGCTATGCCGCCTATCTTGCCGATTTGGCGGTTGACCAACGCTACCAAAAACAGGGCCTTGGCCGCCAGTTAATTGCGCTTACCCGCGAAAAACTTGGCGAACAATGTTCCTTAGTGCTCTTAGCAGCACCCGCCGCCGCCGATTACTATGCCAAAGTCGGCTTCGAATCGATCACAAACGGCTGGCAAATCAAACGAACACGTTGAGGATGCCGAAACCGCGAAGAGCGCGAAGAAACGCAAAGTTAAGGCTGAAGAAAAATAAAGTCTCAATTTAACGCAGAGGCGCAGAGAACGGAAGGATGAGAAATGCAAATACTTGGAATCAGAATCCTTAGTTATCTTCGTGTTCTTCGCGGTTTCATTCGTTAGTTCTATGCTAGAGATTTGGGGTTAGCGGCAAAAAGGGGAAACTGATCCCCAGCCCCTGACCCCCGACCCCTACTATACATTTGGAGAACCACAATGGCCAAGACATTATTTGAAAAAATCTGGGATGCGCATGTTGTTCAAGCTGCTGACGCTGAATCGCCAGCAACCTTATATATCGATTTGCACTTGGTGCACGAAGTTACGTCGCCGCAAGCTTTTACGATGTTGCGTGAACGCGGCTTGACCGTGCGCCGCCCATCCCAAACCCTCGCCACGATGGACCACAGCACACCAACCACGCCGCGCGGCGCTGATGGCATTATTCCCGTAACCGATGAAATTGCCCGCAAACAATTGAATCAGTTGATTCAAAATTGTAGCGATTTTGGTGTGCCGCTCTACAACTTAGGCACAGAAAACCAAGGCATTGTGCACGTAATTGGGCCAGAACAAGGCTACACCCAGCCTGGCATGACGATTGTCTGTGGCGATTCGCATACCAGCACCCACGGCGCATTTGGCGCATTGGCCTTCGGCATTGGCACCAGCGAAGTTGGTCACGTCTTGGCAACCCAATGTTTGTTGCAGCAAAAACCGCAAACTGCCGAAATTCGCATCGATGGCACGCTGCGCGCAGGCGTAACCGCCAAAGACATTATCTTGGCGATTATTGCCAAAATTGGCGTTGGCGGCGGCACGGGCTATGTGCTCGAATACACTGGCTCGGCGATTCGCGCCTTGTCGATGGAAGAACGCATGACCATCTGCAATATGTCGATTGAAGGCGGCGCGCGGGCTGGCTTGATTGCACCCGACGAAACCACCTTTGCGTGGCTGAAGGATCGCCCGTATACGCCCAAGGGCGAAGCATGGGATGCGGCGGTTGCCTATTGGCGCACATTACCTAGCGACGAAGGCGCAACTTACGATCTACAAGTCGTTTTGAATGCAGACGAATTGGCTCCAATGATTACCTATGGCACCAACCCGGGTATGGGCATTCCGGTGACAGGCAACGTGCCAGCTCCCAGCGATTTGGCTGACGATAGCCAACGCATGGCCTTGGATAAAGCCTTGAACTACATGGGCTTGCAACCAAACCAACCCTTGATTGGCCAAAAAGTCGATGTGGTGTTTCTTGGCTCCTGCACCAACTCGCGGATCTCCGATTTGCGGGCAGCCGCTAAGTTGTTGGATGGCAAAAAAGTTGCCGATGGCTTGCGCATGTTGGTCGTGCCCGGCTCACAACAAGTCAAGCGTCAAGCAGAAGCCGAAGGCTTAGACCAAATTTTCCGCGCGGCGGGCGCTGAATGGCGCGAAGCTGGCTGCTCGATGTGTATCGCCATGAACGGCGATCAACTGCAACCTGGCCAATATGCGGTCAGCACCAGCAACCGCAATTTTGAAGGTCGCCAAGGCAAGGGCGGACGAACCTTCCTCGCCAGTCCATTGACCGCCGCCGCCACCGCCATCAACGGCCATATCGTCGACGTGCGAGAAATTTTATAGAAGTATGAAGTATAAATTATGAGGGATGAATAGTATCTTGATGATATTTATGAATTCAATCATACTTATTCATAATTCATCCCTCATATTTCATAATTACATAGAGGTTAACATGCAGCCAATTAATACATTTCAGGCCAAAGCAGTGGCCTTGCCAATTGAAAATATCGACACCGACCAGATCATTCCGGCGCGCTATTTGAAAGTTACCGATAAAAATGGCTTGGGCGAAGCGCTGTTTACCGACTGGCGCAGCGAGCCAGATTTTGTGCTCAACCAACCTTATGCTCAAGGTGCTGGCGTGCTTATTGCAGGCCATAACTTTGGCTGTGGCTCCTCGCGCGAGCATGCGCCGTGGGCGTTGCAAGGCTTTGGCTTCCAAGCAGTCATCAGCACCTATTTCGCTGATATTTTCAAAGGTAACGCCTTGAAAAACGGCTTGTTGCCGATTGTGGTCGATGCCCCAACCTTGGCGCGCTTGACCGAGCAATGCTTAGCCAACCAAACCATCGAGGTGAGCGTTGACCTTGCCAACCAACAAGTGCATGTCGCTGACGAAACCATTAGTTTTCCAATTGATGCCTTCTCCAAGCATTGCTTGTTGCATGGAGTCGACCAATTAGGCTATATTCAAGCCCAAGAAGCTGCAATTCAAGCCTACGAAACCAGCCATGCCGCCCGCGTAAACACCGTTGGAGCATAATGAGGCTTGGATAATGTTCCCTCACCCCCAACCCTCTCTCCCACAAAAATGCGGGCGAGGGGGAGCACCCGTTTTTGCAAGAATCACGGCGTTAAAGCCCGTTGGACGGGAGCGGGGTCGGCGGTGGAGCGTTCCCTCACCCCCCAGACCCCTCTCCCACAAAAATGCGGGCGAGGGGGAGCACCCGTTTTTGCAAGGATTTTTGCAAGAATCACGGCGTTAAAGCCCGTTGGACGGGAGCGGGGTTGGGGTGAGGGGATCTTAACAACCTACCCTTGAAAGCCAGCCCCCTCTCCCACTGGACGCGGGCGATGAGGAGCATCGATGGATGGTCAATGAATCATGCCAAAACCATCAAGTGAAGCCCCTCGCCCGCTCTGTGGGAGCGGGGTTGGGGTGAGGGAACTCCACCGCTTGTTGGTTAAATTAGCAAGGAGTGTTTTGATGCAAGCAACAATTGCCTTATTACCTGGCGATGGCATCGGCCCCGAAGTCGTTGCCGAAGGGGTCGAGGTGCTCAAGGCCGTGGCTGAACGCTATGGTCATACTTTTACTTTCAGCGAAGGCTTAATCGGTGGCTGTGCGATCGATGCCCATGGTACAGCATTGCCAGAAGCCACCGTCGAAATTTGCAAAGCTGCCGATGCAGTGCTGCTTGGCGCGGTTGGCGGCCCGAAATGGGATGATCCCAAAGCCAAAGTTCGGCCAGAACAAGGCTTGTTGGGCATTCGCAAAACCTTGGGCCTGTATGCCAATTTACGGCCTGTCGCCGTAACGCCAGCCTTGGCCAGCCGCTCGCCCTTGCGCCCCGATTTGGTCGAGGGTGTCGATATGCTGGTGGTGCGTGAATTAACTGGCGGGATTTACTTTGGCGAAAAAACCAGCTTCTACATTCGCCCCGACGAAGAGCAAGCAATCGATACCTGCATCTACACGACCAGCGAGATCGAGCGCGTAGTGCGGCGGGCCTGCGAGTTGGCGCGTGGTCGGCGTGGCAAAGTGACCTCGGTTGATAAAGCCAACGTGCTCGAAACCTCACGCTTATGGCGGCGGGTAGCGAGCCGCGTGGTGGCCGAAGAATTCCCCGAGATTGAGCTTGAGCATATTTTGGTTGATGCTTGCGCGATGCACTTGTTGCGCCGCCCCGCGGATTTCGATGTGATTGTGACTGAAAATATGTTCGGCGATATTCTGACCGATGAGGCTTCGATGTTAGCTGGCTCGTTGGGCTTGTTGCCATCGGCTTCGCTCGGCAAAGGCAAAGCTGGTTTGTATGAGCCAATTCATGGCAGCGCCCCAGATATTGCAGGCAAGGGCGTGGCTAATCCCTTGGCAACTATTTTGAGCGTGGCTTTGCTGTTGCGCTATTCCTTGGGCTTGAATGCAGAGGCTGAGGCAGTTGAAAAAGCTGTTTACGCAACGATTGATGCAGGCATTTTGACTGGCGATTTGGCTCCTGCTGGCCAAGCTCGCTCGACCAAAGAAGTTGGCGCTGCTGTTTTGGAGCGCTTGGGCTAGAATTAATTACGCCCCGAGTTCAATGGCGAGCAAGGGGCGTTTGAATTTTAGCGTTGTTGGCCGAGTAATTCGTACAACCCCAAAATCCCCAAACCTGTGCCTTCCCAGGTAAATTTGGCTGCTTGACGTGGGCCTGCCTCGGCCAAGGATTGGCAAAATTCTGGCTCGGTTAATACTTTTTGCAAGGCCGCCGTCAGCGCTCCCGTAGCGTGAGGATCGACCAGCAAGGCCGCGTTGCCAGCAATTTCCGGCAAGCTCGAGATGGTCGAGGTAATCACTGGCGTTCCACAGGCTTGGGCCTCGACAATCGGTACGCCAAAGCCTTCATACAGCGAAGGATAGACCATCGCCGTTGCGCCACTGTAGAGCTTGGGCAAATCGCTGTCGCTGACAAAATCCAAGAAGATGACTGATTGGGAAAGGCCATAGCGTTGGACTGCCGCATAAATTGGCTCGGCCAACCAACCACGTTTACCGCCAATCACCAAGGGCTGACTACGCAATTCGGCGGGCAATTTACCAAAGGCTTCGATCAAACGCTCAACGTTTTTGCGTGGTTGCACCGTACCAACATTTAGAAGATAACGTTCGGGCAAGCCAAGCCGCTGGCGCATTTCAGCAATTTCTGCTTCAGGCCGAGGGTAAAAATCGCTACCACTGCCTGAATAGACAATTGTTGATTTATCTGGCGCAGTACCAAGCAAGCGCTCCATATCGGCTTTGGTTGCTCGCGAATTAACGTGAATATGGTCGGCGCGACGAATATTGCGCGGCACCACTCCACCCAAATAGCGGCGCAATTCTGGCGGCGCAGTTTCGGGATGGATGATATAGGCAAAATCGTGAATCGAGAGCAGGGTTTTGGCCGTGGTTGGCGGCAGCACAAAATCGGTGCCATGAACCACATCAACCGCGCCAACAATCCGTTCAACCGCCAAAGGCAACCGCAAACGCTGCCAAAGAATCGTCAATAAGCGCTCGGTAATGGGAATTGGCCGCGGCGTGATATTGGGCAAACGCCGTTGAAGCTCATGCAAAGCCTGCATCTGAGCGCTTTTAGGGTCAAGCCCACGCGCTGCATACCACAACGAAAAGCGATGTTGAGGCGCTGCCTGCGCGGCAACTTGGGTTATTTCGCGTACAAAGCGGCCAATTCCACCGCCTTGACGCACTGCTGCATTGTAATCAATTGCTATGTGCATAAGTTAAGAGCATAGAACATAGAGCATAATCAGTTTGAATAAGAATTTGTGTCCCCTCACCCCCAGCCCCTCTCCCACGGGACGCGGGCGAGGGGAGTTTGGTTGGGTGGTCTGAGCGTCTGCGTTAAAACTCCCCCTTCGTGCCCTTCGCGTTCTTCGCGGTTTCAAAACTCGCCTTCGTGCTCTTTGTGCTCTTCGTGGATCAGCTTGCTGCCAAAGTTTGGCTAATTTGCTCAAGGTGCAATTCGCCGTGACGGGCATAGTAGCGCGCAATTTGCTCAAGCGTTACTTCGCCATTCTCTGGATGCCATGCAGTGCGCTCAAAACTGGCGAGATCAAGCGAGTTGACCAAGGTTGCGGCGCGTTCTTGCAAGCCCTGCAAAATCAGCAACGACGGCTCGATTGAGCCAATGCTATCGGCGGTCGTCACCCACGTATCTTGCTCGAATGGCTTGAGGTTTGGATGCTCTTCCAACAGCAACAATTTCATGCGAATAAACAAATTCATCTGCGCATCGGCAAGATGATGAATATTTTGGGCAACTGTCCATTCGTTCGCCAGATAAGGCGTATTCAATTGCTCAAGATTCAAGCGATCGACCAACGCATGCAACTGGGCTGGCAAATGCAAAATCGTTGCTACAAGCGCATCGCGTTCGGTAGCAGTTAACATGGATGGCTCACTTTCGTTTGCTGAAGAGATACAACACTAAGCCCAAAATCACGATGCTCCAGTAGTTGATGATGCGATCGAGAAAGGCGACGGCGGTGCTAGTGGTTTGGCCCACATCAAACAACATCATCACGCCAGCAATTCCAACTTCGACCAAGCCCAAGCCACCAGGCAAGGCTGGCACGGCGGTTAACAACGAGCTAGCCAAAGCCACGAAAATAATGGCTGATAATGATAAGCCTAAGCCGCCCATCGCTTCAATCACAAAAAATAATCGCATCGACTCGCCCAACCAAACGACGATCGTCAACAGCAATAACACTGGCAAGCGTGAAGGTCGGAACGATGAAAGTGTGCCTTCCTCGAAACGAGCATAGAAATCGTGAAAGCGTTTTGGCAAGGCACGGCGAATCAACGGGCTAAGATAGCGCATCGACATCAAGCCAATCACCAACAAAATTGTCAAAACGATGCCAATGATAAAGAGCCGTTCCGTCCAGCTATTGAGATGGCCGCGAAAAACCAACAAGCCCGAAACCACCAGCATGCCAAACAGCACAATCATATCGACGATGCGCTCGGCGAAAATCGTGCCCAGCGTGCGCGAGAACGAAGCATCACCGTTTTTCTTGACCAAATAGCCGCGATAGGCATCGCCTAATTTGGCTGGCACAACACAGTTGGCAAACCACGAAAGCCCAATAAACTCGCTGAGCGGCCCAACTCCGGCCCAACGCTTGCGGGCTTGAGGGCTATCGACCTCGAAGCCAGCGCTGCGCAAAATAATTCGCCAACGTAAGGCACGCACTGGAAAAAGACCATAAAAAACAAGAAAGCCAGCAGCATACAGCCAAGGATTAGTCTGGCCGATTTGCCGCCACATATCGGCCAAGTTAATATCGGCCCGCCAAAAAGCAAAGCCAAGAATCGCAAAGGCAATCCCAAACGATGCCAATGATTTAATGTTCAGAAATTTATCGCGCAGCGAAAAGCCGCTCGAACGAACATCGGCCAAATCTTCGGGCATTTGATCAGCAGCTAAAGGTGCTGCTTCAGCCGCCTGTTCAACCAACTGCTCAAGCGCTTCGGTTTCAGCAGGGCGCGGTAAGCCTTGGTCGGTTTGCTCAGGGCGTAAACTCGGCGTATTAGCGTGAGATTGCGATTTCATAATGATCCAATTGTGTATAACACTAGGCCAAATGCCAGCATCGGCGAACGATCTAGCAATCGTACTCGCTTTTGTACCAATGCCAATAGCGCTCTAGGCCATCCTCAATATCGGTGGTTGGCTTCCAACCGAGCAATTGTTGCGCCTTGCTGGTATCGGCAAAGGTAATTGGCGGGTCGGCAGAGGATAAGGGCTTGGCTTCGATAATTGCTTCAATGCCCGTAATTGCTTGCAGTGTATCAATAAAGCTGCGCAGCATTACTGGGGTTGAGTTGCCAAGATTAAAAATATCAAAAGCCCGATCGCTATCGAGCACCGCAATCACCCCCGAAACAATATCGTCAACGTAGGTCCAATCGCGGTAGACATCAACCCCGCCATTGTAAAGCACAATTGGTTCTTGCTTGCGCATGGCCTCAACAAAAATCGTTGGGGTCATGTCGGGGCGGCCTTTCGGGCCATAGACCGTGAAGAAACGCACCACGCGGGTGGGAATTTGGCTTTGATAATGGAAGGTGTAGGCCAGCAATTCGGCGGCTTTTTTGGTGGCCGCATACGGCGATAAGGGCTGATCGGTGGCTAAAGCTTCGTGCCATGGCGTTGGCGCAAGCCCATACACCGACGACGTTGAGGCCTGCACAAAGGCTTGAATGCCATATTTAATCGCTGCCTGCCAGACGTTAACCGAGCCTTCAACATTAACTGCGCTATACAACGCCGGGTGTTGCAACGAATAACGCGGATTGGCCATGCCCGCCAAATGGGCTACATGGCTTGGGCGATGGTGCTCAAACAAAGCCAATAAGCTGGCAGGATCGCGCAAATCGCCTTCCCAGAGCACAAAATTGGGGTGCTTGAGCAAATCGGCCACGTTGCGCCGTTTGCGTTCGGGGCTGTAATAGTCGTTGAAATTATCGAATGCAATGACACGTTCGCCACGCTGCAACAGTGTTTCGCACAAATGCGAGCCAATAAAACCCGCACCACCCGTTACTAAATATGTCATGCACGCCACCCTTGGCGCTGTGTCAGAACCACACATAAGGCCCACACCGCGCTCAAATGAATTCCAAAATTCAATACATGGAGATTATCAAAAATGTTGTGCAACTGAATGGCGGTTATGATACCACAGCAGCCAATCGCTACCATCTGCCAAACCGTGCCGCGCGTCGCTTGAATTGCCAAATAGGCTTGGCGATAAACCGCCGCAATCAGCACCAAATAGGCCAGCAAACCCAACAAACCAGCTTCTGCCGCAATATGAATGTAGTAGTTGTGCGAGTGGCCTTGCGATTCCGACCAGCGGCCAACAAAAAATTCAGGATAAGCCCGATTGAAGTTGTCGGGGCCAACGCCCAGCATCGGATTGGCCAGAAACATATTTGCCCCTGCTTGCCAATGGGCCATGCGTTCGACAACTGCAAAATTTTCATCGGTTACGGTTACGCGCCCAGCATCAAAAATGCGCAGATTGTTGGTCAGGCTGCTAATTCGCTCGCTAATGACCGCCGGAAATAGCTCTGGCTGGCTGATAATTGCCAATAACAACACGCCGCCAAGCCCAATTAATGGCAAGGCGCGTCGGCGATCAACCGCCAGCAGCATCACCGCCAGCGCTCCCATAATCCCAATCCAAGCCCCACGCGAAAAACTCACGCCAATTGCCGCCAGAATAATCAGGCTTGCGCCGCCGCTCAAGGCCGCGCCCAGCAAATAGTGCCAGCGTTGGCGTTGCTGCCACCAAAACCAGAGCAAACCCAAGGCCACGCTCAAGGTTAAAGGCCACATCAACTCCAAAAAGCCAGCAAAGGTATTGGGTTTACCAATCGTGCCATAGGCGCGCACGCTTTCGCCAATTGCAAACGGGCCAGCGCCTAGCCGATATTGCTGAATGCCAATCAGCGCCTCGATTACGCCAACCGCAAACATCACCGCAATCAGACCAATTGCCCGCTTGGGCGTGGTAATCGTGGCAACCGTCACCACAAAAGCCAGAAAAGCCATAAACCAACGCACCACTTGCTTTAAGGCATCAACCGCGTTGTATTCGGTCAGGCCCGCCGAGAGCAGCAGCGCCATCAAAAACAGGCTCCATGGCACCAGCAAGGTTGTATCGATGATGATTTTACGCTGCGCCATGCCATATAAGAGCCACGCCCCCAGCGCCATGATGCCAATCACATGGGTTGCGCTTAGGCCAAGCGGAAAGCTCAGCAACTCTTGAATCATGACGGTGGCAACGGTTAAGCTCAGGCCTACCGCTGGCTGAATCAGCATGCCAACCAACAACATGCCACAAATAATTAATGTTGCTGCTTGGGCAAATGGCAGCAGGCTGATGATGGCCACTCCTGCCAACCCCAAGCTTGCCAACAGCCAATCTAATGGCTGTACGGCGCGCAAAGTTAATGCTCGACGCTGCATGGCGTTGCGTGGCTCCTCTCTAACGCTTGTTGGGTATCCCAAAAGCCCGAGTCATCCACACCGATGCTCAGGGCGCTTGCTAAGCGAAACTTGGGCTTATTGAATTTCGCCACGTTTGCGTAATTGCTCAGCAAACCATGGAATGGTTTTTTCCAAGCCTGCTTGCAAGGTCACTTGTGGTTCCCAATCCAAAACCCGTTTGGCTTTGCTAATGTCTGGCTGGCGATTTTGTGGATCGTCCTTGATGCGAAGTTCAGGTTTGACAACCGTGCCAGCAGGATTGTTGGTAATTGCATTGACGATTTCGGCAAACTCGCGCATGTTGAACTCGTGGGGGTTGCCAATGTTAACTGGCTCAACCTCATCGGAGAGCAACAAGCGATACACGCCTTCGACCAAATCGCCCACGAACTGGAACGAACGGGTTTGCAAGCCATCGCCGTAGAGGGTCAGCGGCTCGCCGCGCAAGGCTTGTTGAATGAAGTTTGGCACAACCCGCCCATCAGCCAAGCGCATGCGTGGGCCGTAGGTGTTGAAAATCCGCACAATCCGCGTTTGCACGCCGTGGTAGGTGTGATAGGCCATGGTCATGGCTTCGGCAAAGCGCTTGGCTTCGTCGTACACGCCGCGCGGCCCAATTGGGTTCACATGGCCCCAATAGGTTTCTGGTTGTGGGTGCACTTGCGGATCGCCATAGACTTCCGAGGTTGAGGCGATCAAGAAGCGCGCGCCTTTGGCTTTGGCCAAGCCCAGGGCATTGTGGGTTCCCAAAGCTCCTACCTTGAGCGTTTGAATCGGCAGTTCAAGATAATCGATTGGCGAGGCTGGCGAGGCAAAGTGCAACACTGCATCGAGCGGGCCGGGCAAGAAAATATAGTTGGTCACATCGTGGCGAATAAATTGAAAATCGTCTTGACCAACTAAATGGGCAATATTTTCCGGATTGCCAGTGATGAAATTATCCATCCCCACAACCGAATGGCCTTCGGCAAGAAAACGCTCACACAAGTGTGAGCCTAAAAACCCTGCTGCTCCCGTGATCAACACGCGCATCGTGAACTCCTTCAAACAGAATATCGGCGCAGAAGTCGCCCTATTCTAAACGCAGATTGCTTGGCTGAATATTAAGTATTTCTAAGCGTTGCTTCGATGAAGCATGTGCTTATTCATTGGCTGCCGATTCTGATTCTAGCTCAGGATCGGGGCGTTTTTTGCGCGCCAACAAACCGCGCCGTTTGAGGCGGGCACTTTCACTTTCTTTGCGATAATCGACCAGCTTGCTTTCTTCGGTCATGCGGTCGGTAAACATAATCCCATCAAGGTGATCAAACTCGTGCTGTGCAATATGCCCAACTTTGTAATCTTCAGCGGGAATATGCCGCAAGCGTTGTTCGCGACCTTTGAGATCGTAATATTTGATCGTGACCCATTTGTTGCGTGGCACTTTGGTGTAGCGGCCTGGCATGCTCAAGCAGCCTTCTTGCAACATATGGGTTTCTTCGCTGGCCTTAACAATCTCTGGGTTGACCATAACATACAAAACCGCAGGCGCAATTTCGGTGCGCTCGCCAGTTTCTTCGTCTTCTTCATATTGGGCTGGCTCTTCGATTACCACCACGCGGCGCGAAACCCCAACTTGGGGCGCAGCAATGCCCACCCCACGGGCCTCGCGCATGGTTTCAATCATATCATCAACCAAGCCCGCTAAGCTTTGGTCAAAACTGGTAATGCGCTTGGCCTTGGCTCGCAAGACCACTGCATCGGTTGGATCTTCTATCTGCAATACCCGTCGTACTGCCATGGGATAACCTCCTTATTGTTGCTAGCGTTCATTATAGCACCCTCATTTCTTAATCTGATCTTTACATACTGATGAGTTGGGCTTGACATGGCGTGGCTAGACTAGCGGCTGTGTCCAGTTGAAGAATGGTGTGTTGCCAAGTTGGAGGGATATTCCATGACCAGCCATGATCAGCGTGCAGAGCGCAAAAGTATTTGGCACGATTTATTAGAACGTCGGATTAATCGCCGGAGCCTTGTTGCGACTGGTGCTGCTGCCGCTGCGGTTGCCGCCTTGCCGTTGGATCTGCAAACTGCTGAAGCTGCCCAATATAACGCTCCAACGTCGGTTCCAGCCTTGGCCCAGCGTCAAGCCCAAGGTTCCTTGCCATTCAAGCCAATCAGCACCAGCCTTGCCGACGATTTGATTTTGCCCGAAGGCTTTCGCTACGATTTGTTGGCCCACCGTGGCCACGATATGGGCAATGGCAATCAGTTCGGCGAAAATGCCGACTTCTTGGCCTTCTTCCCAATCGATATGCTCGAAAAAGGGCTTGACCAAACTCGGCCTCAATTTGGCTTTACCCGCAGCGATTTATCGAGCAGCGATGGCTTGTTGCTGGTCAACCACGAATATATCAACCCGATGTTTATCTCAGGCTACACTGGCTCGGGCGCAAAATCGGGCGATCAGATCAACGCCGAAAAGCATATGGTTGGAATGAGCGTAATTCGGGTCAAGCGCAACAGCGATGGCCGCTGGTATTTCGACCAAACTGATGCCGCTCACAACCGCCGCATCGACGCAACTACGCCAATTACCCTGACGGGCCCTGCTGCCAACATCGATGGCGGCCCAATCGCGATTGGCTCACTTGGCAATTGTTCAGGTGGCGTAACGCCTTGGGGCACGGCACTCAGCTGCGAAGAAAACTTCCAAGATTATCCCAATGCTGCGCCAACTGGCTACGGCTGGGAACCAGAAATTTATGCCAAGCGCCACTATGGCTGGGTCGTCGAAGTTGACCCATTCGATAAAAACAGCACGCCACGCAAACACACCGCCTTGGGTCGCTTCCGCCACGAAAATGTGGCCGTGCGGGTTGGCGGCGACGGCACGGTTGTGGCCTATATGGGCGACGACAAAGCCGATTCATGTGTTTATAAATTCGTGGCCGAGCGCAAATTGACCAACTTAGCCGATCGCCCAGGCAATATGCAAATTCTCGAAAGCGGCCAACTCTACGCCGCCGACTTTGCCAATGGCAAATGGATTTTGCTCGATTACAACAGCCAAAGCGCCTTGCAAAGCGCCAAAGATAGCAAAGGCAACTTGCTCTTTACCTCGCAAGCAGATGTGCTGGCCGATGCCCAAGCGGCAGCCATGGCGCTCAAAGCCACGCCAGTTGATCGCCCAGAAGATATTGAAATTCACCCACTTGATGGCAGCGTTTACGTGGCCTTGACCAACAACACTGGCCACGGCAACTTCCACGGCCAAATTGTGCGCTTGGCCGAAACCGATGGCAACCCCGCCGCCATGAGCTTCGATTGGAGCATTTTTGCGGTTGGTGGCTCGCAAAGCGGCTTCTCATCGCCCGACAACTTAGTGTTCGATGGCGAAGGCAACTTGTGGATGGTAACCGACATCTCATCATCGCGCACCAACAAAGGCATCTACAAATTCCAAGGCAACAATGGTCTATTTTTCTTCCGCACTAGCGGCCCCGATGCAGGCATCGCCTTCCAATTTGCATCAGGGCCAGTTGAATGCGAACTGACCGGGCCATGCTGGTCGCCTGATGGCCGCACCCTGTTCCTCTCAATTCAACACCCAGGCGAAGAATCCAAGAGCCTGACTGAATTGAGCAGCCACTGGCCAATCGGTGGCAACGAAGTTCCACGTTCAGGGGTCGTCGCCATTACTGGCTTCAAGCGCTAGAACGTAGATCGCAGCTATAGCGTAGCCTCCAATGGGGTGGGCTGCGCCTTTGTTTGATTTGGGAGTTTAGCCATGACCATGCAAGAGTTTTTGGTGCACGAACAGACGTTGTTGGGCGCTTTGGATAGTTTTGGCGGAACCTTGGTGCGCACCCGCCCCCAACTGGCCGCCGATTACAATGAATATCTCGACGATTTTGCCCAACGCTGGCTCGATAGCGGCTATCCCAACGAGCTGGATAGCATTTCAACCTATTGGGTGCAGGCCTATTTGAGCAGCCTCAGCCTTGCCGAACGCGAAGTTGCCAAAGCAGCCTTGCACAGCTTTTTCGATTGGGCCATCAGCCAAGCGCTGATCGAGAAAGCACCCTTGGGCGGTGGCTATCTTTCGTGAATTGATCTCCTCACCCCCCAACCCCCTCTCCCACGCAGCGGGCGAGGGGGAGCCTTGAATTGATCCTCTCACCTCCAGCCACCCTCGCATTCACTGGGAGAGGGGCTTTAACTTCATGGTTCTTGCGGAATTCATTGGTGAACAGTAGCTGCTCCCCTCGCCCACATTGTTCTTGCGGAATTCATTAGTGAACAGTAGCTGCTCCCCTCGCCCGCATTCCGTGGGAGAGGGGCTGGGGGTGAGGGAACGATATACAATTGCCTCAAGTGCCCGCCTCGCGTACAATCGCCCTATGCATGAACGCTGGCATCGCTGGTTATATAGCCGCTGGTGGTATGCGGCGGCGCTGCTGTATCTGGCCGCTGCATTAATCTGGCCCGCCCTTGGCAAACGCTCAGGCCCAACCAGTCGCTTGGTTGAGGTGCTGATTTTGCTGGTCTGTGTCGGGCGTTTTTGGTTGCCTGCAATCCAGCGCCCACATGCGGCGTTGGCCAAAGGCTGGCGAATTTTGGCCTTGCAATGGGGCATGTTGGCACTTTATCGCGGCTTGGGCGGCACGCTCACGAGCATCAAAGGCCTAAGCCAAGTTGTGCTACCAATTATTGTCTATGTGCCAACCGTGGTAATGGCTGGGGCATTTTTTGTGAGCCTGCCATTTAGCCAGCGCCGCCGCAGTAGCATTGTGCTCGACTGGTTTGGCTTGAGCGTTGGCTTGATGATCATTACCACGATTGCGATTCGCCAAGTTGTGCCCAACGTTGCTTGGTATGATGGCCTATTTGTCGGAGCCGACCTTTCATTGCTCTACGCGCTCGATCTGATTCGCCAGCAACAGCCAAAGCGTTGGCAAGCCTTGTTTCGCCAGCTCAGCAGCGGCATTTTGGCCTTGAGTTTGGTCGATTTGGCTTGGATTTTCGACCGCAGTAAATTAGTTGGGTTGCCAATTGGAGCGTTATATTGTGTTGCTTGGCTGATATTGGCCCAAGCTGCGGCAATTCATCCCAACGATACTAGCCCGCTCAGCAATCAACTAAGCATCGATACGCTTGCCAAACGCAGCATTCCATATGTGATTTTTTTGGGTGGCTTGGGCTTTACAATTGCCACTGGTGAGCTGCGTTTTGCGCTTTTGCTGCTGCCATTATTGTTGCTGCGCATCAGCGTTGAGATGAGCGAAGCCCAACAACTTTCGCTGCGGCTCGAACAAGCGCGACGCGAGGCAACCAATGCCCGCGATGAGGCCGAATTTCTGCGCGAACTGCTGCGCTCATCAATTCACGATTTGCGTTCGCCAATCGATGGCGCAACAGGCTTAATCAATGTCTTGGAGCGCCAACCGCAACGCATGCAATTATGGAATTTATTGCGGGTGCAAATTGAAGATATTGGTCAGCAAATGCACGATCTGTTGGATATTGCGCGCGCCCAAACCAAAGCTATGCTGCACCAAACTCCGGTTGATTTGGCTGAAATCTGTAGCGCTGAAATTGCCCGATTAGAAGCCAGTGCTGCTTTTGCCCAAAAAGCCAACAAACCGCAAATTCAAGCACGGCTGCAACCAATTCAGGCCCACACCAACCAGCGTTTACTTGGGCGGGCACTGTATAATCTCTTGAAAAATAGCCTTGATCATGGTGGCGATCAGCTGAGTTTAAGCATCGAACTCCATGCTACGAAGATCACGATTCTTATTCACGATAATGGGTCGGGCTTTCCGCAGCATGTACTCAATTTAGAACCAAGCAGCAGCGATGGCGAAGGCTATGGTTTTGGTCTACGCGGTGTTTTGGCCAACCTGAGCTTAATTGGGGCCAGCCTACAGTTGGAAAATCGTCAAGGAGCCTGGGCCTGCATTCAATTGCCACGAAGCTACCTGTAGTAGTTCGTTACATTAACTACCGATTACCCCCTACCGCCCGCGAGATGAGGGGAAATTACCGAATCAGGACTCCCCTCGCCCGCGTTCAGTGGGAGAGGGGTTGGGGGTGAGGGCATTGCCAATCCAATCAACTACTACAGCGAGCGATCTAGGAGGATTTAGCGGTGAAGTATCGAGCATTTGTGGTCGAAGATAGCGACGTTCATGCAACCTTAGCCGAGTTGCTGTTGCAAGAAGCTGGCTTTGAAGTAACGATTTGGCGCTCAATTCGCCAAGCTTGGCAATGGTTTGAGCACGATCAAACCACGCAACCAATGTTGGGCTTGCTCGATATTAAATTGCCCGACCCAAGCTTTCCACGTTTAGAGGGCACGGTGCTGGCAGCAGCAATTAGCGATGCAGTGGCCCAAGCTCGCCATGCGCCAGTACATTTGGTGGCAATTAGCAGCGAACTCAATCCACAGCGCGAGTGGGCAGCCTTGGCAACTGGCTGTAGCGCAGTGCTGCGTAAACCGTTAACGCCGCTTAAAGCTCAATGGCTAGCCGAATTAATCACCCAGCCCGTGCCTGCACTAAATGATGAAATTAGCGCTGTGGCGTTTCGCCAAGGCCAGCTTGATGTGCTGAATTTATTGGAGTTACAGCAGCGAGCAGCTCCACGCTTGTGGAATATCGACGACCTGCGCAATCTTTTGGCGGTGCTAACGACGGGGTTTCACGTGGGCGAGCAAGGGCGGCAAGCAGGCCTCGATCTGCAACACGAATTTGGCGGGGCAACCGCCGCCCATGTTGCCTTGCGCTCATGCTTACCCTTGCTAGAAAGCGATCAGGCGCGCTTGTTGGGGCTGTTATTGCATGGAGTTGCCCAACAAACCATCGCTGGCCGTTTAGGGCTAGGTCGCCGCAAACTTGAGAGCCAAATTGAGCAGCTGTTGCAGCAACTAGCGATTTTGCTGAGCCAACGCTAGTTCATCGCGTGGTGTTCGTCTTCGCGCGAGAGATAATAGGTCATGCTATGCAGCAAGGCCACGGGGTCGATATGTCGTACCCAAACATTATCGGGCGTTTGCACCACCACGGGCGCATAGTTCAAAATACCTTGTACGCCATTTTCAACTAATACATCGACGACTTCTTGGGCACGCACAGCTGGCACGGCTACAATTGCCAAACGAATGCCATGTTCTTTCAAAATCTTGGGCAAATCAGAATCGGGCTGAACGCTGTTGCGGCCTAGCTGCAAGCCAATTTTTGAGGCATCGTTATCGAAAACCCCAATAATATCGATGCCGCGCGAGCGAAAGCCCTCGTAGCGAGCAATTGCCTGGCCAAGCGGCCCGACCCCAACCAGCACCACTGGCCAAACTTCGTGCAAACCCAAAATGCGCCGAATATGGCCCAGCAAATACTCGACATTATAGCCAATGCCCTGTTTGCCAAATTCACCAAAATAGGAAAGATCTTTGCGAATTTGCGCGGCAGTTACCCCAATGCGTTCCCCCAACTCTTGCGAGGAAACCGAGCGAACACCTTCTTCGGCCAAATAACTCAGGCTACGTGCGTAAATTGGCAATCGCCGCACTACAACATCGGGAATTGCGTTGGGGGAGATGTCCATCCCGCACACTCCTTTGAAAACACCACAAAACGAGCCGCTCTGGCCAAGCACCGTTGAGGCTGCTCAAACGAGGCTGGCGCTGCATTGCGCATCTCAATTGATATTGTGAAGTATAGTGCAAACTATGGAGATGTCAAGCGTTTTTAGGCGATTCTAATGCTCCGTTTAGCTAGTGCGATCAATCTATTTTGCAGCTAGCCAGCAATTTGTATTCGCTTTTTGCAGATTATTTGCTATGCAGTTGATGCTCCAGAATCACCTGATCAGCATTATCCACAAATTCAACTTTAACCGCAGGATTGGCCAAGAACAGCAAGCGAGCTTGCAAACCAGAACCAGCAGCAAAATAGAACACATCGCCATTTTTCAAGAAAATTTTAGCCAACTGCGCACTTCGACTTGGCATATAGCCATAGACTAAATAAAAAGGCTCATTTTCAATCGAAACTTGAGAAATAAATGGATCAGTCATAGGCGTTAAGCCATCGATACTAAGCCCTTTGGTATGAAATTCTTGCTGTGTTTGATCATGCCAACCGCTCGTTGAGCCAATCATCAAGCCCTCGGAGGCTTGAAATAAAAATACAAACAGGCGATCGCGTTCTAAACCAGGGATTTCATGAATAACTACATCATTAATCTTGGAATGGCCAAGGATTTGTTCAGCTGTTTGTTCAATTTTTTGTTGGATAACTGGCTCAATGAGCGGAATCGAGGTTGGCTGCGGGGTCGCTGTTTCACAACTCGCAAGCATTAAACAAACAACCAGAAGATAGAAATATTTCATTGGCTACTCCTCGCTCTTTGGCAATTTTTAGGATAATAGCTTGAGTTCTTCGACCGTTAGTGGTTTTTGGCGAAACCATGGATAGTCAAAGACTCGTTCGCGCTCTTGATCAAGATCCATCGTTGCCGACGGAAAGCCAGTGCTTGGCGTGCCTTCTGCCTGACGCACCACCAAAATTGTAATTGGTGGCAACGCTTGGTTTTTGCAATAGCGCAATAGATGATCAAGGTGCATTGCAAGGCCATGCGGAGGTAAACCAACCAATTTGCCTAGAGTTGTATAGGTCAAGTTTTGGCGTTGATAAGCAAAACCGATCAACACTTGATAAATTTGCAGTGCTCGTTCATAGGTTGTCATCTCTGGCATAACGGCTCCTTGCTGTGCGGTTGAATCCAAGATCGATTATCAAGCATTTGCAGTCTACTCGTCAATAGTGGCGATAGGTTATTGGCTTTTGGCTATGCAAACCGTAATCAAACGAATCTGTGGAATCTGTGACTAAAAGTGAATTGCTTTTAACGCAGAGGAAGAAGGCTGAAGGCAATAGTCTATAGCTGTACCGGTTCATTGCGTTAACGACGATCCCCCAAGCCCCCTCACCCGCCCGCGAGGCGAGGGGGAACCACGCAACCCGTGCTCCCCTCGCCCGCGTTCAGTGAGCGAGGGGCTGGGGGTGAGGGCATGTTCTTGATTTTCAATCCAATGGACCAGTACACATAGCCCATAGCCTAACATCCTATCCTTCGCGCTCTTCGCGTCCTTCGTGGTTCCACTGATCCCCAGAACCTACATCCGTTCGATACAGGCGGCGACAGAAGCGACAGGCGGCCCAACCCGATTGAGAAATTCGGCTGGATGCAAGGCCAGAATACGCCAACCACGCTCAGCAGTAAAACGGCTGCGAATTTCATCCTCGCTGATGGCGCGGGGCACGTTGACACTGGCGAATTCAACCCCAAACGCCAAGAGATAATAGCGGCCTTGCGGTTGCAACGCTTGCGCTAAATCAGCAATAAATGGCTCGCTATCAGCCTCATTGAACAAATGATAAAAGCCAGTATCAACGATTGCGCCAAATTTGCTTGGCAATAACGAAGGCTTGAGGCCATCGCCAACTTCAAAGCTCAGTCGTTGGGCAACCTCAGCAGGTAGTGCCGCAACTTTTTCGCGTGCTTGCTCAATCGCGCTTGGCACAAAATCGACACCGACAACGCTATAGCCAAGTTGGGCGAGGCCAATTGCCAAATCGCCCGAACCACAACCAACATCAAGCAACGGATTTTGCGGTGGAAAAGCCTTGATCAAGTCGATCAGCGCTGGTTGCGGGGAAGCAACATCCCACGGCGGCACAGTAGTATAGACATTGGTAAAAAAATCCAGCGGTTCTTCGCCAAATCGGCCCATCACACACCTCCTACAATTAACGCTTTGGTTGACTATAACAAACTAGCCTAGGCCAAAACTCAGCCCTGATACCGAATTGAGCGCAGAAATTTACTGCCAAGTACTGGATTACAGCCCAAAATGGCAGCAAAAGCCCATTGTTTTGCCAATTGATTCGGCTACATTGAGTGCAACGATGTAGTGGATTTTGCAAAGGAGAATGCCAAATGCAGCAACGATCGAAATGTTGGATGTTGCTCATAAGTTTGGTTTTATTTGCTTGTGGTCAGCCAGATACCCCACGTGCCAGCAACCCAATCGCAACCATGCCAGCAGCCCAAGCCAACCCAAGTAGTACGCCGATCAATGGCGGTCAGAGCAGCGAACTGAGCATGATTGAGCAATTGCAACGGCCAGCCCAAAGCCAGACCTACGAGTTTGTGCCAAGCCCCATGAGTGCGAACATTAATGATCGGTTGTCGTTATTTATGCAGGAATTTATGCTCGATCAGCTCATGATGCTTGATCTCGATTCGAGCAGTAATCCCAACGATATACCAATTCAAGCAATTGATGACTATCTCACCGACACGCCAATCGATCAAGTGATTGCGCATTATCAAACCAGCTTTGCCAGCACAAATTGGATTGCCCAGCCGATTCAACATATACATCCCCAAAATGCGAGTTTGATGTTTGAATATGAACAAGCTCGGCTCTATATTTTTAGCTTTACGCCAATCAATACTGATCAATTGTTTGTTTCGATTAAATTGCTACAAACGAATGAGTCACTGCCAAACCTCGAACTGCCGTTGGTGAATACCTCAGCTATCTTTACAGCGCACGATCTGCACTTCCCATCAGATACCTCAATCAATAACGCTTTGTTGAATGATCCCGCCAGTGGAGCGCTGCTTAAACGCGATCTGCTGATGCCCGTTCGTCAGCAGCAAAGCTTTTGGCCAGGCGAAATCACGCTCGAAGCGAGCCTCGTTGCTGAGACTTCCGATTCTCAGCAACTTACCTACAATTTAGCGAAAGCTATGGCTGAACTTGGTGGTTGGCAAGCAAGCAATAACTTATTGGAAACTGATAGTTATGTCGGCCCTCCATTGGTGCGTTTTGTTGATAATACAATTCAAGTGCTGCTGATGAACCAGCTCAGCGAGCATGAATATCTGGCCCAATCAAGCCCAAATGACTGGCTGTTGGGAATGCATCTGGTGACCTTACGACCCTCCGAGCAGCCAAATTTCAGGTTAGACCCTAGCTTTTTCAGCCCAATTGAAGCCTTAGAAATCCCAACTCAACCAGATCAGCAGGATTATCAGTTTGGTACTGATCGATTGATTGATAGCTTGCTCTATGGCTGGCAGCAGAATGAGATTACCAAAACCAAGCTTCAGGCCTACATCAACACCAACTACCCAGCAGAATCCGCATGCAGCCCAAGCCCAACCAACCCAACCAGCAACATTCGCTATAGTGTTTTCAGCAGCGACAGCAACCCAATCGAAGTATCAACAACCTATAAACTAACATTAACCGAACCAAACGACTGGAATAATCTAGGAGACGAGATAACGTTTGCTTTTTATGGAGTCAGAACTGAGCAAGGCCATCATGGTGGTACGCTTAATTTGATTGAACGCAGTCGCTACAACCCTCAGTTAAGTGGCAGTATTGGAATTATCAGCGAATCAAGCGCAACTTCCGTAGCGACAGTTAACTTTCGGGGAACTCAATTTGATCTTCATAGCCCTGTATCTGAGGTTTTTGAGCCAATTACTCATAGCTTGCCATTACTGCCCGATGCTGTTAAGTTCAATTCTGTACCCCATGAACGATTTAATCCCTATGTTTACGGTTGGCTTAATAGTTTACGTTACCAACGCTCCAGTAACGATTGCAAAGAAATCACCTATCTTGATGGCGTACAAGCCTTGGTGATCGATTCAAGCGACTTAACGCTTGCACCCAATTTCTACGACCCAATTTTGCAAAGCCAAGGTTGGCAGAAAATTGTGATGAGCGACAAGCATCACCGCTACATCAAACCAGAGCAAGATGGCAAGCTTATCAATACAATCAATCTTCGCTGGCAACTTGGCAGCAGCATCATCGGCGGCATAATCCAAGTTGTGATGATTGATTCCAGCGTTACCCACAGCCAATAGCCACAATCCAAGTGCGATGGGCCATTGAAGTCTGCTTCGGCAGCAGCAGTGGCCCAATTCGCATTTTAGCCCTGCGTTGCGATGATCATTTTCATAATGCAGCGCATTATGCTGCTATAATGCAAGCGGAAGTCTGAGAGGCATAGGTTCTAACCAGGGCAATCAAAGGAGCAACTGGATGAAAATCTTTTTGGATACTGCTGATGTAGAAGAAATTCGCCAAGGTGTGGCGATGGGCGTGGTTGATGGTGTGACCACCAACCCTTCATTGGCAGCAAAAGCAGGCCGCAACTTCCGCGATGTAGTTTTAGAAATTGTTGAAATTTGCCCCGGCCCAGTCAGTGCCGAAACCGTGGCATTGGAAGCCGATGAAATAGTCCGCGAAGGCCGCATTTTGGCCAAATGGGCACCAAACATTGTAGTTAAAGTTCCCTTGATGGCCGAAGGCTTGAAAGCTGTTAAGCAATTGACCAGCGAAGGCATCAAAACAAACGTAACCTTGGTGTTTTCGGCCTCACAAGCCTTATTGGCAGCCAAAGCTGGCGCAACCTTCGTTAGCCCATTCCTGGGGCGGCTCGACGATATTGGCCAAGATGGCATGATTTTGATTCGCGATATTGTGCAGATTTTCAAGAATTACAATATCCAAACCGAAGTTTTGGCCGCTTCAGTGCGCCACCCAGTACACGTGCTGCAATCGGCATTGGCTGGCTCGCATGTTGCTACTATGCCGTTCAAAGTGCTGCAACAATTGGTCAAGCACCCGTTAACTGACAAAGGCATCGAAACCTTCTTAGTTGATTGGAAACAAGTTCCCGATGCCGCAACTGTGTTTGCTGAGTAATCAATGAGTAATGCACCTTCATCAGGGCAATCACCGGCTCCGCGTTTTCAACGCAGTAAACGCCCCCCGCTGCTTCGAAGGAAGGAGCGGGCTGGGCGTAAGCCTTGGGTGAACCCATGGAACTGGGCCAACATTTTAAGTTCGATTCGGATAATCGCAACGATTCCGTTGTTGATGTTGTTGCTTAACGACACTGCGGTCAGCTATTTCTGGGCGTTTTGGTTTTATGCGGTCGTGGCGATCACCGATTTGCTCGATGGTCAATTGGCCCGCAAATATGGCTGGGTCAGCAATTTAGGCATCTTCCTTGATCTCACCGCCGATAAAATTTACACTGCCGGCATTCTGATTTGTTTGGTTGCAACCAACCTGCTTGCGCCTTGGGCGGCGATTATTATTTTGGTGCGCGAATTTGTGGTTACTGGTTTGCGCTCACTGGCAGCAGCAGAAGGTGTGGTTATTCCATCTGGGCGTTGGGGCAAACTCAAAATGATTGTCACAATCCTGGCGCTCGGCTGGATTATGGTTCGCGCCAATATCGACCGCGCTGGCTGGTTTACTGCAATTGATGTTGGTGGCGGCTTGACGTGGCTCAGCCATTTATCATCAATTGTCTTGTGGCTGGCTGTGTTGCTTACCATCATGTCGGGGGTCGAATATATCTGGGCTGCTCGCGAAATCTTCCGCCAACCACCACGCCAAAACCAAGACTAAGGAGGCTGCGTGAATTACCTGCTGATTGCTGTAATCAGTTATTTGCTCGGTTCGATTCCCTTTGGGTTGTTAATTGGCCGCATGGTTGGTGGGATTGACGTACGATCATATGGTTCGAAGCGCACTGGTGCAACCAATGTGCTGCGCACTATGGGGCCGCGCTATGGCGGATTAGTATTTGTGCTTGACGCACTCAAAGGTATCGCAGCAATTTGGGCAGCACGTTGGCTCTTGCCCGATAATGCGTGGGCCATGGCGCTGGCGGCGACGCTGGCAGTGGTTGGCCATATTTACCCAATTTTTGCAGGCTTTCATGGCGGACGCGGCGTAGCCACTGGCTTGGGCGGTGTTTTAGGCATCTTCCCGTGGGGCTTTCTGGCAGCAGCGTTGGTTTGGTGGCTGGTCGTTTGGCTGACGCGCTATGTTTCGCTGGCCTCAATTTTGGCGAGCATTGCGGCAGCAGCAACCGCTGGTGTATTTTTTGCGCTCGATCAAACCCACATCGCAATTGTGACCTACTGCGGCTTGATTGCTTTGGCGGTGGTTATTTCGCACCGTGATAATATTACCCGCCTTCGCAACGGCACCGAAAGCAAATTTGGTCAGCGGGTGAGCGTCAAATAGCTATCCAGAATCAGACAAGCTTAAATTCGTGTACAATATCAAAACATGCAAACGATGTTTGATTAAGGTTTTGAGCAACTCTGGGTTTAATTGCGCCTATGACTGATGCAGCAGCAACCTTGGCACTGATTGCTGAAGAAGTCGCCCACTGCACTGCTTGCCCACTTTGTCGCACCCGAACCAATGCAGTGCCGGGCGAAGGCCCAGCCGATGCCGAAATTTTGTTAATTGGTGAGGGGCCTGGCCAACGTGAAGATGCGCTTGGTCGGCCTTTCGTTGGGCCTTCGGGCGATTTACTCGAACAATGGCTGGCCGAAATTGGCCTTGTCCGTGAACAGGTTTTTATTGCCAATGTGGTCAAATGTCGGCCACCTGGCAACCGCGACCCTGAGCCAAGCGAAATTGCCGCTTGTGCCCAATTTTTAGATCGCCAAATTGCGGCCTTGGCTCCCAAGTTGATTGCGACACTTGGGCGGCATTCGATGAACAAATTTTTCCCTGGTGGCAAAATTACTAAAATTCATGGCATTCGGGGCGTGAAACGGGTTGGCCAAACGGTATTTTTACCGTTGTTCCACCCAGCCTATGTGCTGCGCAACATGAACGCCATGCCCGATGCAATCGCCGATATTCGGCTGGTTCCACGGCTGATTGCACGGCTCAACCAGCGCTTGCACGAAGAAGCAAGCCAACCAAGCGAGCCTGAAATCGACGAGCCAACAGCGCCACCACACCAAACATCAATGTTTTAAGGTCTCAGCGCCGAAACCACAGAACATCCGGTTGGTTGATTTCGCGAAGAGGATTATGCATGAGCTTTTTTCGGCAACGCAGATCATTAATTGGGCTGGGGTTGCTGAACACTGGCTTATTAATCGCCACCTGGTGGCTGTTATTTAATCTGTTGGGCTTAGAATTAACGTCCTTGTTTCGTTCGTGGCAACAGCAAGCCCCAACCTGGACTGCTGGCCAAAAAACGACTGCCTTTCTCTTGCTGAGTTTGGGCTTGAGCTTGCCACGCATGCTTTGGCAATTGCTCTTGGAATGGCAAACCAGCTATCAATTTGAAGCTGATGGCTTGACGATTCGCACGCTTGGCTTGCTGCAATTTTATCCGTGGCAGGCAGTTGAGCAATTGCGGCCAGCCTATAGCTACGACGATTATGTGCAGCGCATCGATGTGCTGATGACAAACGCATTGGGCAAAGCGCCATGGTATCGGCGTTGGTTTTATCGCCATTATTGCAATAAAGTGCCGTTGTATGCCACATCCGGCCAATTAACCAGCTTGTTAAGCCAAATCAAGCAGCATTGGCCCAATAATACAGTTTAGGCCAACTGGCCTACGCTGTGATCTGAAGAACTGCTACTCATCGTTATGTGGAGTGGTACGACCAAGAAGCTTTATTTAACAACTATCTCAGCCAATGGGGTTGGGATTATCCATGAAAGGAGCCATGACGACAGTGCGAGCCTGCTTGCACTGTGGTTTGTATTCGTATGACTAAAAACAAATTACGGGTTATCCCACTTGGGGGCGCATCGGAAGTTGGCCGCAACATGTGGGTTTTTGAGTATGAAGAAGATATTATCATCTGCGATATGGGCGTGATGTTTCCTGAAAGCGAGATGATGGGCGTTGATTTGGTTTTGCCCGACATCACCTACCTGCGCGATAAAGTTGCCAATATTCGCGGCGTGTTGCTGACCCACGGCCACGAAGACCACATTGGGGCTGTGCCATGGTTGATTGGCGATCTGGGCTTTCCCATGGTTTATGGCACAACATTGACCTTGGGCTTGCTCTCGAATAAGCTCAAAGAACATCGCTTGACCGATAAAGTTTCGACCAAAACAATTGCGCCAGGCGATAAATTCCAGCTTGGTTGCTTCACGATTGAGCCATTCCACATTGCCCACTCCATCCCCGATTCGGTGGGCTTTGGCTTGACCTCGCCCGCTGGCTTGGCCTTGTACATTACCGACTGGAAGCTTGACCATACGCCGGTTGACAACTGGCCAACCGAAATCGATCGCTTGGTCGATTTTGGCCGCCGCAACCCGATCGTCTTGGTAACCGACTGTGTGCGGGTGGAATCGAAGGGCTACACACCATCAGAGCGTGTGGTTGGCGATGCCTTTGATCAAATTTTTGCCACCGCACCTGGGCGGGTGATTATGGCCACCTTTGCCTCGAATATTTCGCGGGTGCAAATGGCAATCAATGCAGCGCTGGATTATGGCCGCAAGGTTGTGCCAGTTGGCCGCTCGATGGAAAATAACACCACGATTGCCCGTGAATTGGGCTATTTGGAAGTGCCCGATGGCATGCTGATTCGGCCAGGCGATATGAAAAACCTGCCTGATGATCAAATTGCGATTGTCTGTACGGGCAGCCAAGGCGAGCCAATGGCGGCGCTTTCGCGCATGGCCAACCGCGATCATCGCCAAATTTCGATTCAGCGTGGCGATACGGTCGTGATTTCAGCCTCGCCAATTCCAGGCAACGAAGTGTCGGTCTACAAAGTGATCGACAACTTGTATAAACTTGGCGCGAATGTGATTTACGGTTCAGATTTGCCAGTCCACGTTTCGGGCCACGCAGCCCAAGAAGAGCTGAAAATGTTGCTCAACTTGGTGCAGCCGCAATATGTCATCCCCTTCCACGGCGATTATCGCCACCTTGCGCGTTACAAGCAATTGGCTGAGGGCATGGGCTTTAATGGCGACAACGTGCTGATTGCCGAGGGTGGCTCGATTATGGAATTCAGCCAAAACTATGGCAAACTGGTTAGCCGTGCGCCAGTTGGCCATGTCTTTGTTGATGGCGTTTCGGTTGGCGATATTGGTGGCGCTGTCGTTCGCGACCGCCAAATGTTGGCCAAAGATGGCATTTTGATGGTGGTTGTTTCAGTCGAATTGCAAACTGGCAATTTGGTTGCCGGGCCAGATATTGTCAGCCGTGGCTTTGTATCGACCCGCGACTCAACCGATTTGATTGAAGGAGCCAAGGAAGCAGTGCGAGCCTCGTTTAGCGAAAGCTACGTTGTGCCAGCGCGGGCCTTCAGCGATGGTGAAGAAACCGCCGAGGGCAACTCGCCAGCAGTTTCATCGCCAGCAGCCCGCAAAATCAAAGAAGTGGTTGGGCGTTACCTCTACGAGCGCACCCGCCGCCGCCCAATGGTTATTCCGGTGGTGATGGAAGTCTAAACAATAAGCAACGAAAGGCCGCCTTGGAAGTGCTCCAAGGCGGCCTTTTTGATTAACCAAAGCCGTTGGCGGCTCCTGAGTAAACCCAGGAGCCGCCAAGGAGTTTTAGTTCTTGTTTACCCAAGGCAAGTAGACCTTGCGGGTTGGGTCAACATTCTCAGAGACGTTGATTGTCACTGGAATTTGAACGTTTGGCTTGGTTGTGTCGTTCGATTGAATACACAGGTTGACTGTGTGGAGACCAGCGGCCAAGCCGTTGGTGTTGAATTCAAGCGCCACATTGGCTGAACCATCGGCTGCGATCGTGCCGCTATTTGGCACTGCGCGAACCCATGAAGCAGCATCTGGCGAACAAGCAACACCCAAATCGAGCGAGATGTCATCGAGGAAGAAGTTGCTATTGCCACCAGATTGAATAACTGCTTCAACCCGCAAGGTGTGGGTTGTCCCAGCATCAAAGTCTGCTGAATCAATTGGCACTTCAACCAAGGTGTAGGTTGGGAAGCCGGTTCGTTCTGGGTTGGTTACCCGATAGACTTCATTACCATCGATCAAAACGCGCATGTAGTCGTTTGGTCGGTTGGCAGCAGCCGTGATAAACATCCAGAACGAAAGCGTGCCTTCGCTATCGCTTGAAGCGGTGAAGGTTTGCTCAAGTGACGCTTCTTCGGTTGGCATGGTTGCGTTGATACCGCCGAACCAAACATAGAATTCGCCAGTATGTGGAACGTCCGAGATTGAATCTTCATCGCAGTCTGCGGTACACATAACGATATCACTAAAGTTGGTTGAGGTTTGAGTCCAGAATGGGTTGCTGCCATCAGACTCGGTGGCTTCGAAGCTACCGTCTTGAATCACTTCAGCGGCGGGAGCGGTTTGCTTGTTGCCGTTGAGGCGATTGCTTGCTGGCACTGGCTTGCGGGTTGCGACTTCGCCATTGCCACTGGTTGGGGCTGGGCGGCCATTTGCAGCCAATTCACCAATCGTCCAGGTCAATGGTGCAGCACCATTGTTTTCCAAGGTGAGGGTTTGGGTCGTGATGGTGTTGATGCCAACGGTTTCGCTGATTGGGGTGGTATCCACATCCAAACATGGCGCGTTCAAGCGCAATTCGGCATTTTGAGTCACAGCACCACTTGCCGGAACCACGACCGTGAAGGTTTGGGTCACATAGCCAGCTTTAGCAATCGTAACCGTATAGGTACCAGCAGCCAAGCTATAGCTATATGCGCCAGCAGCATCAGTTGTTAAGACGGTTGGGGTTGCAGTATTGATTGTCACAGTTGCGCCACTTAATGGAGCTGGTGAGACATCACATGCAGCCAAGCCTTGAACCGTACCGCTGACCGTACCGAAGTTGGCAGGCGCAGTAACCGTCAAGGTAACCGGAATGGTTACTGCTGGTTGCGGGCTGTTGTGGGTCAAGATTAAGTTGCCAGTGTAGACCCCAGCTTGGGTCACGCCAGCAGTCGAGAAGACCACATTGACAACTTGGTTGCTTGGTGGCGTACCAGCCAAGCCAGTAATCGTGGTTGGCGATTCACTCAACCATGAAATCCCATCACAGGTTGCCGAGACACACAAGGCCATTTCGTTGCGCACTCGTGGTTGGTTAAAGCTGTATTGAACAGCTTGCGCCGTGGTTGCGCCACGAACACCAACAGTTGCGCTAGCACCATTGTTGAATGCTGCATCGCCGTAATCGACATCCTTGTATTGGTAGACCATGCCACCTTGTTCTTTGATCACAACTTGGAACGTGCCGCTACCAATGTTTTCGTAGTGGGCGCGGTTATTCCATTGAACAATCAATGAACGATTTGGCGCAGTGCCAATAACTTTCCAGAAGACTCCGCCGGCTCCGTCATCAATATCATCCCAGAATGGAGCAATGATGTTATTGACGGTACCAGTCAGTAACGATGCGTTGCTTGCAGCAACATCACCAGTTGTCGCCCCAACCAAGATGCCACCATTATTGCCAACCCGCAGGTTGCGGCTACTGGTGTTGAAAATGGTAACGGTGAATGGGCTGGTGATATTCGCTGCGCCATCATCAGTCAAAGCCAAGTCAGTGCCATCGTTCGCTTCGATCCAGCTATAGGGAACTTCAGCGATGGTATAGCCAGCTTGGCTGACTGCGCTGCGGCTTTGTTCGCTGATGGTTGCGTTGAGTGGCGCTGCACCTTTGCTGGTCACAACCAAGGTTTGGGTTACTGGAGCAGCACCCAAGACCAATGAAGCGCTCAATGAACTTGGGCTAACCGTCACACAAGGCTTGTTCAAGCGCAAGGTGAAGTTTTGGGTTACGTCGCCACCGTCAGTCACGGTTACGCTTTGCGATTGACCAAGGTGATCAACGGCGCTAGCAGCAACCGTGTAGGTGCCACCTTGAGGAACGAAGAAGGCATATTGACCAGCAGCATTGGTGGTCACTGTTGCAGTAACCCCATTGGTGTAGGTAATAAGAATTTTCGCGCCACTTGCAGGAGCAGGAACGGTATCGCAGATACCCGATGAGGTAACCGTACCCGAGATTCGGGCTTGAGTCGCTGATGGATTGACGACCATCGTCACTGGAATATTGAAGGTTTGGGTAATCACTGCTGAGTAACCAAGGCTCAAGCTACCAGTGTAGGTGCCAGGTTGGGTTACAGCAGATGGGTTCCAGCCAATTGCGACGTTACGGGTAGCGCCGCCAGGAATTACGCCTGTTGTTGGTGCTTCCTTCAACCATGGCAGACTATCACTACCACCAGTGATTGCTTGCAAGACCCGCTCAAGCACCGTGCGCTCGATCGTTTCGCCACCAGTTGATGTGCCAAGGTTAACGAAGTCGGTTGCAAGGTAGACAGCTTTGTAGCTATTGCGTTGGATGAAGCTACCGCCAACTGCGTTATTTACGTAGCGGAAGATCACGGTTGATGAGCTACCTGGGGTGTAATAGTCAGGGAAGCTATCGCTTGATGCAGCGTTTACGCCAGCCATGAAATCGGCACCGGTTAAGGCGCGGTTGGCAGCACCTGGATCGTCACCACCATAGGTTGAATCAAGCATGGTCTTGTAGAACACGCCTGGATTGGTGAAGAAGCCAAGGTCGTTATCGGCGATAAACAAGCGGCCACCAGCGTTCAAGTATTCGGTCAACTTGTTTTCGCTTGGGTTCGGGCTGCTGCCGGTACCACCGGTTGCGCCGAGGTAGATCACTGCATCGAAGGTTTGCAGGTTGGCCAAGCTACGGGCTTCGAAAGCAACGTTATCGATTGATTCGAAGGTATAGCCAAGTGCGGTCAAAGCGGTGGTTGCCGCCGTTGCCGACGTAGCCGAGTTGCGTTGCACAACCAAGACCTTACCAGCTTGGACAGCGGCTGGCGTAAAGCCTGCTTGGCCGTTTTCGCGGATGGTATAGGTAAATGGTTGGGTACCGTTGTTAGTCAAGGTCAACCCAACCGTATCGGTGAATGGTGCATCACCAAAGGTAAAGGTGCGGCTCAAGCTGGCTGGGGTGTAGCCAAACGCTGGAGTAATTGCCAGATTTTGGGTTGCAGTAACCCCGTTGCTAATTGTTAAGCTTTCGCTATCAGCAGCAAAGCCAATTTTCGAAGCCGTCAGAGTATAGCTGCCTGGCTCCAAGCGAATTGCAAAGCTACCATCAGCTTTGGTCTTCACATATTGGTTGCTAATTGCCACAGTTGCATCAGCCACCGGCGCACCGTTAGCGCTGTTGGTCACAATCCCTGCGACCGCACCAGCGGCTAAGGTAAAGTCTTGGGTAGCGTTGGTTGCATCGGCTACCGTCACAGTTTGTGATTGGGTAACATACTTTGGAGCGCTAACCGTAACGGTGGTTGAGCCAACATTTGCCACTGGAATGGTGTATTGACCAGCAGCGTTGGTGGTGGTGGTGTAACCAGGTACCGAAACGGTTGCCCCAGCAACAGCATTGCTTGGGGTAAAGGCATCACGCACCGTCCCACTGATTGAGCCATAGCTCAAAGTGAAGTTTTGGGTCGTGGTGACATTTTGGGTAATCGTTACGCTTGGTACAGCTTGGAAAGCACCTTGCAAGCTGGCGGTTACTGCATAGGTACCAACTGGCACAACCATGCTGTAGTTACCGCTGGCGTTGGTCAAAGCGCTTGCGCCACCGCTAGTCCGCACGGTTGCCCCAGCAACTGGGTTGTTGTTGCTTTGAGCAACGCGGCCAGTCAAGGTACCGGTTGGGCCAACTGAGCCGTTGTAAACATACAAGGCAAAGTCTTGGTCGGTGGTATCGGCATTACCAGGAATTGCATCGCCAGCAATGTTGCGGGCAATAACTTTCACTTGGATGGTGCCAGTGGTGCCTGCTGGCAAGTATACGCCTTCGATGTTGTTTTTGGTATCGGCGGTGCCACCAGTGGTTGAAAGTGCGCCGTTGAAGACATTACCTTTGTAGGTTTGGCCGCCAGCGGTTACTTCGAGATCAAGGTTGTTGACATAGCTGTTACCAGTTGTGCTGCCAGCTGCGTCAGTCCAGGCCAAGGTAATGCGCACGGGCTTGGTTGATTCAGCAATTTGACCAACTTGGGTGAATTCTTCCCCAGTTGCGCCAAAGGTGCGAGTTTGGTCAACCAAAATCCGTTGAGTGCTATCCAAGGCTGGTGCCAAGTTCACATCGCCCCAACCTTGTTGGTTCGATGGCAAGGTGCCGCCGGTGCCCGTGCCGTTGAGATAACGGGTTGAAGCCAACAAATAGGCTTTCAACATAGCTGGGCTTGGAGCAACCCCACCGCCGAAGCTGGTGCGATATTTGGTGTAGAGCAATGAAGCCGAGCCTGCAACCGCTGGGGTTGAGTGGCTGGTACCGCTCGACCAAGTGTAGAGGGTTTGGCCGGTTGGGTAGTAGGCACTCCCAGCAATGGCACAAACGCTATCGCCACTAAAGTCAGCTTGTTGTGAAGCTGGCCCCATCACGTGGGTCCCAGGAGCCATAATGTCGGGCTTAACCCGCGCATCATCGGTTGGTCCAAGGCTTGAGAATAGAGCAATATCATCAGCATTATCGGCATTGGGTTCGTTACAACCGTCAATCACGCCTTGATCGCGCACGTTTTCGGTTGCGCCAACGGTGATAACGTTTTTCGCAGTCCCAGGTGCGCCAACCGTGTTAGCTCCACCGCGACCAGCATTACCAGCAGCGATAATGTGGGTCATTTCTTGGTTGCCAGCAGTCGTGCTACTTGCATCACGGGTGCCTTGGTCGAAGGCTTGTGATGAAGCGGTATATGCACCACCGCTATCTGCACCCCAACTGTTCGATGAGATTGCAGCGCCATGGCTATAAGCCATTTCGATAATCCCAAAGTAGTTGCTACCGCCACCACAGTTGGTTAGGTTAAAGCTACCAGCATTATTGAAGATTTTGGTGCTGGCCATGCGACCGAATGGCGAGATACCTAAGCCAACCCGATAGCCACCAGCAATCCCTGAGCTAGCACCGTCAACGTGTGGCGAGCCAGTCAAGTTGTTGTAGCTACCAACGATCCCCACATTAAGGTGACCGTGGCCATCTTGGTTTGCGCCAGTCGCATCGGCAGTACAGTTGCCAACGGCGGCAATCCGCGAGGTACCAGGCTTCACCCCATTGACATAGAAGTCAGGGTGAATTGGCGAGGTCGTGCCGTTATCCAGACCATCATCGACAATATCGACAATTGGATATTGGTTAGGATCGGTTGGCACGCCTTGGCTTTGCAACCATTGGAGGTAGCCTGGGCCATTTGGCACAACTTTGCCACCAGCGGTGGTTATGTTGCCAGCCAAAATTTGGCCTTGGCGCTCGTCCATCAGCTTGGGAGCTTGCCACGACTCAACGTTGTAGACATTGGCGCGACGAGCAATTGGACCCAAAGCGTCTTCGCTCACTTGCACCGAAATCGTGGTGAAGTTGAGCACTTGCCATGGCGTTGCATAAACTTGAGCGCTGGCTTTCAGCACTTCGTTTACATCTTGCGCAACTGTGGCACTGTTGTAAAACTGAATCGTGACATCGACCAGGCCCTTTGCATCGGGATTGCTGGCTTTTTGGCGCAATTCAGGTGCCAAGCGATATTCTGGGTGGTAAGCACCAGCCCATTGAATCGCTACATTGCTCTTGCTAAGCGAATCGAGTTTGGCCAAGGTTTGGCCATTTGCCCAAACGAGGTAGGCGTTGTTGGGCATGTAGATGACGCGTTCGGCCCCGGCTTTGGTGATTTCATCCAACCAAGCATCCTTGAGCGGCCCCGCAAATTGCACCAACCACAGTTGGGGGTCGGCAGTTGGGCTTTGGCTCAAGCTTGATTGCACCGTGGGAACGTTTTTTAAAGGATTAAAGCTAATCCCGCGCAAACCAATCGTATCCAGATCGGCGGCTTGGGCACCAGCTAATTTGTTAAGGCTGTTGACGTTACTATCGGCAACTTGCCAAACAGAAAAAGAACCATAATCGGCAATTAACGTGCCATTTGTGCGGACAAATTTATTAGCTGGGCTGTTGGGTTCGACGAGGAATTTGGTCGTCGCAGTCGGAGCACGCAATACTTCTGCACGGGCTGGTTGCGCCGCACCTTGAAGTCCCAATGAGAGCGTCATTGCAATGAGGGCTGCTTGCCGAATGAAGGGGAATTTGGCCATGCCATCCTCCACACACAAGTGTGTATGTAATACCAGTCAATTTCCAAGCGGTACGATGGTGAGCAAGTGGCTAAAATGTCAAAATACGAATACTAAACTGCATCCCTCCTTTCATCAAAAGGGGATTGTCGCAAATTTGGTGAGAGTTATAGCTTAAAGAAGCCCGTTCACTGGTTATGGGCGTATGGTAACGCTTCAGTTTGAGGCGCTATGGGGCAACAATCGCTTAAATTCGTATCCCGTTGGGGATAGGACTATTGTACTAGCAAGCATTTCTTTATGCAAATTTAACCTAATTGCTCATTCTAATCAGCAAAATCTTAGTTTTGCTTAACTTAAATGGCTCGCAAATGCGCATTTTTAGCGATCTTAGACCAATGAGTTTCAAAAGCGAGGTATGTAGTTAGCTATGACCACAGCTAAACAGCTAATCTTGCTTAATCCTAGTACTTTCGTTAGGCTTAAGCAGCGCTATCTTCACAATCACAGCGTCGTTAAAGAGTTCAATCTTTAGATTGATGGCTGCTGATCAAGCCGTGGTATAATCGCAATTAATTGATAACACTTGGTTCGCGGGAGTATTAAGCGCGTTTTTGCAGAGAGTAGCTGGTTGGTGCAAAGCTACACCAAGCGCCCAACTCGCCCGTTTATTGCCCCACCAGGGAACAGCCTCGGCTGCGTAGTTGGTGGCGGGTGCGCCCGTTATCGCGCCTACAAGTGATGTGCTTCGGCTCATAAGCAGGGTGGTACCACGGGGTTTTGCTCCGTCCCTCGCATGAGTTCGGGGTTTTTTGTTTTAGATTTTTGCCAATTTAGATATGGTTAACGAAGGAGTAGACTATGGCCACTCGTTATGACAGTAGCGTCACCGAGCCAAAATGGCGCGAACGCTGGGAACGTGATGGAATTTATCGCTTTGAGCCAGACAGTGATAAACCAAAACATTATGCAGTCACTATGCTGCCCTATCCATCGGGCAATTTGCACATTGGCCATTGGTATGCCATGTCGCCCAGCGATGTGCATGCCCGCTATATGCGCATGCAGGGCTACAACGTCTTTTTCCCAATGGGCTTCGATGCCTTTGGCTTACCCGCCGAAAATGCCGCCATCAAAAACAACTTAGATCCGCGCAAATGGACCTATTCAAACATTGAATATATGCGCGGCCAGTTGCAATCAATGGGCATGATGGTCGATTGGCAGCAACAGATTGTCAGTGCCGACCCTGAATATTATCGCTGGAACCAGTGGTTTTTTATTCAGTTTTTCAAACGTGGCTTGGCCTATAAAAAATTCTCAGCTGTCGATTGGTGTCCCAAGTGTAATACAACCTTGGCCCGCGAACAGGTTATTGGCGACGAACGCCGCTGCGAACGCTGCGATAGCTTAGTCACCAAGCGCGATTTGGATCAATGGTATTTCAAAATTACTTCCTACGCCGATGAATTGCTGGATTTCTCAGGCTTGGATTGGCCAGAACGCATTACGTCGATGCAACGCAATTGGATCGGGCGCTCGGAAGGTGCCGAAATTACCTTTAAATCTGAGGCCGGCGATCCAATCACGGTCTTTTCAACGCGACCCGATACCTTGTGGGGCGCAACCTTTATGGTTTTGGCTCCCGAACATCCCTTAGTTGCTAAATTGACCAGCGCCGAGCAAAAAGCCAGCGTCGATGCCTATGTCGCCGAAGCAATTCGCAAAACCGAAGTTGAGCGCCAATCAACCGACGACGAGAAACCCAAAACTGGCGTGTGGATCGGTGCCTATGCGATTAATCCGGCCAGCCAAGAGCGCGTGCCCATTTGGATTGCCGACTATGTGCTGATGACCTATGGTACTGGCGCGATTATGGCTGTGCCCGGCCACGACGAACGCGATTTTGCGTTTGCCACAACCTTTGGCTTGCCAATCAAGCGCGTGGTTATCCAAGCAGAGCAAACTGCGGAAACACCCTTGGAAGCAGCCGAAGCAGCTTATGGCACGGTGGTCAATTCGGGCCAGATCGATGGGTTAAGCTCAGCAGAAGCCAAAGAAGCAGTCATTAAATGGTTGGAAGCTGAACAATTGGGCAAACGGGCAATCAACTATCGCTTGCGCGATTGGTTGGTCAGCCGCCAACGCTATTGGGGCACGCCAATCCCAATGATCTATTGCCCAACATGTGGTACTGTACCCGTGCCAGAAGATCAATTGCCCTTGCTGTTGCCCGATGAGGTCGATTTCAAGCCAACTGGCGAATCGCCCTTGAAATTGCACCCAACGTGGCGCTTTACTACCTGCCCCAATTGTGGCGGCGAAGCTGAGCGCGATACCGACACCATGGATACTTTTGTCGATTCATCGTGGTATCAAGCACGCTACTTAAGCCCTCACGATGCCAATGCGCCATTTACCAAAGCCATCGCCGATAAATGGTTGCCAGTTGATCAATATACTGGTGGGCGTGAGCATGCAGTGATGCACTTGTTGTACACCCGCTTTTGGTGGAAGGCCATGCGCGATTTGGGCTTGGTCAGCGCCAACGAACCAATGACCCGCTTGATCAACCAAGGGGTGATTTTAGGCGAAGATAGTAATAAAATGTCCAAATCACGCGGCAACGTGATTGACCCAGATATGCTGGTAGCCCAATATGGGGCCGACACCGTGCGCACCTTCTTAATGTTCATCGGCCCGTGGGAGCAAGGCGGCCCGTGGAACAATCGCGGCATCGAGGGTTGTGTGCGCTTCTTAGATCGGGCTTGGCGCGTCGTGACCGATACGCCGCAACGCCACGATGCAGCGGGCGATGCTAGCACTTTGGAACGCCAAACCCATCGCATCATCAAAAAAGTTGGCGACGATATTCAACGCTTTGCCTTTAACACCGCCATTGCTGGCTTGATGGAATTCGTCAACGAATTGATGAAAGCCCGCGAAACCGATGTTTATGGCAGCGAACAATGGCGCAAAGCCAGCGAAGCCTTAACCTTGTTGTTAGCGCCAATCGCGCCGCATATTGCCGAAGAATTGTGGGAATTCTTGGGCCATAGCGAAAGCGTGCACCTGCAAGCTTGGCCAAGCTACGACGAAGCCTTATTAATCGACGAATCAATTGAATTGCCAGTGCAAATCAATGGTAAAGTTCGCGGTAAAATACAGGTAGCCGCCAACGCCGATGAAGCAACAATTATTGCTGCCGCGTTGGCCGATGAAAAGATTGCACCGTTGGTTGAAGGCAAGACCATCGTCAAGCAAATTGTTGTACCAAATCGCTTGGTCAACATCGTCATCAAATAAGTGTTTGGTGTTGCAACGGAAGGGTCGTAGAGAAACCCTTCCGTTGACCAAACCAGAAGCGAGATACCTTGGCAATCGGGAAACCTTGCCAGCATTCAAGGAGCCTGCATGACCAGCTATTATCAAATGTTCAAGCAGCACGAAGAAGTCATTGTCGATCGCGTTATCAACGCCTTACAAAGCCAAATTCCCACCTACGGTTCAATGCCCAGAGATGATGTGCGTAAACGGGTAATAGCTGGGCTTGATCCATATGCCCGCGATCTCGATAACGACAAACCGCAGGCTTTCCCTGATTATTGGCGGCAAACCAGTTATGTACGTGCCCAACAAGGCATTCCTATTGGCGCGTTCTTAGAGGTATTGCTTGTTTCTACCGATATTATGATTAAAAGCTTGCGCGAAGCCTACAGCGATAGCCCCACCGATCAAATTAATGTGATTGAAAAAGGTCATCAAATTACTACCGCCGCAATCGCCGCAGTCTACGAGGGATTTCAGCAGCACAAAGATGAAATTATTTCATCGCAAACCTATGCCCTCGCCGAAGTTTCATCGCCAATTGTGCCCGTCTATGAGGGCGTGTTGGTCTTACCATTAATTGGCTCAATCGATTCGATGCGCGCAGGCCAAATTATGGAATCACTACTTGAATCGATTAATACCTATAGCGCCGATGTGGTAATTTTAGATATTACTGGCGTGCCAGTTATCGATACTGGCGTTGCCAATTATCTCTTACAAGCCGCCCGTGCCGCACGCTTGCTTGGCTCAACCGTTGTCTTGGTGGGCATCGGGGCCGAAATTGCCCAAACAATCGTTCAATTGGGCATCGATTTAACTGGCATTATCACCCGCGCCAACTTACAATCGGGCATTGAATATGCCTTAGATTTACAAGGCTTGGCAATTCGCCCACGCTAATCAAGCCAAAACGCTGTTAAATCAGCATAGTTAGAGACTCGGCAGATCGCAGTAGGTTGGTATCTTTTATCGCAATCCAAAAAACCTAACTTTAGGAGGGCTCGCAACTGTGGCAGATTTAGCAGCTTTTTACACCAAACACTTCGATGAAATTATCGAAGCCACGATCGGGGTCATTCAAGCCAATGTGGTTGAATATAGCAAAATGGCGCGCGAGGAACTTAAAAAACGCACAGTTGCCTCAATGGATGCATTAATTCAAGATTTGCGTGATCCTGAGAAGCATGCCTATCAGCAACATATGCGCGATATTAGCTACGATCGCTTTCGCCAAAATATTCCTTTAAATAGCGTTCAACAAGTGTTGCGCAGCGCCAACCAAGCAACTGCTAGCGTGTTGCGTAACTATTATACGGATGATCCGGTCTTCTTGCTCGAAATGCTCGACCGCCTCCATGAACTCACCGCAGAAGGCATGATGGGCATGTTCAACGGCTATGAAGATGCTCAAGTCGAAATTATTTCCAACCAAGAATCAGCCTTAGCCGAGGTTTCATCACCAATTGTGCCAGTCTATGGCGGCATTTTGGTGCTACCTCTGATTGGCTCGGTCGATTCGCGCCGTGCAGGCCAAATTATGGAAGCCTTGCTCGAAGCAATAAATACCTATAGCGCCGATGTTGTTATTTTGGATATTACCGGCGTGCCAGTCATTGATACTGGGGTTGCCAACTATCTCTTGCAAGCAGCCCGCGCCGCTCGTTTGCTTGGCTCAACCGTCGTTTTGGTCGGTATCGGGGCCGAAATTGCCCAAACGATCGTTCAATTGGGCATTGACCTAACGGGCATCGTGACCCGTGCCAACTTGCAAGCAGGGGTTGAATATGCGCTCGAATTGCAGGGTTTAGCGATTCGCCCGCGCTAATCGCAACCCATACGAGCCACATCAGCAAGTTTTTAGCGCTTGATGTGGCTCTTTTTTTGCAATAATTTGGCCAATTGCTGCTTGCAAGGTTGCTGCTGTCGCCACAGCGTTCAAATCGGCTCCCATACTTACCAATGTTTGAGCAACATCGGGCCGAACCCCAATTAAGGTTGTTTGTGCCCCCAGCAAATAGGCCGCCCGCAAAATTCGTTGCATACCATTTGCACCTTCGTCATCAATCAACTGAACTCCAGTCAAATCAATTAATAAGCGTTGCACCGCTTGCTGATTGAGCGATTCCATCAATACCTGCTGGCATTCAGCAATTCGCTGCTGATCGAGCACGCCAATCAGCGGCATAACTAACACGCCAGGCAAAACCGGAATCGTCGGAAACGAAAGTGCTTGCACCGCCTGCGCCAATTGATTGCGCTGTGCTTGCTCTTGCTCAAGCTGCTCTACCGTGGTACTCAG
Source organism: Herpetosiphon sp. NSE202 (assembly GCF_042688385.1). NCBI lineage: Bacteria > Bacillati > Chloroflexota > Chloroflexia > Herpetosiphonales > Herpetosiphonaceae > Herpetosiphon > Herpetosiphon sp. NSE202. Next base: position 26,470 of record NZ_JBHUPY010000020.1, on the reverse strand, counting down.
CCGCCGCCGTTCCTGCTCAAGCAACGCCGTGCGCCGTTCCAATTCAGTAATATCGCGAATAAACAACATCGTGCCTTGAATCTGCCCAGCGCTATCTAACACTGGCGAGACCGTATTTTCCAGCAAGCGCAGTGGCTCGCCTAAAGCCAACGTTTGGCTAAAAGGCTGGAATGGATCTTGAGCTAAGGCACGCTGCAATGCTGCAATATCCTCAGCAGCAACCCCAATTGTGGCTAAATTGGGCTGAAGTGGTTGTTGATTCTGCAAGCCAAGCTGTTGAGCTGCATAATTGAGATACACCAACATGCCTTCGCGATCAACCACAACCATGGCCTCGCTCATCGTTTGCAGCGCCTGCTGCACTGCCACTTGTTTGGTTTGAAATAAACTCCCACGTAGCACAATATAGGTCAAACTCAGCACTAAAGGCACGGTTTGCAAAATGCTCGCGAGCTGCCCACTTGAATCCAACTTAATAATTCCCAAGACCGAGTTGGTCAGCGCTGTAAATAAAATGGCGAACATGAGCCAGCTAATCGAGCGCCTCGTTGCTGGATTACGCCAAAATGCCGTTGCCAACAAACCAAGCTGAACCAACCACCCAAGGCTAAATAAGCCCAACATCAAGCCAGCTGCCGAGCCAGCAATTGGCCGATAAATCTCTTGATCGAGCGCTATACCTGCGGTAAACCAACCAAATTGGCCAACCAGATCAAGCGCTACTATGCCAATCGCCCCAACATAAACCAGACTAATCCAGCGAATTGGGCGCTGGCCTTCCCACCATTGAGGCATAAACAGCGCCGCAAACAGCAGCAGCATTAATAAACACAAGAGGCCTAAGCTAATCAGCGCAACACAAACCAAAATATATGAGCTAGCTGGATCGGTGGTTAGATTACGGGCAAGCGCCGTGCTATTAATCACCACCAAACACAAGGTTAAGCAAAAGAAGATTCGGGCAGGCCGATATTGGCTTGCCCGCGCCAGAATAAACGTACCTAAAGCAGTTTCAAGCACCACGAATAGCAGATTAATCCAATAAGCAAGCATCTAAGTTGTATCCTAGGTTGATTGGTATAACCATGCTATGATAGCTGATCACCGAGCGCTTGCACAGCTTTACAAGCCAACAGTTAGGCTCAATCTTGCTAATTGTAATCGTTTGCTCATCAAGTATTTGCCTATTAATACATACCTCGTTGCACTGCGTGGTTCGACCAGCGAGCTTATGTTCGCTGCTGCAACTTGCGCCATGGCCTAGCTCGGTAGCATGCATACAACGCGAACATCGCCGAAAGTAGCGTCACCACAGCCCAACCAACTTGATCAGCATCACTAAAATATACATGCTTGAACTCCGTCATAAATCCATTAATCAGTAATAAACTAATCCCTATAATTCCTAAGGTTCTCGTTGTATAGCTCCTTTGCCAGATAAACGAGTTCAAGAGTAATAAGCCTATCGGAAACCAGATAAATGATGCAAAATTTAAGTCGTGACGAGGATCGTCAAGCCACCAAGCAATAATGGTTGGAGTTTTAAAAATCGTGAGATAGCTCGCTAAAGAATACAGCCCGATGTTAATAAGATAAAGATATTTTTGGACATGAACCTGTTGCCAACGGTTTGTTTTCGGTACATGGTACATAACTGCTTCTCCTATTTACAAGCATCCTGATATTGCTCTTCTCGAAGCCTAATCGACTCTTTTGCTTTAACATCCTTAATCATCCCGCACCAATCTACTATTGCCTGGTGAATTTCGCTAATATCTCCTTTTTGGAGCATAGGTTCAGGTATTTTTTCAGTAAAATTTGTAATATCATCATATAGTTGTTGAATTCGATCACGACTTACTGCACTTACTGACCCTTCTTCTTTAATATTACTTTTAATATGGCCTATTTGGACTGAATAGTAATCAAATAATTGCACAAATCCAATCACATTGCCTGAGCCTAAGCTTAAATCCCACCATGGTTTAACGGCCCACTTCAGAGCAGCATTGTAGTTATAGATAAATTGTGAAGATGCTTCACAATGAAGCTGTGCATTGGAAAGATATTCTAAAACCTCTGCTTGAGCATCACGATCACTAGCTCTTAAAACCCAAGTTAGTTTGTCAGCACAATTATGCCAACTAAACCATAACGATTGTCCTGTTGTAGCAATTTGCCCACGCTGACGTGCTTCGATAACCTTTAAATTATGATTGATTGTGTAACTATAAAAGCTCAGAACTAAACAGCTAATCAGTGAAGCCGCTAGTAACCAACGTTGAAATATGTTCATAGTCATCCCTTTGCTACTAAGTTGAAATTAGCCTACCTTTTATGGGTAAGCTAATTTCAACGCTATTCAAATTAGCTAATTGTTACAAGGACCACTTTTATAATCAACCAAAAAGCTTCTATTATATAAATTGACATTCAATTCTTTTCTTGTAACATTATCATAAAGTGGAATCTCCCAATATATTTTCAACAGCATATCTCGATTACTATTTTGTTTCTTGCATGCAACAATAGTAGAAACCATAAAATAATCTCGTTGCTTAACTAGTACAGATTGTTGAAATGGTACGCGTAAGACTTTTATTTTTGTATTAGGATTATCATCCCAGTCATTTAATATCATAGTGTTTACTAAAGATGGTTTATCTCCCATATCTGGCGTACTTTCAGGGAATAATTGTGATACATCACCAACAGTAATTGGGATTGAATATAGTTTTGAAACCATATCAACTGATTTAATCAAATCGCCAATAAATTGATCAAACCAAAGTTGATTACCTTTAAAGCGAGTGGCATCGCCTCCAAAGGTTGCATCACTCAAATAATCACCTTGGGCAGCATTCCCAGTTAAACCGTTACCTGAGGACACAAACTTAACAGTCACTGGATCGTCTTTGGAGCCTAAAGTAACGCCAGCATTATCAGCATCATAGATATCACATGAATCTGCTGGCCAAGACTGTCCAGGTGTTACATAACCATTAGAGATTGATCCAAGTATTTCCAGTTGGCTGCCAAATTTGCCACTATTTTCACCAATATTGCCATCTGGAACGGACACTACAACACCAAAATCAAGCCGTTGTAATAATGAGCAATCTTTGCCAATCGTCGTGCGCTTCCAAGTCCACTTCTTTTCATCAGGGTCGCCTAATACTTCAAAAGTGGAGTGTGGTTCGAGAAGTTTGCCAAACCAGTAATCATCAGCATAACGAGCATTCGTAAGCGTTGATAGCTCGAATAGTGGGCCTAACAATGCACTAAGTGAATCATCTAAGCCAAGATCGATTAATGTAGCTTCTCGGGTTTCATGGCGTTGGAGATATAACGAAAGATTTTGATCAACGATTGAAGGACTGGCTTGAGGCCCAAATGGGTGTTGGCGCAGGGCAAAATAAAGCGCTTCAAATGTTCCGGTGGTGTCTTGAAGATCAGCCACAATATCGCCAGTTGTACCTAGGTTGGAATGATATAAATCACCAGACAAGGCAAATGGATAAGTCATATTGCTATAATGCACTTGACCCGCTACATCCATATAGTCATCATACATAACCAAGGAGTTTATGGTCATGGTAGTTGGGGTAGTCATTCCGGCTAATTCAGCAAGTGGTACATTCAAATACGTTACGCCATGTACATCGATTGGGCCGGTAATGCTTGCTCGCGGGCTGAGCAAGGCAACTTTATCAATTCGGGCGATTGGTGCAGAAATCCAACCTGGTGCAACAAAGCGAATTTTGATCGTTTGATTTTGGAATTGCTGAATTGGCAATTGCGCTATCTTCCAGCCATCGTTAAGCGAACGATACAGTTGATTCTGATCGATTCGGGTCAAAATTGTAAAATTGGCTCCTGAAAGCACTTCAACAACCAAATGATGTTGCGCATTGCCATGATCTTTATTGCCAACTTGATAGACAAAGCGCAAGAATTGGCTATCATTGGCAACTTCAAAACCAGAACTTGTAACATGCTGCCAAGTCTGTGACATTTCGATAAATGCATGATCAGGCGAATGGTAGGCTGCTTGTTTTGCCCGCGTTTCACCAGCGATCAGCTGAAGATTATCCAGCCAAGAAGTGGAATAGCCATGGCCTTGATGCCTAAATTGGAGCTTAATCGTTTGGCCTTGAAATTGAGCCAGGCCTAAGCGCGCTTCATGCCAACCATTATTTGGGTCATTGCCATAACCATAGACCGAACCTGCATCAATTGGTGTAACGATTTCAAAACCAGTGCCACTCAACACATAAACCTCAATTACCGAACGCCACCACGCATCAGGGTGTTGGGTTTTATAGTTGAATTGGAGGGCTTCAGTATCGGATAGCACAGTCCAGGCATCGCTGGTAAAGTGTGCGTTATTCCCAGCAAAGCGCACAACCTGGCGATTTGAATCACTTGTTTCGAGCACAAATGGTGTATGTTCGCTGCTCGACCAGCCAGTTAATACGTGGCCTACTTGAACATTATCTAAACGTAAATAGGCAGTATTATGGGCTTCTAAGGTGAATTGAAGCTTAATTGTTTGGTCTTGGAAGCGCTGCAAATCAATCGCCAAAGCTTGCCAGCCTTGATCTGTTGAGCCAAGCAAAGAATTGGCAGGAAGTGGATAGATGATTTCAAAGTTACGCCCACTCAAGATACTGATTGCAACCCGCTGACGTGCAGCAGGATTGTCGCTAAATCCAGCTTGATAATCGAAGCGCACCTGTTGAGCAGTCAGCGGAACAGTAAAATCGAGCGAGGTTAGCTGCATTGCATGGCCATGCAGATAGCCATGATTGCCTTGAGTGGAATCCTGATCAAGGCTAAGCGCTTGATGATTTTGGGCTTGCCAAGCAGGTACATCTTGGACAAGCTTTAATTGTCTCATTTGGCTGATTGGGCGGCCATATACATCATTAATCAACTGGAGCTTGATGGTTTTCCCACGATAGCCAACCAGATCAAGTCGACCTTGTTGCCAGCCTGCTTGACTCGAACCCACAAAACTATGGCCTTGAGGGAACTCAAGAATTTCAAAGTTTTCGCCGCTTAATATCGTTATCAAGAGTCGTCGAGTAGTAGTAGGATCATCAAGATCGCCGAGCAGATATTCAAAATGAATACTGGTTGCCGCAGGTGGTACGGCAAAATCAACACTACTGGCCCTTGTTTGCAGGCCTTCAAGATTGATCAGCGGCTGTTGCGGTTCAGCTAGCACGAGCTGAGTTTGTTCAAAATCAGCGTTTTCAATCACATCAAAGGCCATAAAATCTTGTGCAAAATCAACGTTTAATGGAGTTCCTGAGGGTTGTGCTGCTGTATTGGTTCGCACAAACCTTGCATTTGAAATATCCCAGCCTGGCACAGCCCTATTTAACGTAAACCTATCAATCGAGGTAACTTGAGGATGGTGTGGCCACCAATCGTTGATAATTTTGATTTTGATCGTTTGACCACGAAATGCCTGAATATCAAGCACAGCTTCATGCCAACCATCAGTTAAGCGACCTTTCAAACTCCATTGATCAATGTTGGTTATCGTTGCAAATGATGCGCCACTCAAAATCTCCACAAAAAGCGGCGCACTCCCATCGTGCTGCCAACGCCCAGTACGATAGCGAAACGAAAGGCTTTGAACTTGTTGATTTAGGTTGATTGGGGCGGAAATAAGACTGGCACTTGCCCCAGTAATTACCGCATATGCGCCAATCAAATAATCATTGTGAATTGCAAATTCGCCAAAATCCGATAGCTCCCAATCAGGGATTTCTTGCGTTAAGCGCAGATCGCGCACTTGGGCTGATGGCTGATCAATCCACCACCAATCGTTAATAAAGCGGAGCTTAATCGTTTGGCCACGAAAGGCTTGAATATTTAATCGGCCTGTTTGCCAGCCAAGCCGATATTGGCCCTTAATGCGCCAATTGCTAATGTTGGTAACATCCGCAAAGTTTGCCCCACTCAATACTTCCACGTGCAGCGGGGTCATGCTATCAGCGGTTTTGCGCCCAACTATGTATTCAAACAGCAGCATTTGGCTAGCATCGGGCACAACCAATGCTTCGGTTGTAAAGGCTTGACTGGCATTTTCGATGCTGAATGATTCAGGGCTAAGCGTTGCCAAAATTTCTCGATCACGAGCAAACTCGCAGTTCAAGGGGTAGTTTGTAGGTGGTAAAGCCTGGTTGGTATACTTGACCGAGGCATTTTGCGGCTGATTCGGTGATGGCTCTAACTCAGGTAAATCAATGCTAGTAGTAGGCTCAGGGCATGGATCTGGTTCTAAATCAAAGGTTGAATATTCGGTAGCGGCAACCAATGGCTCGCTTACGGTTGCAGTAAGTTGGTAACTTCCAGTACGCGTGCCTGCATGGTCGCGTACCCAAATTGCATAGCGGCCTGTGGTTGGCGCAAGCGTCGGGCCGATCTGCGGATTCCCAGCGTTGCCACTATTATCATCGCTGGCAATTAAGCGGCCAGCTGGATCAAACAGCGATAATTCACCATTTAACATTACTTCATCCGCAGAGCGCTGCATATTAACGCTAATTTCTTGCTGCGCCATAACATCAAGATAAAAGACATCTTGATCAGTTTTGGGCAAAATGGTCGCAACATTCGAGGTCTGGCCGCTACTCAGCACTTGATAATCATCGGCATCAAGCAGAATATCGTTTAATGCGGCATGCTGAGCGACGGGCTGAACGGTGGACGCGGTTGATTGAACAGCTTTTGAAGGGACGATACCAATCATCATACTACTTACAATCAACATACTCATAACACGGCGTATTGGAATCATCGCAGCCTTCCTTGTGATGTAGAAACTGACAATCGTAGCGCTACAACCAACCCTAGATACACACAGCTCTAATTTTTGGCATCGTAGCCACAGCAATTTGGCAAATTGGCTAAAATGGGCGTAATTTGACTCGGATGAGGTTGCACATGGCTCGTTATAAAAAGTGGTTTTGGGGCATTATGGGCAGCTCGATTGTTATAGTGATCGTCTGCATTGTTGGGCTAAAATTCACCGCTGGTAAACGCAGCACTTATGACTTTGATTCTGCGTATCCATTGGAATTTAGCTATGCGCAGCTTGGCAGCTTAGCAATTAGCCAAAATGAGCTAACGTTAGCAAATCAGCAAAAAGCAATTATTTATTATCCAAATGATTTATCACGCACATATCCAGCAATTATTTGGGGCAATGGCACGATTGCTTCGCCAGCAAAATATGCTGGTTTATTCGAACATCTGGCAAGCTGGGGATTTATTGTGATTGATAGTTATAGTGAAACTACTGGTGATGGTGCAGATATTATTCAAACTCTCGATTATTTAATTGCTGCTAATACAGACCCAGCTAATCCTTTATTCCAAAAAATTCAACTTGATCAGATTGGTGCAGTTGGCACATCGCAGGGCGCAACAGGAATAATCAATGCCTACAATCGCTATCCACAAGGGCAGATGCTCAAAACCTTGGTCACCAATGCGCTGCCACAACAACGCTGGACAGATGAAGCCCACACCTATGATCCAAGCTTAATCGCCGTGCCATGGCTGATTCTCAGTGGAACCCGCGATCTAATTGTCTCGCCTGCTGCGGCCAACCAAGCTAGTTTAGAACAATCAAGTGCCAAGAAGCGCTTTTTGGCACTGTCGGTTGGCGCTGGGCATACCGAAATCGAACATGATGGCGGCAGTTATCGCGGCTATTTAACTGCGTGGCTGCGGGGTTTGCTGGCTGATGATCAACAGGCATTAAGCATATTTGAGCCAACCCATGGCGAAATTTGGGCTAATCCACATTGGACGCATGTTGTGGAGTATTCAAGCGCCAAATAAGCAAAATTGGCCTTACGACAACCAATCAAAGAGTTAACGAGCAAAAAGGCTGCTTTTCGCTTGACACAGAACGCATGTTCTACTATACTCACAGCCAGCATATTTGTTCTAACGTTGACTCACAGGAGGTTCGCTATGGCCATTACAAGTCGCGATCTACGTTCAGCGGAGGTTGTGCGCCGCACGAGACCTACCACTGTCATTACCTTGCCACAAACGCGGCAACGGTATGCGAGTCGCTCGATGTCGTTTGGTGTGCATAACAAGTTTGCCTATGCCATCACCATTATTTTGGCGTTGATTTTGGCCAATGCGATGTTCAGCCCAATTGTCTCGTGGTTCAAAGTTAAGTACGACGATGTAAAATATGGCCGCCCGCGCACCATGCAAACTACCGCCTTTGTTGGCCACGACGAAACCAACGGTTTGCCTTCGCACTTTGTCGCAATGAATATGGAACGCCGAATTGTAATTGTCGAAATGCCTGGTGGCGACCCAGCCAAGGCCCGCACAATTGTTGGCCCATACCTGTTTGGGGCCGGCGAAGACTTAACTCCTGTCAGCCTGCGCTTTGCTGATGTCAATGCTGATCAACGTCTGGATATGTTGGTGAGCGTCAAGCAAGAAGAGATGGTGTATATCAACGATGCCAGCAGCAACCAATTTCGCATGATTACCAGCGAAGAGCTTGCCAAACTGCAACAATAATTTTGAACATTTCAGGGCAACCGAGAGTCAACAGCAAATATGTGAGTATCTACACCACTTCAGAGTCGCAACTGCGGCTCTGAAGCTTTTTAGCCCCAACTTGCACAATCGTTGAAGATTTGCTATACTTGATGACGTTGCTTTAGCAGCAAATCCCTTAGCCGATGTGGCGGAATTGGCAGACGCGCTACGTTCAGGGCGTAGTTCTCGCAAGGGAGTGTGGGTTCGACTCCCACCCTCGGCACCAAAAAACAATCGCGAATATTCGCGGTTGTTTTGTTTTAAACACGCTACATCAGCATGAAACTGCTGTGATAAGATAATGCATATTATTTGTTTAATGCCGAGGTATAGGGATGAAACCACTTAACCTCATTCTTTTTGGCCCCCCAGGTGCGGGGAAATCGACCCAAGCGGCCTATTTGGATAAATTAGCAGCAATCGATTCAATTTCGACTGGTCAACGTTTGCGCCAAACCGTCGAAACTGGCTCGGAATTAGGTCAAGAAGTTGCCCAAGTCATGGCCGCTGGCCGCTTGGTTGATGATACATTGATGAACAAGCTCTTGAATGAATGGCTGCTGACCATTCCCAGCGAGGTTGGCGTGCTGCTCGATGGCTATCCGCGCACATTGAGCCAAGCTCAAAGCCTTGATCAATTGATGCAAGCGATTAATCGCCCGCTTGAAGTGGTGATTGCGCTCACGCTCTCCGATGAAGAGGCAATTCGGCGCTTAAGTGGCCGCCGCATCTGCCGCATCAAAGGCCAGCCCGACCAAATTTTGCATATCAGCGACCAAGCAGCCTTAGACCAATGTCGCGCTAGCGGCGGCCAACTGATCGAGCGCGATGATGATCGACCAGAAACGATTAAACGCCGTTTAGCTGAATACAATGCCAAAACTGAGCCATTACTTCAATTCTATGGCGAACGCGATTTACTGATTTTGATCGATGCTGATGGCACACCAAATGAAGTTTCTCAGGCAATTGAGCAAGCCTTGCAACAACGCTTTAATGGCGCAGAGTAGCACCTAAACATTAATATAACGCTTATTAGCTTTTATCAAAAACGTGCTACACTACATGCAGGTGCAGCAATGCACAAGCTATCAAGGAGGACTTTCAATGGCCAAGCCATTAGCAGTTAGCGATGCCGAATTTGAATCAGCAGTGATTAATTCCGATATTCCGGTTTTGGTTGATTTCTGGGCACCATGGTGTGGGCCTTGCCGCTCAATCGCCCCTGTGCTCGAAGAATTGGCCGATGAATACCAAGGCAAATTGTTAATTGCCAAGGTAAACACCGATGAAGATAGTGGCAACGCCATGAAATTTGGGGTTCAAGGGATTCCTACCTTGATCTTCTTCCAAGGTGGTCAAGAGGTCGATCGGATTGTTGGCGCAGGCCCCAAGAAGATCTACCAAGAACGGATCGAAGCGATTCTTAACCCAGCAACCGAAGCCTAATTAGGCTTGCTCGTAAGCGAAAACAGTACCAATCACAACGATTGGTGCTGTTTTTTATTGCCCAACAATTTTTGCCATGCTACACTGCCAACAGCACGATTACGCATTTTGATGCTTGGAGTTTGCCAATGCGGCGAGCATTCAATCAACTTGGGGCTTGGTTGTATCGGGCGCTGCCTGGGCTTGGCCAGCGTTGGGCCAAACGCTTTGAGGTGCAACCAGTTGAGGCCCAGATTCCATGGACGGCGCTGCGAGGAACGCTGGCGCAACAACGAATTAGTTTAATTACCACTGGCGGCGTGCATCTGCGCAGTGATCCAGCGTTTGATATGCACGATCCGCACGGCGACCCCAGCTTTCGCTTGATTCCTGCCAGTGCTAAGCCCAATGATTTGATGATTACCCACGATTATTATGATCATCGTGATGCTGATCGTGATGTGAATATCGTGCTGCCAATCAGCCATTTTCAACAGCTGGCAGCGCAGGGCACAATTCAGCACCTTGGGCCATGCTACAGCTTTATGGGCCATATCACCGACGAGCACATCGACACATTAATCAACCAAACTGCGCCAACCGTTGCCCGCAATTTACGCGCTGCTGGAATTACGGCGGCAGTGCTGACCCCTGCCTGAGGCATTTGTAACCAGTCCGTGGGACTGATCGCGCGGGTTTTAGAAGCAGCTGGAATTAGTACGGTCAGCTTTTTTCTGCTGGCTGAAATCGCCCAACAGCTTGGCGTGCCGCGTGGCCTGAGCGTCAAGTTTCCCTTTGGCCATGTGTTAGGCGAGCCGCATAACATCGTTCAGCAACAATTATTGATTAAGCATGGTTTGGATCTCTTGATGCATGCCAGCCAAGCGGGCACATTCGTGCAATTGCCCTATCGTTGGAAGCGTGAAGATTGGGCTGGTTTGGCCCAAGCGCAATAGGCTGATTTAGCGCAATCAGACGCACAATAATTACAAAAACATGGTATGATTTTGAGCCATAATCAAGCTTTTGCAACCTAATTAAATTAATGCAACTGAACGGTGGCCCCACGATGGAAGAACGCGATCAAATTGATGCCAGCCTTCAGGAAAATCTCCTATCGTTTCGGATCGACACACTCACGATTTTGGTCTATTTGTGCTTGGGCTTTGGGGTATTTTGGTTTGCCATGTTGCTAACCCAAGTTACTGGCAACCCAAGTAATTATGTGCGCAGCGGCCCACCATGGGCCTTGTTTGCGGTTGGCACAGGCGTGGCATTTTTGGGCTTGCGCTACAACAAAATTCGCTTAGCCCGTGGTGCATTCTTCTTCTCAATTGTCGGCACGCCAACCATTAGTTTGTTTCTACTGCCTGGCACAACCGCATTTATGGCCTACTCACTGGTGCTTGCGGTGATTGTGGCTGGGATTTTATATTCGCCACGTGCACCATTTACCGTAGTTTGCTTAGTTATCATCATCTTTTTATCTGTCGGCTTTGCTTCGGCCACCAATGTTACCAATCATTATGGCTCGATTACCCAATTTATTACCACATTTACGCCACCAATCGTGATTTTAGTTTTGGCAGCACTCACCAGTTGGCTCGCCACCCGCGACTTAGTGGCAACCGTCGAATGGGCCATGGAAAGCCATCGCTTGGCTGAGCGTCGCGCCGAACGCTTGCGAGTCAGTGAGGCTCGCGTAGCCCGCACGCTCTTGGAGCTTGAAGGCGCATATGAGATGCAATCGCGCTTGAACAGCCAACTCCAAGTATTGAATAAAGAGCTAGAAGTGGCGCGGACTGTTGCCGACGAAGCCAACACCTTGAAAACCCGCTTCTTGGCCAATATGTCGCATGAATTGCGCACCCCGCTCAATGCAATCATCAACTTTACCCAGTTTTTGGGCAAACCACGCTATGGCGAGCTAACGGCGCGCCAAATTGAGCTGCAAGAACGGGTACTGGTCAATAGCGAGCATCTGCTTGGGTTGATCAACGACATCTTAGACCTTTCGAAAATTGAAGCGGGACGGATGGAATTGCAGCTCGAATTGCTTGATTTACAGCCGATTTTCAATGGGGTAATGGCCACTGCGGTTGGATTGACTAAAAGCAAGGGGCTGAACCTCGAAGCAGATGTCGAGGAAGAAATTCCGCCAGTACGCGGCGATAAAGTGCGGGTACGCCAGATTCTGCTTAATTTGCTCTCCAACGCTGCCAAATTTACCGATAGCGGGGGCATTACGCTGCGTGCCTTCGAAAGTGATGGCATGGTGCAAATTTCAGTGATCGATACCGGCGCAGGAATTCCTGCTCACGAGTTGCCCTTGGTTTTTGAGGAATTTCACCAAGTTGAGCAGGCTGCTTCGGCGCAACGCCAACAAGGCACTGGTTTGGGCTTGCCAATTAGTCGTCACTTGGTAGAATTACAAGGCGGCACGATGTGGGCTGAAAGCCAATTTGGCAGCGGTTCGAGCTTTAGCTTTACCCTGCCGATTGCCGAAAATCTTACGCCAGAAGTTGTGATTTTTGACCCACAGACGAAACAGACAGCGCTATGATAGACCCAAGATTTGCCCATGTGCTGGTCGTTGAAGATCGCGATGATACGTTTTTTGTGGTGCAAGATCTGTTGCTTGCTGAGGTTGGCGTGCGTTCGTGTGTGCGTTGTCGCGATGGCCGCTCGTTAATTACGATGCTTGATGCACCGACATCGGGCTTGTTTGACTTAATTTTGTATGATATTAAACGGCCTTTACGGGCAGCATTTGCCCAATTGCCTATATTAAGAGTGCATCCAAAATTAATTGGCACGCGAATTGTCGCTTTAACCGCCAATATTATGATCGATGATGTAGAACGAACGCGGAATGCTGGTTTCGATGGTTTTATTGGCATTCCTATCAATCAAGATCGTTTTCCCAACCAAATTTGGCGCATTCTCCATGATGAATGGGTTTGGGAACCACGCTAGCCAACCCAATAATCAGGAGGCCATTTTATGCAAACAATTTGGATGCTCGCCGCAGGCGATTTACTTACCTTTTTATTAACTTCAGCCGCGTTGTGGTGGATCACCAGCATGATCGGCTTAATGGATGAGGAAAGTGGTTATTTGGCGGGGCTTGGCGCACTGATGATCACCATTGGCGGCGCATTATCGTCGTTCAACCGTTTCAGCAAATTAAGCTCTGGGCAAAGTCTGTTTGGTTGGTCGATTGATCTGTTTCAATTTTTAACCCCAGGTTTTGTGTGTTTGGCCTACGCGCTTTGGCATGGCCAGCAAGCCTTGCAACTACGGCGTTCAGCCCAAATTTGGCTAGCGCCAATCCTCACAATTGTTGGGATTCAAGGCTTTACTGCATTAATGCTTGGCCGCCAAGCAGGCCCAAGCAAATTTATTTTGCTGCTGAGCTTCACCAGCATTGCTACGTTTATTGTGATTGGTTTATGCATTCGCCAAGCCCGCTGGCAACGCTTGCGCACGGTCGTTCTGTTCTCAACTGCTTATTTGACGATGATTAGCAGCATGAACATTATTGCCCATAGTTTCAGTGCGCCATCTGAACTCATGGTTTCGATGGTTTTGACCACGAATATGCTGGCAGCGCTCTTTTTTGCTGGGGCTGGCTGGATTTTATATCAAACCACCAAGCGACGACAACATCTGCACCGCGCAATCGCCATGCTTGATGATACATTGGCCCAACCCTTATTAAGTGGTCGGGCTGGGCCAATTCATTAATTACAAGTGATTACGATCGATAAATTCGTCAATAATCCGATTGAATTCTTGGGGCTTTTCGAGGCTGACCATATGCGCCACATCGGGGAAGGCCACATATTGGGCATTGGTCACATGCTCGGCCAGATATTTCGCTGCTTCAACACAATCTGCTTCATCAAGTAAGCCAATAAAAATCAACAATGGCACTTGAATTTCGGCCAATCGACCAATTGCTGGCGGATCTAATGGTTGGGCATCAGCCTCGACTGGTTGATTAATAAAATTTTCGTAGGTCATTGATCGCACAGCTTCATAGACAGCATTATCGGCGCGACCCGCTGGCTGATTTGGCCCATCGGCCCAAAAGCGGGCTTCTAATTCAGCTAATAAGGCCCAATCTTTGGCTTCTTGGGCAGCTTGCATTTTGCCAATTGGCTCCACCAAATCGGGAGGAATTTCTTCTGAGCCAAAGCCGCCCAAGCCGGAGCCAAGCACCACTAAGCCCTTGACCCGATCGGGAAAGCTCAAAGTTGAATCAATCGCGATACTGCCACCGCGTGAATTGCCAATCAAAATCGCCTGATCAACCTTACAATGATCAAGCACAGCCAACAGATCTTGGCGATTGGAAAAACTGACGGCTTCGGTTTTCGAGCGGCCAAAGCCACGGGTATCATAGCGAATCACTCGATATTTGGGCGAAAAATGGGCAACTTGCGCATCCCACATACGCGAATCGGCCACCCCAGCGTGGATAAAAACCAACGGCAAGCCACTGCCCACCGCTTCATAATACAATTCACCACCATCAACAGCGACATAGCCTGTTTCAAGCGTCTGACTCATCAAGAGTCCTCCACATACAATCAATATTAAGTTTAGTATAGCCGCACAATTGTTCGTTTTCTAGCGCCAAAAGACTGATATTTCAACCAATTTGCTGAGTTTATGGTACGATCAAGCTAGAACATTTTAGAACAGAAAGAGCTATGAACGAGACAAGCGCATTACAAAGCGATCTGTTGGCGTGGTTTCAGGCCAATGGACGCGATTTACCGTGGCGACGCACCCGCAACCCCTACTATATTTTGGTGTCGGAAACGATGCTTCAACAAACCCAAGTTGATCGGGTTATTCCCAAATATGAGGCTTTTTTGGCGTTGTTTCCTACCGTCGAAGCCTTGGCTAGCGCCTCAACCGCCGATGTCATTCGTTCGTGGCAAGGCTTGGGCTACAATCGGCGGGCGGTTAATTTGCAACGTGCAGCCCAAGCGATTGTTGCTGCTGGCTATCCCACCGAGCCTGCTGGCTTCCCCGATACGCCCGAGGGCTTGCGCAATTTGCCAGGCATCGGCGCTTACACCTCGGGGGCGGTGGCATGTTTTGCCTTCGAGCGTGATGTGGCGTTTCTTGATACCAATATTCGGCGCGTCGTGCGGCGCTTGTTGGTTGGCCCCGAAGATGCAGCGCCTGAGACCAACGAACAAACATTGATTGATTATGCCAAACAATTGATTCCGCCAGGCCAAGGTTGGGCTTGGAACCAAGCAATTATGGAGTTGGGGGCCTTGATTTGCACCGCAGCCAAGCCCCAATGTTGGCGCTGCCCGCTCAATCAGCATTGTCGGGCTTATGCGATCTGGCGCGAGGCCAATACCCAGCTCGATATGTGGCAACCGCCAGTCATCAAGCCCCGCAAAAAGGCTGCAGAGCAACCGTTTCATAGCTCCAACCGCTATTTTCGTGGGCGAATTATCGATGCACTGCGGGCGCTTGAAGCACAACAAAGCCTCGATTTGGCACGTTTAGGGCCGCAAGTAAAGCCAGATTGGATGGGCAACGAGGCTGATCTTACCTGGCTCGCCAAGTTGGTGAGTGGCCTAGCCCAAGATGGCTTGTTAATTTGGCAACACCAGCCTGAGCATGATTTAGCGGGTTGGAGCGTGCGACTGCCAGCCTAAGCAGGTGAAGGAGTCGCTACGATACGTTGCGAAAGTATTTCAGTGATTATGGCTAAGCAGGAGTATCCTAAACCCATAAACAAACGAGGCCACGTGAAGCACCATCACTGCTGGACACAATCGTCAGAGCAATTCTGCTCAACGAAGATGCGACGCTTCACAGCCTAGTTTCAGCAAAGCCTTCATCCGAAGGCAAGCAGCGTCCAAATATCGCCGTTGGCTCGATTCATCCAGTGGTTAATGCTAGGCCATTCCAACCACCTGAATCAACAACAAAGCTTGAGGGTTAGCCGTCGCAATGCCTGAACCGAGTATCAACCAGCGCTCAACTGGTTCGCAAACCTGAAGCTGGGATACTCATTCGGTTGACACGAGAGCTTGATATTTGCAGCACTGTTGCTACCAAGCTTGGTAGCTTGTTGAGCTAGGATTCTCTGATTGCCGGTCTGCGGCCAAGGCCCTCCTTTCCACGATCGCTATCGTGGTGCTATTGGCCAATATGGTGCCGGACGTTCTGGCCTTGATCGTTGACTGTTGCCGTGACTTGGCACCCCATGGATGGCGCAAATTCCACCGCGCCGCCTGCTAAGCCAGCAACGGTGTAGACACCTCCTTCCGCCGCACCTTTGCCCAGCGTCCCCCTCGCTGGGCAAAGGATTTTTAGCCGCCTAAAAGATCAAGTTGCTCTTGTTCAAGTTTTACATTCTGGGCCAGCATTGCAGCAATCAAGGCTTGGCAATCGGCAAGCAACGGGTGTTTTTGGAGTTCAGTGAGGTTTTGGCGTTCTTTTTGATTTAATGGTTGGCTCGCATTGGGCATCCGTTCAAAAATAGTTGGCTCAGGTTGCCATAACCGAATTTGCGCAATGTGTTGGCGTAAATGGGCCAAGATGCGCAAGCCACCTACGTCGTAATCACCCCAATGATACCAACCGACGCTTGGCAATGCGGTTGCTAACTTGACCAGAAATTGGCAAAGACTTGGGCTCGCAAAGCCACCTGTATAGATCAGCATCGCTTGGGGCTGACGGACAAGCATACTGTGAAAACTCGTTAAATTTTCGATTGTAATAATTTCGCTACAGCTTGAATCGAGCACCGTAGCTTGGCGTAAAATTGAGCTAGGCAAGCCCAAACTTGGTCGAAAATTACCCAATTCGAGGATTTTTTGATTCAAACTCAACCGCACATCACCAGCAATTAACACATATTCTGGTACTTTTTCCAGCCCAAATGCTTGTAACAAAGCGCGGTCGTCATCGCCAAACTGCTTAGCTTGGGGCGCAAATTGGCGCAAAATTCGCAAAACTGCGCCTTCTAGCTCGCTAAATCGTTTGCTCTGGCGAAGCCAACGAACACTAAATAAGCGTTCTAGCATTGGCGTTTCTAATTGAGTTAGCCCATAAACTGCCCGTAGCAGATCGCGATTCCAAGCAGGGTTGGTTATATCAAGCGGTTGGATTGAGCGTTGTTGAATTAATTGCTGTTCGAGCCACATCAACCACTCAGCAAACCAAGCCTGTGGGTTCACATACTCGGCCAACAATGCGCGCAACGCCTGCTCTTGCTCGGCCAAAGGCTGACGCTTCAATAAATGATAAAGCGGCACAGCCTCAAGCAAATCGACAGCTTCAAGCCAATTATGCTCTTCCCATTTGCGCCAATGGAGTTTAATGACCTGCGTTCGCGCCAATTCAAGCAAACAACTATTGGTTTGTTGGCGTTCATCAACCTGCTTAGGGTCAAAATAGCGCTGAAATTTAGCTGATTTAATTTGGACACGATTAACCCGCTGACGATCGCGTTGCTCATGTTGGTCAAGCAATTGCTGCAAAATAGCAGTGCTAGTTTTGTTCAGATTCAGCATTCAGCGCCTCTAGACGTGCTGCATAATTACGATATGGCTCAACCAAAACTCGCTGTTGCTGATCTTTCAAGCTCGTTAAAACCAAGGTTGTGCACATTTTTGGCACCAGATATTCGCAGCGTTCAATCGGTGTAGCAGTGATAATCTGCAAGCCAAAATGATGGAAGAGATCGAGGGTCGAGCCAATCCGATCTTGATCCATTTTTGAAAATGCCTCGTCGAAGGCCACAATTCTGATGGTTGAGCGTTTGCTGCGTTCGCTAATTTTATACAGTTGCACAAACGATGCTGCAATCGTCACATAAAATGGCGTTTGAGTTTCGCCACCTGAAGTTTGACCCATAATCTTGCTCAAACGAGAGCGTGTACCATCACGATCAATTACATCAATATCGTAGCTTAAATAGCGTCGATAATCGGTAATTTGAGCTTGTTCAAGCTTTTCTTGGTCGGTTAATCCAGGCTGAATCAACAATTGGAAAAAGCGATCAAAGGTCGCCTTATGTTGTTGATAAAAGTCACTATCTTGAATAATTTCACTGGTCACATTGGCTGATTGCTCGATTAGTTGATAAAAATCACGGAGTGAATCGGCAACTTCATAGCGAAAATGATAACGCTGGCCATTAAAATCTAAGCCTTGTAAAGCATCGTTAATCCGATCAAGTTCAGCTTTAGCGCGGCCAATATTTTCGCGTAACTTGTGTAAAACATGTTCACGTAGCTCTGTTTCAGTTTCGTGTTTTGCTTCAGCAATTTTCTGCCCGAAATTGGGCAAATCTGTAGCTTCTAATTCAGCTTTTCTGGTTTGGAAGCTCGTTTGCTCAATAACGGCCAGCTCACGCGCCCCAAAATCGCGATTATAGAGTAGAACTTGTTCACGCAAAGCTTCTTGGCGATTATTGAAGCGCGTATGATAGCCGCGACTCTGTTGCTCAGCGGTTTCTTGCAAACGGCTAAATTGCGCAGCTTCAGTATTTTCACGCTGAAAATCGGCGCTTGCATCCTCAATTTGGTTGGGATACTGCTGCTGCGTATGATCAAACAGGCTTTGAGCATTCAATAATTGATGGTTATCTTGTTGAATTTGTTGTTCAAGTTGGTTGATTTTAGTTTTAAAAGCACCATTTAGCTCATTAAAGCGGCTAATATTTTTAGAATATTCATCATACATTATTTGCAAACGTTTAACTTCTGCTTCAAGGGCAGCTACGCCGCTGGTATCAATGCTATCGTGATCTTGTTGTAATTCTACAAGCGTTCGTTGTAATTCACTCGCATCAAGTTCTTCCGCAAAATATGAATCTAAGCCTAATAAGATTTGTTGTAATTTTTCAAGTTGCTCAGAATATTGACGTTGACGTTGTTGTTCAGGACGTAATATCGCTAACTCTGCTTGGATTTCGGTTAATTGCTGGCGGCGACTTTCGATTTGCGAGCGTTGTGCGCGTTCGCCGATAAACCAAGGCCGAAATTTGCGCGGATCGATTGAACGAGCCGTCCATTCTTGATACACCATCACTTCAGCGGTAATTGCTCGCCGATGTTGGCGCAAATCTTGAACACGTTCGCACGTGATAATATCGCCTAAAATCGCTGCAATATATTTATCAATTAAACCTGTTTTGGCTTTAACTTTCGTTGCCAATGATAATGGTCTTGCTGGGCGAGTTTCGGCGCTTGCTTGCTGCAAATCAACCAAGCCCACATCATAGAGGCGTTGTTTATCACGTAACTGATCAAGCAAATCGAGTGCTTGACTATAATATTTAGGTTCAACAATAATATTGAATCGGCGCTGACCAAGCATTGCTTCAACAGCATCTTGCCAATGTTGATCAGGAATTTCTAAAAGCTCACAAAGCAAAAACAGTTCAATCTTTAATTCTTGTTTTAAGTAGTTACGCACATTTTCCACATTTTGTGGATAATGATTTTGGCGATTTGATTGTTCAAGGCTCGCAATTTCCTTTTTTAAGCTGCTTTCTTGTTCAACTAAGCGCGCAATCGTATCATCAGTTCTCGTCAGCGCTTGGATTTGCAGTTTTAAAGCAGATCCGGTAGCCACGTTTTGTTGCTGGAGTAAAGGAACAATTTGCTGCGCTTGGGGAATATGCTCAGGCTGCTGCAATAGATTAACTAAATCTTGCTCAGCAATTGCTGGTAAGGTATTCAATAATTGAGCAATTTGGGTCAATTTTGCTTGGAGCTGCCGCCAGCGTTGGTTAATTTTTTGAATTTGTTGCTGCAATTGCTGAATTTCGTTGGCAAGTTGTTGTTTACGCCGTATAACATCCGATTGACTTAATTGAACTTGAGCCTCAACTAAGGCAGCTTGGGCATTTTGTTGCAAACCAAGTTGTTGTTCTAAATCAGTCTGATTCAATTCGTAATCACGGCGGGTATCGATTAATCGTTGTTGGTGTTGATTAATCTGTTGTTGAATTGCCGCAACGTTGTAATGCGCCGCTAGAATTTCAAATTTCCCTTGCAAATCACGAAATCGTTTCGCTTCATCTTGGGTTTTGATAATTGCATTGAGGCTTTTTAATTGATCTTCGACTTGTTTGGCTTTACGTTCCAAATCGCGAAGTCGTTCAACAACATTTTGCAAGGTATTCACATCAAGCGAATTCGGCTCCAACAACCATTGTTCAACAAACTCACGAATATTACGAATTGGCTGGAAGGTCAGGGCGCGCAGAAATAAATCGAAAAAGCGCTGATTGAGGCCCCCAAGTCGATTCAGCAGCTCCGCCTGATATTCGCCGATTTGCTCGAAACAAGTAAAACTTGATCGATTGCGGGCCAATTTCTTAAGTTCGCTGCGGGTAGTTTCTTTGCCCTGATTAACAAACAGGTCAGGATTAAGCTGACCATCAGCAATAAAAAAAGTTCTTTCAAGACTCTGGTTGATGGGCCGGGCTTCGATACAAACCCCGCTGATAAAGGCTTGATGCTTCAGATCGTCAGTCCACTCTAGCACCACATAGCCAATCGTATTGCCAGGCCGCAGCCAATGTTGCTCGCCAATTTTGCCGCGCACATAGCTATCGAGCGAACGCTGCGAGCGATCTTGGGCGGCGCTGTTAAACCGTACTCGCCCCAAATCGGCCACGAGCACAAGTTGCAACGCATCAAGGATTGATGATTTTCCAGAGCCATTATGGCCAGCCAAATACAAACTATCCTGCACATCTAAGACATGCCGATCGAAGCGATGCCAATGATACAAAAAAATTCGACTCAGCTTAATCATGCTTGCTCCTCGTCTGAACTGCTCGGGCGTTGATATTCGGCTAGGCGTTCGGCCAAAGCGGCGATGCCGCTAGCAGGAACAATCACCTCAAGGGCTGGCAATAATTCAATCACTGTCTCAGGATCATTGGCTCTCAGCACCGTACTTTGCGGGGCACGAATTAATTTAAGTCCATTGAATAGACGTAAAGCGCTATCGAAAACGCCTTTTTTACGAATAGCTCGATTGGGGAAAAACTCACTATAACGGGTATAGAGATCACTTACCGTCGTAGTAGGATAGCGCGTCAAACTCGGATTAAGGGATTCATATTGTTCAGCGTAGATCAAGCGCAATAAGAGCAACCAGAGGGTTTCCTCTTTATCAAAGCGGCGGCGATGGCTGCCATCACGATGAAAGACATGAAAAATATGTAAATTTTCAGCGTAATGCAGTTCCCAGCCTGCGACCGCTAAATAATCACGCACCAAATCGATGCGGCGCACTAACCAAGCAAAAATCCGCCGATCCTGCTCATCTTCACGCCAAATCAGACCATCGCTGAGCAAACGCCGCACACTATCGGCAAATAATTGCTGTTCGGTTGATGAAAGTTGGCTATATTCTTCAGCAAAATTAACTAAACTCATGCTGGTTGCTCCGTTGAAACCCGCCGCACCAAAAAATCGCGAAAGCCCACGCCATCGTGCTCAACCCACACACCATCATCAATTGGCTCAATTTTATAGCCCAGCGAGCCATCACCATATGAGCGCAAATAGATAATTAATGATAAATCGTCAATACTTTCAAGCTCAATCTCTGAGCCACGCCGTTGCTCGGCATCGCCCAACAGTTGTAAGGCATAACGGCGCACTCGATCGCGGCTGATCGAACGGCGCAATTGGCGCAAGGTAGCGGCCTGTGCTTGTTCAATGTCTGCCTCGCTAATTGGTATATAGCTATCAGCCTGACTTTCAAAAGGGACAGCCGCGCGCGTTGGCGCAGTTAACGATTGCTGATCGGTTAGTTGAACCTCGTAAATATTCAATAGTTCGCTAATTTCTGGGCTGGCTTGGGCATAGGCTTCAGGATTAGGTAAGATCTGGCTCAAAATACTGTGGAGTTGGCCGCTGGTGCTGGTGCTAGCACTGAGAAATAATTCGATATTGCGCACTGCCGAATCAACAAATTGGCTATGACGAAGATCAATTACCCTAATTAATTGATCAAGTTGCTCAAAATGACTACGAATTGTTTCAATTTGCTCGCTTAATCGATTGTAGGCTAGTTCAAAACTAGCAGCCTCGCCGCGACTAACCAAATGCTGCGCCGATAGATCGATGAGATTCGTGCGCTCGATTTTGTGCAAAAATTGTAAAATTGCAGGCCGATAGCGCGAAAGGTGGTCGGAGGTGCGCAACTGATGATAGGCTTGATCGACAATATCTTTGCGATAGCTGCCAAACACATGTTCAAGCACATCTTTGGTTTTGAGGGTTTTGAGCACAGTTTGAATGTGCAAACCAATATTGTGTTGCAATTCTTTGAGCGCTTGAGTCAGAAAAAGCGTTTGGTCATAGGCATTCGAAAGCCGATCGTGCGGCGCATCGCCAGTGCAGGCTTTTTCGAGCACATCGTGAATGCCACAAATCATGCCACGCAAATGTTGGCGCTGTTTGGTTGCAAGGTCTTCAAAGAGTTGCAACAGCCGAAAGGCATAATCGGGCAAAATAATCGCCGAGGAATAATCGCTTTGTTGCTCGAAGCGCAGCCAACCCCAAGCCCGCAGCGAGCGCAAAATCGCCGAAGCATGATTATTTTGCTCAAGCTCCGATTCTTCTTCGTGGGCATCGCTAGTCAGCACTTCAGCGTTCGGTTGCTCTAATTGTTGTTCGACGAGGCTTAATGCTCGTTCACGGCTAAGCGGTTGCGATTGTTGTTTGGTGGCGGCAAACAGCGCTAGCAACACTTGGGTATAAATTGCAGCCCCAGGGCTAGCGAGTGGGCGAAAAAGATTGGCAGGAATGGTCTCGAACAAACTCATGGTAGCACGCATTTCTTTGGCGGATGCATGGTGAATCCATGACCAAGTGAGGATTAACTAATCATAACAAGCTTTCCCCACTCTCGCAAGCAGCCACTTCGTAGCAAAATTCTCAATCTTGACAAAGCATAACGCACTGCGTATAGTTAGTTTGTGTACGGACTATTTGCCCACAAGGGATCAGATGTCAGGGGCTAGGAGTCAGGAATAAACATTAGGGGCAATGCACAAATAATGATTTGAGAACTCATTCGTGCGCTTCGTGTCCTTCGTCGTTAAAAATTAATCGATTCGCTGTTCTTCATCAAGCTTACAAGGACGTAGCATTGTGGAAGCGCACTATCATTTGTGTTTTCAAGTTGGGCGCGTAGCCCGCCAATTGATCAGCCACTACAATCGGGTGTTGGCTCCCTTGGGGCTGACCACCGCCCAATACTTCGTTCTCGTAGCCATGAAGCCCGATGAAGCTCCAACCATGGGCGAACTTTCCAGCCGCACTTATCTCGATAATTCAACCCTAACGCCAATCATCGACCGCCTTGAGCGCGATGGCTGGCTCGAACGCATGCCCGACCCCAACGATCGGCGCACAACTCGCATCCAATTAACCAGCAGTGGTTTGGAGCGTTTGCCCGATGCTCGCCAACGTGGCGATGCGGTCGAAAACGCTATGCGCCAGCAATTGGGCGATCCGTTGGTCGATTTGTTGACCGATGGATTGCGTAAGGTTGCCCGAATCGAACTTTAATTGTTTTTCCAACCCTGGAATCAGCCCCAAAGAGCTGCAAAACCTCGCTGATTACAGTTGATCGTTTATTAAATCGCTTCCAACCAGAAAGAAAGGTGGTTCAATGACGTACCGCATTCAACGGGCAGTAGTAATTGGCTCAGGCACTATGGGTGGTGGCATCGCAGCCCATCTGGCCAATGCTGGCGTTCGCACCGTGTTGTTGGATATTGTGCCAAACAGCTTAACGCCCGAAGAAGAGGCCAAAGGGCTTTCGTTGCAAAGCAAAGCCGTGCGCAATCGGGTTGTGCAAACTGGCTGGGATCGGGTGGTCAAGAGCAGCCCCGCCGCGCTGATGAATAAAAAAGCTGGCGAGTTGGTACAACTTGGCAATCTCGAAGATGATTTTGCCGTAATCAGCGAAGCCGATTGGGTAATTGAAGTTATCGTTGAAAAACTCGAACCCAAGCAGCAGCTCATGGCCCGCATCGACGAAATTCGCAAAGCTGGCAGTATTATTTCATCAAATACCAGCGGGATTCCGATTCACAAAATTGCTGAAGGCCGCTCGGACGATTTCAAAAAGCACTTCCTTGGAACTCACTTCTTCAACCCACCCCGCTACCTCAAATTGCTCGAAGTGATTCCAACTCCTGATACCGATCAAGCGATTATTGACTATA
Source organism: Herpetosiphon sp. NSE202 (assembly GCF_042688385.1). Taxonomy (NCBI): domain Bacteria; kingdom Bacillati; phylum Chloroflexota; class Chloroflexia; order Herpetosiphonales; family Herpetosiphonaceae; genus Herpetosiphon; species Herpetosiphon sp. NSE202. Next base: position 2,199 of record NZ_JBHUPY010000020.1, on the reverse strand, counting down.
TTCGCAGCTTTGGCCAAGAACGCTTGGGCAAAGGCGTGGTTATCGCCAAAGATACGCCTAACTTTATCGCCAACCGCATCGGCACCTTCGGTGGCGCATATGCCATGAAATATATCGTCGATAACGGCTACACAATCGAAGAAGTCGATGCCTTAACCGGCACCTTGATTGGCAATCCCAAATCGGGAACCTTCCGGCTTGGCGATTTGGTCGGGATCGATGTGATGGTTGGGGTTGCCCACAACCTCTACAATCTCGTGCCCGATGATGAATCACGTGATGCGTTGCTGGCTCCGGCTCCGGTTCAAGGCTTGATGGAACGTGGCTGGCTCGGCCAAAAATCTGGCCAAGGCTTCTATAAAACCGTCAAAGGTGCGAATGGCAAGGAATTTTGGGTGCTCGATTGGGAAACTGGCGAGCATCGTGCCCCGCGTGAAGTTGATTTGCCAATCATCAAGCAAGCCAAAAAACAAGGCAATTTGGCTGCCCGCTTGCGCTTCTTGGTCAATCAAAGCCAAGATCGTGGTGGTAAGTTGATTGCCGACACCTTGCTGCCATCATTGGCCTATGCTGCGCGCCGCGTGCCAGAAATTAGCGACCATCTCTACGATGTTGATAATGCCTTGCGCTGGGGCTTTGCCAAAGAGATGGGGCCATTTGAAATGTGGGATGCAATTGGCCTCGCCGATGGCGTGAAGCTGATGCAAGAACGCGATATTCATGTGGCTGATTGGGTGCTTGCATTGCTTGAAAAAGGCCATAGCTCGTTCTATCAAACGGTTGATGGAACCAAACAAGCATACAGCCCAGTCACTGGCGAATATGAAGCCGTGCCAAGCTCCGACTTGAAGCTTGACCTTGATGAATTGCGCAACGCTGGCAAAGAAGTCGCCCGCAACGATTCAGCTAGCTTAATCGATTTGGGCGATGGCGTATTGTGCTTTGAATTCCATTCCAAGATGAACGCGCTGGATAGCGAAATCACTGAAATGGGCTTCAAAGCCTTGGAATTGCTCAAAGACGAGCGTTGGACGGGCATGGTCGTTGGCAACCAAGGCTCAGATTTCTGCATCGGGGCCAACATCTTTATGCTGATGATGGCTGCTCAAAACGATCAATTTGATCAGCTTGAGCAAATGCTGAAAACCTCGCACGACCTGATGCAAGGCATGCGCTTCTCTCCCAAGCCAATTGTGACCGCGCCATTCGGACGGGTGCTTGGTGGTGGCGCTGAAGTTTCGATGCACGGCTCGCGCATGTGTATCGCCGCCGAAACCTACATGGGCTTGGTCGAAGTTGGGGTTGGCTTGATTCCTGGGGCTGGCGGGGTCAAAGAATTTGTGCGTCGCGTCATCTCTCCTGCAATCAAATTGGCTCCCGAAAGCGACCCAACGCCCTATCTGCAACGAGTGTTCGAGCAAATCGGCATGGCCAAAGTTGGCACTAGCGCCTTCGAAGCCCGCGATCAAGGCTTTGTTACCGAAGCCGATCGAATCGTTATGAACGGCGATGAGTTGCTTGGTCGCGCTAAGCAATTTGTGCTTGATTTGGCTGCTGCTGGCTTTACCCCACCAGCCCGCGAAAAGCTCTATGCCGCTGGCCGCGATGGCTTGGCCGCAATGCGCGTCGGCGTGTGGATGATGCAACAAGGCGGTTATATTTCCGAATACGATGCCTTTATTGGCAACAAACTAGCCTATGCCATCGCTGGCGGCGACCTCAGCAGCCCGCAATGGGTTGATGAAGAGCATTTCTTGGCCATGGAGCGCGAAGTGTTCTTGGCGCTGTGCCACGAACCAAAAACCATGGAACGCATCATGTTTATGTTGCAAAACAACAAGCCGTTGCGGAATTAGCAACGGTTGGGGTTGGGGATCGGTAATGATCCCCTCACCCCCCAGCCCCCTCTCCCACTGAACGCGGGCGAGGAGGAGCCGACCCTTGTTTCCCAACGAATTGCGCAAAAACCATGGTGTTAAAGCCCCTCGCCCATCGGATGGGAGAGGGGTTGGGGTGAGGGGATCTTAACAATCGACCATTTTAAGCCAGCCCCCTCTCCCACTGAACGCGGGCGAGGAGGAGCCGACCCTTGTTTCCCAACGAATTGCGCAAAAACCATGGCGTTAAAGCCCCTCGCCCATCGGATGGGAGAGGGGTTGGGGTGAGGGGATCTTAACAATCGACCATTTTAAGCCAGCC
>NZ_JBHUPY010000002.1:0-126792 GCF_042688385.1 Herpetosiphon sp. NSE202 | reverse complement strand
GTTGCAGTCGGTACACTCGTTGCCGTTGGTACCTCAGTCGCCGTTGCAGTCGGTACACTCGTTGCCGTTGGTACCTCAGTCGCCGTTGCAGTCGGTACACTCGTTGCCGTTGGTACCTCGGTCGCCGTTGCGGTCGGGACACTGGTTGCCGTTGGAACCTCAGTCGCGGTCGCCGTTGGCACGTCGGTTGCCGTCGCGGTCGGAACACTGGTTGCCGTTGGCACGTCGGTTGCCGTCGCGGTCGGAACACTGGTTGCCGTTGGCACGTCAGTCGCCGTCGCGGTCGGGACACTGGTCGCCGTTGGTACCTCAGTCGCGGTCGCCGTTGGCACGTCGGTTGCCGTTGCGGTCGGGATACTGGTCGCCGTTGGCACGTCAGTCGCCGTCGCGGTCGGAACACTGGTCGCCGTTGGCACGTCGGTTGCCGTTGCGGTCGGAACACTGGTTGCCGTTGGAACCTCAGTCGCGGTCGCTGTTGGAACCTCAGTCGCCGTTGCGGTCGGAACACTGGTTGCCGTTGGAACCTCAGTCGCGGTCGCTGTTGGAACCTCAGTCGCCGTTGCGGTCGGAACACTGGTTGCCGTTGGAACCTCAGTTGCGGTTGGCACAACGCTGGTTGCCGTTGGGACTTCGGTCGCCGTTGGCACTGGCGTATTAGTTGCCGCAGGTGCATCAAAGACTATTGGACTGGTACCGTTGGCAAATTCAGTTACATTATTGTAGCTGTCGTTATCAGGATTGCCAGCTGCCCCATCATCACCAGTAGCACTCAATGGATCAAGTCCATAGCTTACTTCCCAGCCATCGGGCAAGCTATCATTATCACTATCGCTATCGTTTGGATTAGTAGTATTACTATATTCGTCGGCGTTGGTCAAATCATCAGCATCTGGGTCACCAGCTGCACCATCATCACCAACTCCGCTCAATGGATCAAGCCCATTATCAACTTCCCAGCCATCGGGCAAACTATCGTTATCGCTGTCACTATCGTTTGGATTGGTGCCTGCGACAGCTTCAGCGCCATCATTCAAGCCATCGTTGTCACTATCGTTGTCATTGGGATTCGTACCATTTTGATATTCTTGCAAGTTGCTCGAATCATCAGCATCTGGGTCACCAGCTGCACCATCATCACCAATCCCGCTCAATGGATCAAGGTTGTTGTTGACTTCCCAGCCATCAGGCAAGCTGTCGTTATCGCTGTCATCATCGTTTGGATTCGTGCCTGCAACAGCTTCAGCGCCATCATTCAAGCCATCATCATCACTGTCATTGTCATTGGGATTCGTGCCATTTTGATATTCTTGCAAGTTGCTCGAATCATCAGCATCTGGGTCGCCAGCTGCACCATCATCGCCCATGTTGCTCAATGGATTCAGGCTATTATCAACTTCCCATCCATCAGGCAAGCCATCGCCATCGCTATCAGCATTATTTGGGTTGGTACCCAGGCTCGATTCTTCACCGTCGGTCAAGCCATCGTTGTCGCTATCATTATCATTTGGATTCGTGCCATTTTGATATTCTTGCAGGTTATTCGAGCCATCAGCATCAGGATCGCCAGCAGCACCATCATCACCAGTACCACTCAATGGATCGAGCCCATTATCGGTTTCCCAGCCATCAGGCAAACTATCGTTGTCAGTGTCACTGTCATTTGGATTTGTGCCAGCTGCGACCTCATCACCATCGTTTAAGCCATCGCTGTCGCTATCAGCAACCTGTGGATTGGTATCGTTGGCAAATTCATCGCCATTATCCAAGCCATCGTTATCAGGGTCGCCAGCAGCATCATTGGGATTCAATGGATTCAAGCCATTGTTCAATTCCCAGCCATCGGGCAAACCATCATCATCACTGTCGCTATCGTTTGGATTGGTGCCAGCAACAGCTTCAGCGCCGTCATTCAAGCCATCGTTATCGCTGTCATTATCATTTGGATCCGTGCCATTTTGATATTCTTGTAGGTTATTCGAGCCATCAGCATCCGGATCGCCTGCTGCGCCATCATCGCCAGCGCCGCTCAATGGATCAAGTCCATTATCATTTTCCCAGCCATCGGGCAAACCATCGCCGTCACTATCAGCGTTGTTCGGATTCGTGCCCAAAGTGGCTTCTTCGCCGTCAGTCAAGCCATCGTTATCGCTGTCGTTATCATTTGGGTTCGTCCCATTTTGATATTCTTGCAAGTTCGATGAGCCATCGGTATCGGGGTCGCCTGCTGCACCCTGGTTGCCAGTTGGATTCAAAGGATTCAGGCTATTGGTAACTTCCCAGCCATCGGGCAAGCCATCGCCATCACTATCAGGGTTATTCGGGTTGGTTCCCAACGCAACTTCAGCGCCATCAGCCAAGCCATCATTGTCGCTGTCATTATCGTTAGGATGGGTGCCAGCTGCATATTCTGCTGCATTATTCGAACCATCATTATCGGGGTCGCCGATTGCGCCGTTGTTCCCGGTGCTGTTCAATGGATTCAAGCCATGGTTGACTTCCCAGCCATCGGGCAAGGTATCGCCATCGCTATCAGCATTATTCGGGTTCGTGCCAGCGCTGGCTTCAGCGCCATCGGTCAAGCCGTCGTTGTCGCTATCATTATCATTGGGGTTCGTGCCATTTTGATATTCTTGCAAGTTGCTTGAGCTATCAGCATCAGGGTCGCCTGCTGCACCATTTGCGCCAGTATTGCTTAATGGATTGAGGCTGTTTGCAACTTCCCAACCATCGGGCAAGCCATCAGCATCACTATCAGGATTATTGGGATTCGTGCCCAAGGCTGCTTCCTGGCCATCCGTCAAGCTATCATTGTCGCTATCGTTGTCATTGGGATTCGTGCTATTTTGATATTCTTGCAAGTTGGTTGAGCCATCAGCGTCAGGGTCGCCTGAGCCACCTTGGTTGCCGCTTGCATTCAATGGATTGAGGCTGTTGGTAACTTCCCAGCCATCGGGTAAGCCATCAACATCACTATCGGTATTATTCGGATTCGTGCCAAGCGCTGCTTCAGCACCATCGTTTAACCCATCGCCATCAGTATCAGCATTTTTGGGATTGGTGCCTCGTTGATATTCTTGCAGGTTGGTTGAACCATCAGCGTCAGGGTCACCCGCTGCGCCATTTGCGCCGGTTGAACTCAATGGATTCAATGTGTAGGTCACTTCCCAACCATCGGGCAAGCCATCAGCATCACTATCGGGATTGTTCGGATTGGTGCCAGCGGTTGTTTCAGCGCCGTCATTCAAGCCATCGCCATCAGTATCAGCATTTTTGGGGTTAGTCGATTTTTGATATTCTTGCAAGTTGGTCGAGCCATCGCTATCAGGGTCGCCAGCTGCGCCATTCGCGCCAGTTGCATCGTTTGGATTGAGCGTATAGTTGACTTCCCAACCATCGGGCATACCATCACCATCAGTATCGGGGTTATTCGGGTTAGTCCCATTGACGATTTCTTGGCCATCATTCAAACCATCGTCGTCACTATCAGGATCGAGGGGGTTAGTGCCGTTAGTAATTTCATCACTATCATTCACCCCATCGTTATCGCTATCGGGGCGAAATGATTTCGCTGCAACTGCATCAATTTGATATGCAGTTAACAGTGAGGTAAAGCGGACATAGCGGTATGGAGTAGGTTTATTTGCATAGGTTACAGTGGTTGAATAAATCGAACCAAGTGATAAACCAATCAGATTTAATGGAGCCGAGGATATTACTTGGCGGCTACTATTGAGGAACTGAACATTTGGCGTGACTTGTACGCCGAGCCCAGCATAATAGACCACAAGGTCGCCAGTACCTTCTTCGTTTAAACCCATATCAAGGGTCAGATTTAAGCCAAGCGCACCAATAACCGTTGCAAGTGTACCATTGGGTGCGCCAACAGCATTAGTAGGATTAAGCATCAAACCACTAGAGCTTGAATCAACTGCATTCGCGTAAGGAGTCTCTCCAGCAGCTGCCGCAGAGCGTGCCATACCAAGATTAAGAACGACGATTAAGGCGAGTAAAAGCCGCCCATAATTGCGCTGAGACCGGAAGAAATTCATACGATTGCTCCTCTGAAATGGCTACATGTCGCGTTCAAAAATGCTGAAGTGCTAAGTAATTTGGGCTACCAGCTGCATCACAGTGGTTAATCGCTGCATTCGATAAAAATCAATCGTACCGATTAGGTAATGCAGCACAATAACTGGAACACTCAGACTTCAAAGCTACAAATATCAATCACATAGACCACAAGACACTGCATCAAATCATGGATGCTAGCATATCCATCACAAGCTTGTTGTTGATCAACTTTGATCGACGATCGGCAGAAAATGCAGCTACATCCTATACCATGCCAATTCAGATTTCGGTAATCTTTAGTCCTATATGCTTGAATTACCATGGTAATACAGGGGATGGGCTAGTACCACCTCTTGCTTAACCGTTATCACCCCAAACGGGGGTTTATAACCCCAAGAGGTGATATGCTTTTTATGGCTCAATTGCCCAAAATAGGGCTTCACAAATCAAAACTATTAATGTATTTTTAGAATTATGCATGAGGTTCTTGCGAACCCTGAGGAATCGGTCTCAATAATGAGCAAGCAGACGCGCAATCGCATCAACTAACATCAATTCAGCACGAAGGGACAACGTATGTCACAGAAACACCGTTCGTTTCGCACTAAGCTGGCCATGCTTAGCGGCCTCTTAGCGCTGGTTCTAGCTGGGCAACCTGCAAACACCAAGCCCACCGCCGCAGCCGCAGTTTGTGAGGTCACGTATACGATTTCGAATCAATGGGAGACTGGCTTTAACGCCAATGTAAGCGTTAAGAATCTTGGAATCGGTCTCAATAATTGGCAACTAAGCTGGGGTTTTGCTGGCAATCAGACAATTACGAATCTCTGGAATGGTACGCTCAACCAAACTGGGCCTAGTGTGAGCGTGGCAAATCCAGCATGGGCCGCTAGTTTGCCAAGCAATGGTACCGCTAGCTTTGGCTTTCAAGCGAGTTATAGTGGTACTAATGCATTGCCAACGGCATTTAAGCTCAATGGAGTTAATTGTGGCGATGATCAGCCCAATCCAACTACAACCAGCACTCTTGCTCCAACCACTCGGCCAGCAACCAGCACGCCAACAACTCCACCAAATACCACAATTCCCACATTAACTGGCACGCCAAAACCAACGAATACGGCGATTCCAACCACGCTTGCAACGGCCACTAGTACGCCACGACCAACCAATACGGCAATTCCAACCAGCATTGCCACGGCCACCAGCACGCCAATTGGTAATAGCAACAGCGACGATTGGTTGCATACCAACGGCAATCAAATTGTCGATAGTGCAGGTCGCCCTGTTTGGCTTACCGGAGTTAATTGGTTTGGATTTAACGCAACTGAACGAGTTTTTCATGGGTTGTGGTCGGCAAATCTCACCACAATGCTACAAAGCATCGCCCAGCGTGGCTTGAATATTATTCGCGTGCCAATCTCAACCGAATTAATTTTGGAGTGGAAGGCTGGGATTTTCAAAACGCCCAATGTCAACACCTATGCCAACCCTGAGTTAGAAGGCTTGACTTCGTTGCAAATTTTCGATCGTTTTGTGCTGCTTTCAAAGCAATTTGGCATCAAAGTAATGATCGATGTGCACAGTGCCGAGGCTGATAACGCTGGTCATTATGCTCCATTGTGGTACAAAGGCTCGATCACCAGCGAGCAGTTTTATCAGGCTTGGGAATGGATTACCGATCGTTACAAAAACGATGATACGGTTATCGCAATGGATATTAAGAACGAGCCACACGGCACTGCTCACGATAATCAAAGTAGCGGCCAATTTGCCAAATGGGATAATTCGAGCGACATCAATAATTGGAAATATGTCTGCGAAACTGCCAGCAAGCGCATTCTGGCTATCAATCCCAATGTGTTGGTGTTGTGCGAGGGCAACGAGGTTTACCCCAAAGCAGGAGCCAATTACAACTCAAATAATAAAAATGATTACTATTTCACCTGGTGGGGCGGTAATTTACGCGGCGTGCGCGATTATCCTGTCAATCTCGGAGCCAACCAAGATCAATTGGTCTATTCGCCGCATGATTATGGCCCATTGGTATTCAATCAATCATGGTTCTACCCTGGTTTTAGCAAAGAAACACTTTACAACGATGTTTGGCAACCCAATTGGTTCTTTATTCATGAAGAGAATATCGCACCCTTATTTATTGGCGAATGGGGTGGCTTTTTGGATGGCGGCGCAAACGAACAATGGATGAAAGCGCTGCGCGATTTGATCAAAGAGCACTATTTGCACCATACGTTTTGGGTGCTCAACCCCAACTCTGGCGATACTGGTGGCCTTTTGGGCTACGATTGGGCCACATGGGATGAGGCCAAATATGCGTTACTCAAGCCAGTATTATGGGCTGATCGCAATGGTAAATTTGTCAGCCTTGATCATCAAATTCCGCTTGGTGGCGCGGCAACTGGCACAACCATCACCACCTATTATCAACAAGCAAACCCACCCCCAACCAACCCCTAAGCAATCGTTTAAATAGTAAAAAGCCTTGACAACATAGTGTTGTCAAGGCTTTTTATGTTATGTCAATAAAAAGTTAGCAACAATCGCAGCAATCGTCTGAGCAGCAGGTTGCTTGTTCTTCTGCTGAGCAGCAGTCGTCGTTGTTCGATTGGGTGGGTTCGTTCGTTGCCATGAGTAGCCTCCTGTAAATAGTGTTGTAGCATGCGCTTTGAATCATTCACATGCGTTGTACTATTAAAGACGGTCAATTGGCAAAAGGACGCACATTAAACGAGTTGAATTGATTGCGGCTGTGGATAACAATCCAACACATGACCATCAGCATCGCGCTCAATCGCACAACATTGATCGAACAGCAGACGTAATTTCTGGCGCGCGCGTTGAACGCGAGATTTTGTTCCCGAAAATGACAAGCCCAATTCGAGGCTCAAGGCCTGTTGACTGATACCTTCAAAGGCTGTACGTTGCAAAACCAAGCGATCTTGGGCCGGCAAACGGGCCAACATATTCTGCACACACTGCTCAAAGCCAGCTAAAATTGGCGGTGTTTGTTGCGGTTCAGCCGCCAAATTTTCATCAAGCTCGCTGGTTTCGCGACGGCTACGATAGCGATCGATGAGTTTGCGACGGGCAATTTGCCACAACCAAGCCCGACTACGCTCAGGGTCGTGGAGTTGCTCGCGCTTGAGATAGGCAGCCAGAAAAATATCTTGCAACAAATCTTCGACCGCAGTCGGATCAGCCAAACGTGCGACGAGAAATCGACGGAGTGGCTCGGCTAAATTCAACCAAAGCTGATTCAAATCGAGCTGGTTCATTGCCACACCGCCCAACGACAACAACGAGTTGGTTGATGTGCGTGTGCTTGAATCTGGCGCACAACTCGGGCTGCATCAGCGCCAACGCCCCGCAAGGTTGCCGACGCGAAATTATATTGTTGCTCCAAGCCAACATAATACAGATTATCAACCATGGTGCTAACTCCAGCCTTGTGCAATGGCAAGCCAGCCTCATCCAAGGCATCGAGGTTTTGCAGATAGCCTAAAGCTGGCCGATAGCCAGTTGCAAATAACACGACATCAACTGGCTCGGGCTGCTCAGCGGCCCAAACAATCCCAGTTTCAGTAAAACGCTCGAACATGGCTCGGCGCTGCGGTTGATTTTGATTAATTTTTCTGCTATGCAGACCAGTATCGAGGACAATTCCCTGAGTGCGTTGCTGAATCCAGCGACCCAAACGGCTATCGAGTGCCAAGCGATCAAAGCCCGTCAGCCACCACCACCAATGCAGATCGCGTCCGGCAATCGTTTGGGCTTGAAAACGAATTGGCTGGCGGGTGGCAAGAGTTACGTTGGCAACCTCAGCAAGCTCAAGCGCAATTTGAATGGCCGAATTGCCAGCACCAACCACAATCACCCGTTTGCCAGCAAAATCATGTGGCGTGCGATAGCTAGCACTATGCAAAATCTGGCCTTGAAATAAACCTTGATCGGGTAATTGAGGCATCAAAGGCCGCGAAAATACTCCAGTTGCCGCAATAATCTGACCAGCTTGAAAAACCCGCCCATCATTGGTAAGCAGGCGAAAACCAGCTTGCTGGCGTTCGATAGTGCGAATTGATGTATTAGTTTGAATTGGCAATTTAAAATGCTCAGCGTAGTGCCGCAAATAGGCAACTACAGCATCGCGGTCGGGATAACTATCAGCAGGCGCAGAAAAATCGAGGCCCGGCAAGCTTGAAAACCGAGCAGGCGAAAAGAGCTTCAAACTCGCATAATAGGCTGGCCATGAGCCGCCAACCCTTGGCTGGGCCTCGAGAATTTGAAACGGCACCTTGGCTCGTTGCAGCCAATAGCCAGCAGCGAGACCAGCTTGGCCCGCGCCAATTACAATCGTTTGATTATGCATTGCTTGCACCTCGAATGAAGTAAATTGCTGCTGCGCTGATTAGACACATCAGCAACAATAAGCCAAAAAGTGGTTGATAACTATGCAATAGCGCCACCAACAAGCTGGCCAAAACCGGGGCCAACGCCCGCGCAGTTGTCGTCAGCAACGCTAAAGCTCCGCTGATGCTGGCATATTGGGCGCTGCCAAACACATCGGCCACCAAGGCTGCACGAGTTGGAGTCAACGCCCCAGAACCAGCGCCAAACAAGCAGGCAAAGAGCATTAAGCCCGCAACGCTTGGCACAGATAAGAAGATTGCAAAAGCCAAGCTTTGCACCAAACACAACATCCACGCTAATTGCGCTTGAGGCAAACGCCGCCCCACGCTGCCAATCAAAATCCGGCTGGGAATTTGCGACCCACCCAAGATTGCAACAGCCAAAGCCTGAATTTCTGGCGCATAGCCTTGGGCTTTAATCGCCGAGATTAAATGCACGCCAAGCGTAAATGTTGCCATCGTGGTCAGGCCAAATGCCAACGCTAACCACCAAAATGCGCCAGATCGTACAGCCTTGTTCAACGACATCGATGGTTGAATCGGCGGCGTAGATGTAGTGGCGGCCACTCGCAGCGGCGCACCATCGGGCAACAAGCCCAAGTCGGCAGGTTTGGCCCGCAGCACCAAGCCATGAAGCGGAATCGTGAGGATCGCCAAGCCACCAGCCAGCCAAAGCAAGACTTCGCGCCAAGCCATTGTGCTGAGCAAACGCGTGATTAAGGGCACATACACAACGCTCGCCAAACCACCACCAACCGTCAAAATGGTGAGCGCATGTTGGCGTTTGCGCTGAAACCATGTTGCGACGACGGCAAATGCTGGCTCATATAAAATTGCCGCCATCGCCACTCCCAAGCCAGCCCAAATCAGATACCAAGCCAAGAGCGTTTGGACATTGGCCCATGCCACAACCAAAACCGTTGCCAAACATGAGCCAAGCGTCATCAAACCACGTGCGCCGTGCTGATCAAGCCAGCGCCCAATTGGCAACGCAACAATCCCCGAAATAAACAGCGCTAACGAAAATCCGCCAGTAAAATGGGCCTGCGGCCAACCCAAATCCTGCTGCATCGGAGCCAAAAGCACGCTAAATGCGTAGTAAATCACGCCCCACGAAGTCATTTCGGTAAATCCTAGCGTGCTCACAATCCACCAGCCATAAAATGGGCTTTGCCGCATAACCAAATCCTTTTTACAATTGCTTGATAAGCAGCCATTCTACAACTGCAACAGAATCTCGCTGCGAGTTGGGGTTGTGCCACAACAGGCCTCGCCACCAAATTGGGTTTTACAAACTCCCGTTTCAGGCAAGACCAACTGCACGTCGCGAGCAGCTTGCCAATCGCCAACAATTGCTGCAACAACCGAGCGCACTTGCTCATAGCCTGTGCGCATCAAAAATGTTGGTGCACGACCATAGCTTTTCATGCCCACAATGTAGAAATTTGGCTCAGGATGGCGTAATTCTTCAGCGCCATGAGGGCGCACCGTGCCACAACTATGCTCATTTGGATCAATCAAGGGAGCCAAAACCCGTGGGCTTTCGACTGCTGAATCAAGCTCCAAACGTACTTCGCTGAGCATAGCCAAATCGGGGCGGAAGCCAGTTGTGGCAATTACTTGATCAAAGCCAGTCAGTTGCTGTGCGCCTGCATGCAAGCACAGTTGTTGATCAATTTGGCTAATTGCATCAATGCGAAAACCAGTAACCACCCTAAAGCGACCACTCGCCAGCAGTTGCTCAACCTGAGCACCTAAAACCCCGCGCTGGACCAACTGATCGTTTGCTCCGCCGCCATACAAGCCAGCATCAAGCTGTTCGCGCCGCATAATCCAAGTAATCGTTGTTGCCGGCGCTTGTTCAGCGAGGCTAGCCAAATCGAGCAGCGCATTAAAGGCCGAATGGCCACTGCCGACCACCGCCACCGAACGATTAGCATAGCGCGCCTGCTCGCTGCTCAAAATATCGGGAATGCCATAGTAAATTTGGGCAGCTGCATTCGCTTCGCCCAAGGCCGGCACACCTGCAGCACCCAAGGGATTTGGGCTGCGATAGGTTCCCGAGGCATCAATCACTGCTTTGGCATAGACTTGGCTGGTTTCGCCAGCAGTTTCAATTGTTAGCACAAATGGCGTAGTTGCCCGCCCTGCATTTTTCAATTTATCCAAACCCAAGCGCGTAATTGCCACAACCTTGCTATTGAGCCGAATCTGCGGTTCAATTTGGGGCAACTGAGCCAATGGCGCTAAATAATCGCGCACCAATTCAGCTCCAGTTGGAAAGTGGCTTAAATCGGGTGCTTGCCAACCTGTGGCAGTCAAAAGCTGTTCAGCCAGCGGATCAAGATTAAATTGCCAAGACGAAAATAAGCGCACATGGCCCCAAGTTTGCACCGAATCAGCCACCCGTGGGCCAGCCTCGAAAAGCAGCGGCGTTTGATTGCGCGCCACCAAATGTGCTGCCGCTGCCAAGCCAACAGGCCCCGACCCAATCACGGCCACTGGTAAATGGTCAAAATCCATCCAAAACCTCCCGAATAACGCTAGATTGAAAATTTTCAATATCCAAGCGAAACAAAAATCCACCCAAAATGATGGATTGAATTTTTTCGATAAGCGATTGCTGAAAATAGCCTGCACTTTAAGTTGCAAACCCATGTGCAATGGCTGGCGATTAGCGTAGCATAAAGATTGAAAAAAATCAATATAGAAATTGCAACCACCTGCTGATTGCTTCGTACCATGGCCTTGGATATAATAAACGCACTAAATCAGGAGAGAAGCAATGAAAATCTATCTTTCGCTCAACTGAATACCAGAGCTTAAGGCTACCCCAAGCCTCAAAAACGCCTGCTCTGGAAACAAGCCCTAAAAGCAAATCGTAAAAATAAAAGGGCTTGGCTATGCTGTGCTCTATGTGGGGATCATTACTGCAATATTACTTTTTCCAAAGCTCGATAGCCTTTGGATGGGAATGTTAGTGGGCGCAATCACTGGTGGAATTATCGGCTTAATCAGTAATGCCATTATTATTGCTGCAATTCGGCCAACTTTAGCCCGCTATCGTCGTGAGCTTGAGCAGGCTACTGCTCAAAATGATCATGATTATTTCGGGCCCCATGCTTAATTAATCTAAGCTCTATTAACAGGAAGAATAAGGAAAATTTATTGGTCGTATAATTCAGTTCCAGAATTGCAAGGACTTGATAAACATAAACAGCTTGATTTGCGCTATCGGGCAATTAAAGCTCATCGTTATAATCCCCGCTTATGGTTGGGTTTTCTAGCGATATTTGCGAGCTATATGGCACTATGAGCATTGATTTCATTTAATATTCCTTTTTCACTATTATTAACGCCAATTATTCAATTTGTGCTAATAATGTTATTTATATTCTGTTTTAATCAATATATTATTCGATTGATTCGGCCACATTTGCGTTTATATCGCACAGAATTAGATAAACCACGCTCAAACGATGATAATGATTATTTTGTACCACCTGCATTTTAATTACAAAAGCTCCAATCTGCAACCTGTTCTTAAACAAGTGTAGATTGGAGCTACCTGAATTGCGAATCTGGCAAGTGCTAGTTGTTTGTTGCTTGAACCTGAACCAGCCGCTGCTCAAGAATCCATTGCAGCACTTCGGCGGTCGAACCAACGCCATCGATACAAATATCGGCAGTTTCGGCCACCGATGGATGCGATTCTGGATTGATTACGCCAATCGCCACAGCTTGGCAGCCACGTTCGCGGGCCGCTGCAATCGCCCGAAAGCCATCAACATCGGTCAGATCATCGCCGAAGAAAATTGCCGCATCAAGTTTTTGCTCGTCGATCAGCCAGCCGACCGCGCTGCCTTTATGCCAACTGACTGGTGGCCGAACCTCGAAAATCATCAAGCCTTCGGTAATGATCAAATTGTGGGCGGAAGCTAATTCGCCCAACACTTTGCGCAACCAAGCCTCAGCAGCAACTTGATCGGTGGCCAAACGATAGTGCAAGGTTGCGGTGATGCCCTTGGATTCGAGCACAACCCCTTCTGGCAGCTCGTAGCGCTCCATTGCCACTACGAACTCGCGCACAGCAGCGCTAAACGGTTGGGCGGCAGGCACCAGCACACCGCCATCTTGGCCCCAAACTTCCAAGCCATGATTACCAATGTAGCGCATGGCTGGCAATTGCAACATGCGCTGCACGTCGCGGGCCGCCCGACCGGAAACCGCCGCCACTAAGGGCAAATGCTCCGATAACTGGCTCAAAGCGGCGCGGCATAACGGATCAACCGTCGCACCATCAGGCGTTGGCGCAATGCGGCTGATCGTGCCATCAATATCGGTGATCAATCCCAGTCGCTCGACGGCGATAATTGGTTGTAGGCATTGCTTAAGCGTCGTCGAGAGCAAGGCGCGCTCCTTCTAAGCGAAACCACATAAAGCCATGTGGCGCTAACGAGAGAAAATAGGGAGTCTCGGCAACCGCTGGAAATGGCGTTTCGCCAATCAATTCGACCAAGCGCATGCCCGCAAATTCAGCTAAATCAAGCTCAACTGGCTGAATAAAGCGCGAAAGATTGTTGACAATCAGCACAATTTGGTCGGAATAGCTGCGCAAATAGGCCAAAACCTTGCGATTTTGAGTTTCAAGAATGCGAATATCGCCACGGCCAAAGACCGAATAGCGCTTACGCACCCGAATCAGTCGCTTCATCCAATTCAGCAGCGACGATTGGACGCGCTCTTGGGCTTCGACGTTGATCGCTTGGTAGCCATAAACTGGATCGATAATTACTGGGCTATACAAACGGGCAAAATCGGCAGCTGAAAAGCCCGCATTACGGTCGCCATTCCACTGCATTGGCGTTCGTACGCCATTACGGTCGCCAAGATAAATATTATCGCCCATCCCAATTTCATCGCCATAATAAATAATTGGTGAGCCAGGCAAACTCAATAACATGCTATTCATTAATTCCATCCGTCGTCGAGCATTATCCATCAAGGGTGCTAAACGACGACGAATGCCGATATTGATTTTCATGCGCGGATCGGCTGCATATTCACGATACATATAATCACGTTCTTCATCAGTAACCATTTCGAGGGTTAATTCATCGTGATTACGTAAAAATGTTGCCCATTGGCAATTATCGGGAATTTTTGGCGTTTGGCGCACAATATCGATAATTGGCGTGCTATCTTCCTTGCGCAATGCCATAAACATACGTGGCATAACCGGAAAATTAAACGCCATATGAAATTCATCATCATCGCCAAAATAATGACGCACATCATCAGGCCATTGGTTTGCTTCAGCCAATAACACACAATTTGGATAATGTTCATCAACGAATTCACGCATCTTGCGCAAAACTGCATGAGTTTCGGGCAAATTTTCGCAGTTTGTGCCATCACGTTCGATCAAGTAGGGCACTGCATCGACACGGAAACCATCAACTCCACGATCAAGCCAAAAACGCATAATATTAAACATTTCTTCGAGTACAGCAGGATTTTCATAATTCAAATCGGGCTGATGGCTAAAGAAACGATGCCAATAATATGATTCTGAGAGATCATCCCACGCCCAGTTTGAGCGTTCAGTATCGGTGAAAATAATCCGCGCATCGCGATAGAGTTGATTGTTATCGCTCCAAACATAATAATCACGATACGGAGAATCAGGTTGGCGCGAAGCTTGGAACCATGGATGTTGATCCGAAGTATGATTAACCACAAGGTCAATCATCACTCGTAAACCACGGGAATGGGCTGCTTCGAAAAAAGTAACTACATCTTCCATTGTGCCATAACTAGGATGCACATTACAATAATCAGCTACGTCATAACCATCATCTTTGCCAGGCGATGGATAGAACGGCAACAACCATAAACAATCGACCCCTAAACTTTGCAAATAATCCAAGCGCGAAATTAGGCCGCGAAAATCGCCATTACCATCGCCATTACTATCTTGAAAAGCTCGTACATGCAATTCGTAAAAGATTGCATCTTTATACCAATCGTTCTGCATATAACTCCTTTAGTAGCTAGCGTGCTTCCAAACCTGAGGCTTGTTCAACCGACTCTGAACGCTTAACATTGGCTGCTTGCAAAAAGGTATCAACCCACCAGTAAATATCATATTGATTGATTGAATGACGTAATTTACTAATGTGTTCCATTCGTTCAGCACGCGGCATTGTGACTGCATTATAAATTGCTTGGGCCGTGCCGGTAAGATCATATGGATTAACCGTCAATGAATGTTCAGATAGTTGCATTGCAGCGCCAGCAAATTCGCTAAGGATCAGCACGCCATCATCGGGGCCGCAAACCGCATATTCCTTTGCTACAAGATTCATGCCATCCTTTAATGGCGTGATTAATGCAGCATGAGCAGCGCGATAATAGGCTAATAATTCTTCACGGGGCAACGAACGATAGATATAATGAATCGGAACCCAGCCAATTTTGGTATATTTGCCATTAATTTCGCTCACCAATTGCTGAATTGTTTGCTTCAAATCGGCATATTCGCTAATATCTTCGCGACTTGGCACCACTACTTGGGTTAATGAAATTGCTTGCTGAAGTTCAGGGTAGGTTTCGAGCAAGGTACTGAATGCTTGCAAGCGTTCTGGAATGCCTTTGGTATAATCCAAACGATCAACGCCAAGAATTAATTTACGCGCTGGAAACGATTCGCGAATTTGGCCATACAAGCTATCAACATCTTGGGTGTGTGAAGCAGCGCGAAATTCGTGCGGATCGATGCTAATTGGAAAAAAGCCAACTTTGGTTGGATTGCGATCGGCGTGCAAAATTAATGGATATTCGCCAGAACGATCAATCTCAGCATCGGGCAATAATGCTTCAACACAAATCAAAAAATTATTCAAATCGCGATTCGTCTGGAAGCCAAGTAAATCATATTCCAGCAAGCCATTGAGAATTTGCTCGCGCCATGGCAATTTGAGAAAAATATCGATATGCGGAAAGGGAATATGTAAAAAGAAGCCAATATGGGCATCGATGCCAAGTTGGCGTAATTCACAGGCTACATTAATCAATTGATAATCTTGAACCCAAATATAAGTATCATCACGATAATGTTCGGCGATAGTTTCAGCATATTTACGATTAACTTGCTCATAGGTTGTCCAATAACTTGGGTCGAAATTACAGCGTGATTGTAAATCGTGAAATAATGGCCAAATAATTTCGTTGGAAAAGCCCAAATAAAACTTTTCCTGTTCTTCTTGGCTCAAGTGAATCGCATGCATATGATAACCAATTGAATTTGTTGCATCTTCGAGCAATTGATCAACCGTCTGATCAGCATCATTGGTTCCCGACCAGCCGATCCACGTTCCGCGGGCTTGACGCAAAATTGGGTCAAGCGCAGTGACCAAACCACCAGAGGCAGGTTTGAGCATCGGCGTGCCATTGGGTTGCTCAGCGATTGTAATCGGCAGGCGATTAGAAACAATCATCAGACGATTCGGTAACTCTTGCATGATTTGCCATCCTTCTAAAAACACAGCACTACTATCAATACTATCAATCCACAGCAAAATACGCAGCAATACAGCAGTATTGCAGGCAAATACAGCACAGCGTTGAGCAGATACTTAGGTTGATTAGCAGGGATAGTGCCAGAAATAGCAGGAATTTCGTGGGTTAAGCGGAGCGTTTAAGCGATTAGAATGGGCTATTTCGTGGTTTAAACACAAGCGTATACTGCAATCCAATGTTCATTGATGTTCAAAGATTTAACATTTGTAACCACGAAGAGCACGAAGCAACACGAAGTTAAGGATTCCAATTTAGCGATTCTTCGCGTTCTTCGCGGTTACGTTGAAAGTTAAATCCCATTCAAACCCAGGGCGACCGCATTGCCGCGCAGAGCCATAATCACTTCCTCGATCAAGGTTTCGAGCGGTACGTCAAGTTCTTGCGCGCCGCGCAGAATATCTTCGCGATTGACGGCGCGGGCAAAGGCTTTATCCTTCATTTTCTTCTTGACCGAGCTGACTTCAACGCTATGTACGCTTTTATCGGGCCGCACCAAAGCCACGGCAGTGACAAAACCAGAGAGTTCATCGACCGCATAAAGGGTTTTTTCCATAGGCGTGATCCGCTCAACATGGCAATAATCGGCATGTGATAAAATAGCGCGACAAATCTCCTCGCTCCAGCCGAGTTCACGGAGCACCCGCACTGCTTCGGAGGGATGTTCGGCTGTAGGAGATTGGGCAGCATTGGGAAAACGCTCATAATCGAGGTCGTGAATCAGGCCAACAGTTGCCCAAAGCTCGGCATCAGCCTGTTGACGTTGCGCCATATGACGCATGGAGGTAGAAACCGCGAGGCAGTGTTTGCGCAGGCTTTCACTTTGGACCCACTCAGCAAGCAACGCTTCGGCGGCAGCATAACTATTCAACATACAGATCTCCTAAAAATAGCGAGCAAATTGGAGCACATTGCGGGAGCTAAAAAGCAAAGAACACAGAACCAACTCGTTCTATGTTCTTCTTGTATCCATCGCTCCAGCCATATCCACGCAAATGAAACACGAGGCACTGGAAAACGCATTTGGGGTTATAGATGGGTCATTGGCTTTGCCAGCAAAGGTTTATAAGCCTTCGCCATCAAGCCATGCTTGAACCGCAGCATCATCAGCGCCGGTCTGACCACCTGAGATATAGCGAAAACGTTCGCCATAACCTTCCATAATATCGTTGCGCTTTGCTTCGGTATCAGCGTCGGAAGCCGTGTCATCAATGCTGATAACACTACCCGACTCAAGATCGAGATAACAACTAATCGTCGTATCGGCGGTGCGCAAGGCCTCCAGAATTTGTGCGCGGTCAATGGGCGCAGCCATGGTTGAGTCCTCCTAAGGGTTAGTTGAACGTCGTGGTTCAAACATAGCTTAACATACAAACGTGCCCCAAACGGAACAATGGAGCGCGGTAGTACGTGCGGCATCGCGATCATACTACAGCACACGGTAGAAGTCAAAAAGAACAGGAAGCGTATGCGACAGCCTGCAATCACGCAGTACATCGATACTTATTGGGACAAACTTGTTCGTCAACAGCCGGAAGATCAAAAAACCTTAATTGGCTTGCCCCATACGTTTATGGTGCCAACCCACGACCCAACCTTCCAAGAAATGTTTTATTGGGATAGTTTCTTTATTGCCTTGGGCTTGGGTGGCACACGCTACGAAGCGGCAATTGTGGGCATGGTTGAAAATATGGCCTATCTCTACCAACGCTTTGGAGTGATTCCCAACGCCAGCCGCTATTATTTTCTTTCGCGCAGCCAACCACCGTTTTTCACTCAATTGATTTGGCTGGCCTACCAAACGAAGGTGGCAGCAGGCGATACCGATTGTGCGACGTGGCTGCAAACCATGATGGCGTTGGCAGAGCAAGAGCATGCTAGTGTTTGGTTGGCAACTGCCCACCCGCATCAACGCCAAGTGCATCGCGGCTTGTCGCGCTATTTTGATATTAATTATCTTGATACCCTCGCCTGTTGTGAAAGCGGCTGGGATCATTCGACCCGCTGCAATGGCCAGTGGATGAGCCATTTGCCTGTTGATTTGAATAGCATTTTGTATCTGCGCGAATGTGATTTTGCCCAAGCTGCCCATTTGCGCGGCGATCAAGCAGCGGCTGAGCAATGGCAAGCCCGCGCCGCCGAACGCGCCGCGACCATGCAGGAAGTATTTTGGGATGCAGCCAGCGGCTTTTTCTACGATTACAATTATCTCAACGAAGAGCCTGATTTGGAAAACCCCTCGTTGGCTGGTTTTTACGCACTGTGGGCTGGTTGGGCAAGCGAAGACCAAGCAGCGCAAGTAGTTGAACAATGGCTGCCCCAATTTATGCGCACTGGTGGGTTGGTTACGACGCTCAAAACCCATTCAAGCTATCAATGGGCTAGCCCGAATGGCTGGGCACCCTTGCAATGGATTGTGGTTGAAGGTTTGCTACGCTATGGCTATCAACAAGAAGCGCGCGAGGTGATGCAAGCGTGGTGCTCGCTCAACGAAACAGTTTTTGAGCGCACCAACACCATGTGGGAAAAATATAACGTGGTTGATCCAGCAGGCGATGTTGAAGGTGGCAAATATGGCTCGTTGCCAGGCTTTGGCTGGTCGAATGCAGTTTATCTCGATTTCAAGCGCCGCTTAGATCAAACGACCCTTGAACGTTGGCAACTTGGCGGGTAATGAGATTCCCTTGCCCCAACCCCTCGTCCGTGACGCGGGCGAGGGGCTTTTGGTTCCGTGGCTCCCCCTCGCCCGCATTTTCGTGGGA
The DNA here is from genome assembly GCF_042688385.1 of Herpetosiphon sp. NSE202. NCBI lineage: Bacteria > Bacillati > Chloroflexota > Chloroflexia > Herpetosiphonales > Herpetosiphonaceae > Herpetosiphon > Herpetosiphon sp. NSE202. The sequence continues at coordinate 107,954 of NZ_JBHUPY010000002.1, read as the reverse complement.
GAGGGGGCTGGGGGGTGAGGGGACGTACTTAATCCAACACGCGCTGTACCAAGCTAGCCAACATTATTGATCAAATACTCGATCAAGCGTGCCATCGAGGTTAGGTCGGCCAAAGCCACGTGTTCATTAATCACCCGTACATTGCTATCGGGGCGCTGAATGCCCATGGCGACTGCTGGCACATTCATGCCTGCGGTAAAGAAATGTAAAGGCACTGAGAATGGCGCAAGCGGCACAACTTGCGGAGTAGCGCCATAGACTTGCTCAACTGCGGTTGCCAAGGTATTTAATAGGGGCGTGCTAAGTGCATTCATAGCTGGTGGGTAAGCACCTTTAACAATTTCCAAATGCACATCGTGGAAATCAGCGCTATTTAAATGCTCGCGCAACAAACGCACAACTTCGGTTGGCCGCTGTTCGGGCACAAGGCTAAAATCAAGCAGCACTTCGGCACTGGCTGGAATGGTTGGCGGCGGGCTATGGCCAGTATCAACAGTTAATTCGGCAACATTACAGGTGGGATTGAAGGTTTCGGCGCGGGCTAGGCCAGCACCACTCATGCCGAATAAGAATTGATCCATGCCCCATGCTTTGAGCCGCGTTGCTTCATCAAGCTGCAAACCACGGGTCAGCTTATTGGCTTCACGTGAAGGTGGCACAACCGCATCGTAAAAACCATCGATTGTCACTTCTTCACTATCGTTTTTGATGCGATTAACGGCCCAGAGAATGCGCCACGCAGGATTTGGCACGCTGGTCGCCATATCTGCGCCAATCGGAATTTTGGCTCCCTCAGCGCGTAAACGCACCAACAAACGCCCACGCGCCCCAGCATACAAATAGGGCAAGCGCATATGATCAAGCGTGCCACCATAGCCCATAACTAAATCGGCAGTTAAATTATTGGCTTGATCGGCAATCAAATTGGCCAACGATGGGCTACCACTCAGGCCATCGCCTTCAATTAAAAAGGTAATCCCAACTGGCAGCTCGCCAGTTTCGGCCAAAATATGAGCCACTGCGGCAATCCGCGCCGCCAAATTGCCTTTATCGCTGGCAACGCCACGCCCGTACAACAGGCCTTCGCGCTCAGCCAGCGTAAATGGTTCATGAAACCAATCGCGCCAAACGCCAGTTGGCATCACATCGTAGTGATTGAAAAAGAGCAAGCGTTGCGCGCTTTTGCCAGTCCGATGGGCTAAAATAATCGGCGCACCTTCTGTCGGGTGAACGCTAACCTGAAAACCAAGGCCACGCAGAAGATCAGCAATTGGCGGCGCAGCGTGTTCTAAGGCCGGTTCGTCGCCAGTAACACTTGGTAAGGCTACCAAGGCACGGACATAATGCAAAATTAGGTCATCGAGAGTGGATAGGGGAGCAACCACGGAGCTTCCTCGCAATCGCACGCCGAACAATATCAAGCGGGTATCTTTATTATAACGGATAACCGCCAAGCCAAAACGACAATCGCTAGCAGACTTTCGCCCAATCAGCGCATGTCAATAGCGAAGTTCAGCCATGGGTAAGCCAATTCAGCCAAAATTGCTCCCGTGCAAGGCTAAATTCAGACAAAAAATCCCACTAGCTTATAGATAGCGAGGCTTGATAGGTTTTACTGTGGTTTAATTGTTGCTGTGAGGATAGCCATGATCGAGCTTAAATTAGCCAATCGCCACCGCCTTGTGACAACCAGTGCGCAGATTCAGATTCGCCCATTGCATTCATTTGCAGAATTCAAGCAGGTGTTGGATTTACGCTATCGCGGCTACGGGTACTTTGCTACGCCCGCCCAAGCGCTGGATGCGCTCGATTTGGCTGAGCATAGTTTAATTTTGGTGGCCGAGTTAGCCAAGCGCGGAATTGTGGGCACGTTGCGGCTGCTTGATGGTAGGTATGGCCCAATTGAGCTTGAGCAATTTGTGCCGATTGCTACGATTCCCCAGTTGCATCAACGCTCGTTTATTGAAGCAACCCGCTTTACGATTCGTCATTGTCGCGAATTATTGGCCGTCAAATTACTTTTATGTAAAGCTTTATGGATGTATAGCCTGCAACAAGGCCATGAGTATCTGGTAATTTCTTCGACCCAACGCTTGGCAGCGTTTTATCGCATGCTGCTGTTTGAGGATGTTGGCACTGCGGGCGTATATCGACACCCAAGATTAGGCCAAAGCGAACATCGCATGTTTCTGTTGCCAGTGCAGACGGCGCTTGAGCGCTATCACGCCGCCCAACACCCGCTCTATAAATTTATGCACCAGCCGCAACCAAATATTCGGCTTAAGCCAAGCAATACTCGTTATAATTAATCGTCCTTGATTCAACTTAGTGGAGTAACTCATGATTCTTTCGGGAACCCGCCCAGCGGTCATTCATAGCGTCCAAGCGGTGAGCTTACATGGCAGCGTTTTTTATGATGTGATGTTTGCCCACGATGAACAACCTGAGCGTTTGATCAAAGCGCGGCTAGGCAGCGAAGTGATGTATGCCAATCCGCAAGCTGGCGATCTGGTAACGATTAGCTACCTGATGAATATGCCAACCCAAGTCAGCAAACGCGATTAGCAAGAAAAATCCCCTCACCCCAACCCCTCTCCCATCTGCTGGGCGAGGGGCTTTAACCGCATAGTGCTTGCGCAATTCATCGGCAAAAAACAGTCGGCCCCTCGTCTGCATTCAGTGGGCGAGGGGGTTTGTGGAATAAGGGAATGCCAATTATTAACATCAACCGTTGACCAAGCCATTGTGTTCAAGCAAACCAGTTTCGGCAACAGCTTGCGGCGCAGTAGTTGGCAGGCGGTTGTAGGGCAATTTACTCAGCAGCGTACCCATTGCACAGGTGTCGGTCAGCGCCGAAAAAGTTAATCCTGCGCCGATCCCAGCGGCAACCCAGCGCAAACGCGGCCAAACCAGGCTGCCAAGCATGCTTCCTAAGACAATTCCGCCAGCTACGCCGCACACTTGGCGCTCCAACGCCCAGCGTTGCCGACCACGTGTAACCGTTTCGCCAGCGGCCAGCCACGCCTGAATGCCACCAGCGAGAATATGTAAACTTGGCAAATCGATGTGCTGTAAGATATTTGCTGCTTGCTGCGAACGCTGCCCACTCCGGCAAACTAAAACAACTGGGGCTTTGAGGGTTGCGCTCAGCTCTTGAGCTTGCTGTTCAAGCTGATCAAGCGGCACATGCAGGCTGCCAGCAATATGCAGGTTTTCAAATTCGGCGGCAGTGCGCACATCAAGCAACACCAGATCGTTGCCAGCTTGCAGTTGCTGCTTAACGGCTTCAACCGTGAGGATAAATGCTAATTCCATGCCCACAACTCCATGGTTACAAAAAAAGTCGTTAGGCACTCTCATTGCAGATTTGCGCTGCGGCGGTTTTAAAGAAGATTTTTGGGCTTGACTATGCTTTGGTTGAGTGGGACAAGCATAAGGCTCTTTGTTTAGTATAACCCAACTTTATCGTTATGCCAGCTCTATGCTCTTTGTTCTATGCTTTATATTATGGCTTGACAAACAAATTTTTCGGCGTACCATTTGCTTAGTTAGATTAACTAAGCAAATAGTTGCAATCTATCAGCAGTAGTTTGCATGGTCGCAAGCACCCACAGACTGCTGTTTTTTTGATGTGGACGAATTTAGACAGGCTAATTGCGAGGGTATTTCATGGCAGCGACAGCACAAGATTCAGAGCAATCACCAAAAGGTGGCTTAGACTACAAATGGAAGGTATTAATTTCGGTAATATTCGGGATCTTCATGGTGATTCTGGATACGACTGTCGTTAACGTGGCATTTCGCACCGTGCAGCAAGATCTCGGGGCCACGATTAACGAAGCTCAATGGATTTTGAGCATTTATGTGTTGATGTTGGGGATTAGCACGCCAATTTCGGGCTACATGGCCGATCGTTTTGGCCTCAAACGCACCTATGTAATAGGGCTTTCGATCTTTGTGCTTGGCTCGTTTTTGTGTGGGGTTGCGCCAACGATTGAAACCCTCGTGATTGCGCGGGCAATTCAAGGGCTTGGCGGTGGTTTATCGACTCCGCTTGGTACAGCCTTTATCTATGGCGCGTTTCCGCCCAACGAGCGCGGCAAAGCACTTGGGGTATTTGGGATTGCCATGGTGCTCGGGCCAGCATTGGGGCCAATTTTAGGTGGCTTGTTAGTTGATAACGATCTCTGGCGCTGGATCTTTTTCATCAATGTGCCAATTGGCGTGCTGGGCGTAAGTTTGGCAGTGCGCTGGCTCAAGCCAACTCCGCCAACGGGCAAACCCAAACTCGACGTTTTGGGCTTGATCACCTCAACCGTTGGTTTTGGTTCAGTGCTCTACGCCGCCACGATTGCCGCCGAACAAGGCTGGGATTCGGGCAATGTAACAATGTGGTTTATCGTCGGTGGCATTAGTTTGCTCTTGTTTGGCTTAATCGAATTATTCGTTGCCAAAGAGCCATTGCTTGATTTACGCTTATTCAAGAAGCCGACCTTTACCATGGCCAATTTGGTTGGCTGGGTCAGCGTCTTGGCCTTGTTTGGCGCAGAGTTTTTGTTGCCCTTGTATCTGCAAGTGTTGCGGGGCCGCACTGCCTTAGAAACTGGCTTTATCTTGTTGCCCTTGGCCGTAGCCGCTGGTTTTGCCACACCGACCGCTGGCCGCTTGTACGATAAAATTGGCCCCCGCCCGTTGATCGTCACTGGCTATGCGATTTTGATTTTGAATACCTGGCAACTTTCTCAACTTCAAGCAGATACCTCAATTGGCTGGATTATGTTCTTGTTGGCCTTGCGGGGCTTGGCGCTGGGTATGACCGTTCAAACAACCTTCGTCACAGCACTTTCGGATGTTGAGTTGCCCAAAGTACCGCGTGGCTCAGCCTTGATCAATGCCACGCGCCAAGTCATTCAATCGATTGGCGTGGCAGTGTTGGCAACGATTCTGGCGAGCACAACCTCGGTTGCAACCAAAGAATTTCAAGAACAATCGCAAGCCCGAGCTGCTGAAAATGCTCAGGCCGGAATTCATACGCCAGCCTTTGGCTTGTGCGAAACGCCAGGCGTTGATCCGGCCAACAATTTGCCAGCAGGCGTGGCGCAAGCGCCAGCTGAGGTGCAAAACCAAGTTCGCAGTAGCATTCAAACTGCTTGTGCTGAACAAGTTGCTGGCTTCGAAAAAACCTATCACTTTACCTTCTATGTAGCAATGCTAGCGCTATTCCTTGGCTTATTCTTACCTGGTTGGCCGGGCAAATGGTCTGGTCGAGGTGACAATGGGGCAGGCGCAGCAGCTGCTAGCCATTAGTTCTTACAACAATAAACATTAACGCAGCGGCGCAGAGGATTATTTTAACTCTGCGTCGCTGCGTTAATTACATTCACTGCATAAAGCCTAATTAATAACATTTTTGACCTAAAACTTGTAAACCAAGCCAGCCATTGAGAGTATAATACCAACTCTATATCAGGAGGAACTTGCAGATGAAACGCCTCAATCTTGTGGCTCTGTTGAGCTTACTGTTGGTCGTGATGGGAGCGTGTGGCTCAGAAGCAGCAACCCCAACGACGGTGCCAACAACTGGCTCAACCACCGGTTCAACCACGGCTCCCGTAGCTGGCAAAATCGACCTCGCTGGCCGCGAAGTAACCATCGCCGTCGAAAACTTGTACCCACCATTCAACTACATCAATCCCCAAACGGGCAAAGGCGAAGGCTGGGATTACGACGCGTGGAATGCGATTTGTGCCGAATTAAACTGTAAACCAGTTTACAAAGAAGCTTCATGGGAAGGCATGATCCAAGCGGTCAGCGCTGGTCAATTCGACGCTGCTGCCGACGGGATTACGATTACCCCTGAACGGGCCGAACAAGTGGCCTTCTCCGATGGCTATATTCAAATTAGCCAACGCTTGTTGGTACGCAGCGACGAAACCCGCTTCGCCAGCATGGATGAATTCGCCAAAACCGAATTCCGTTTAGGCACCCAAACTGGCACCAGCAACTATGAAACCGCCAAAGGCTTATTGCCAGAAGCCCGCATCCAAGGGTTTGAAACCTTCCCATTTGCCGTTGCTGCCTTGATTAACGGCGACGTTGACGCGGTAATTATGGACGAAACCGCTGGCCAAGGCTATGTTGGCAACAACAGCGACCAATTGAAGTTGGTTGGCGACCCAATCAAGAGCGATCAATTGGGCTTCATTTTCCCCAAAAACAGCGATTTGGTTGCGCCAGTTAATGCAGCCCTCAAAACGCTGCGCGAAAACGGCAAATTGGCCGAGCTTGAAAAGAAATATTTCAGCGCCGATTTCAAATTGCCCGAATAAGCGACTTTAACGCTTCAGTGGTGTGGCGCAAGCTGCACCACTGAGTTATTCCATCCTCGCCTCTGGATCAACAAGGAGTCCGAATGGCTGCTGACCTTCCGCCTTCAACCTCGCTGCAACCCCCAACCAACAAACGCTTTAATTGGCGCACATTTCCCTGGTGGCTGGTCGCAATTGGCATGATCATCGCCTACATGGGCTTTCGAATTATCAGCGACCCTGCATACACCAGCATCTTTGAAGCGATTCTGACCGGACTTGGCACGACCTTGATGGTTACAGGTATTTCATTTATTTGTGCCTTAATCTTGGGTTTGTTGCTGGGGCTGGGGCGGGTTTCGCGCAATGTTCTGCTACGCAACATCTCAATTGGCTACATCGAATTTATTCGTGGCGTGCCGATTTTGGTGCTGATCTTTACAATCTCGTTTGCGGTTGTGCCAGCCTTATCCAAAGGTATGGGGCTTGATCCTAGTAAAATCTCGCTGATTGCACGGGCAATTATTGCGCTGGTGTTGATTTACGCGGCCTATATTGCCGAAATTTTTCGCGCAGGCATCGAATCGATCAGTCGCGGCCAGATGGAAGCTGCGCGATCATTGGGTTTGACCCATGCCCAAGCCATGCGTTATGTCATCTTACCACAGGCCTTTCGGAATGTGCTGCCAGCCTTGGGCAACGATTTAATCGCCATTCTCAAAGATTCGTCGTTGGTTTCGGTTCTGGGCGTGCGCGAAATTACCCAAGTTTCACGGCTTTCGGTTAGTTCGTCGTTTAAATACGAAGAAACCTATTTTATTTTGACCGCCTTCTATTTGACCATGACTTTAGTGCTGTCATTGCTGCTGCAATGGTTGCAACGAAAGATGAGCAGCAATGTCCACTAAACTTGCCACTGCCAACCAACCAATGATCAGCATCAGCAATGTTAGCAAGTTTTTTGGCGATTTTCGCGCCTTAGACGATGTGAGCCTCACGGTTGATCGCGGCGAAGTGTTGATGATCGTCGGGCCTTCTGGCTCGGGCAAATCGACCTTACTGCGCTGTATCAACCACCTCGAAGTGCCCGACGCGGGCGAAATTATTATCGATGGCAAGCACGTCAAGCCGCAAGAACGCGAGTTGAATGCCATTCGCGCCGAAGTGGGCATGGTGTTTCAGCGCTTCGAGTTGTTTCCGCATCTCACGGTATTGGAAAATATCTGCTTGGCGCAGCAAAAAGTGCGCAAAAGCTCACGCAGCGAAAGCGAAAAGGTTGCCCGTGGCTTGCTCGAAAAAGTCGGCATCCCCGAGCAAGCCAACAAATATCCACCCAAGCTTTCTGGCGGCCAACAACAGCGCGTTGCGATTGCCCGATCGTTGGCGATGCAACCCAAAGTCATCCTGTTTGATGAGCCGACCTCGGCCCTCGACCCAGAGATGATCAACGAAGTGCTCGATGTGATGCTGACCCTTGCCCGCGAAGGCATGACAATGGTGGTGGTGTCGCACGAAATGGGGTTTGCGCGCAAAGCAGCGCATCAAGTAGTCTTTATGGATGGCGGTACGATTGTTGAGCAAGGCACACCTGAGCAAGTCTTTGGTGCGCCACAGCAAGAACGCACCAAACTGTTCTTATCGCGAATTTTGCACTAAACGCTGGCTAAGGCCAAAATCATGGCCCAAACCCCTAAGCCGCTAATTCCTAGCCAGCGATGCCAACGCGAGCTAGCGCGCCGCAAGGGAAATAAGGCCAGAATTGGGATGATTAAACTTGCCAACCACCAGCGTTCCAGTTGATACCACCAAGCCCAAACTATGGCTGCACCAGTGCTAAGCCATGTGGCAAAAAAAAGCGCATGATGCAGCCAACGCCAACGCCCCAAGCGCAAGTGCAAATATTGCACGCTTGCACCAAGCGCCAAGGTACTACAATAGACCGCGCAGGCCAGATAGAGCATTATTTCAGTTGCTCGGCTACATCAGCGAGCGCTTTTTGCAAGCGATCAAGATAGCCGTTGAATGGGGCTTGGTTAAGGTCAATCGTAATCGGCACATTCAAATCGACCGCCACGCTGGTCGAAATAGCCACAGTTTGGTTGAAGCTAATCGGCACATTGGTCGAAACAGGAATCGTTACATCAATTGGCACGGGAATCGTCAATGAGCCAAAGCCAGTATCAACTGGCAAATCGATGGTATCTTTGATCTTCACCGAGGTATTGATGGGAATATTCAACGATTGATTGATTGGCACATCAAGCTTGATCGGCACAGTTTGATTAATCGGCACTTGATAGACCAATGGCTCACGACGTGCTTCATCAAGCGCAGTTTGTAATTGGCTTAGTTGTTGGCTAGCAGTTGAGCGCACCTGAAATAGCGTGCTAATTGTCCAAACATGCAGCGCCAACGAACCAATAACCAATAAAACTAATGTCCATAATGAAACACGTCGTTTTTGCATATGCTACTTTCTAGTGGCAGAACGTCGCCGCCACCACCAAATACCCAGAATCCCCACCAGATTGCCCACGCCAAGCGCCAGAATCATAACCCACAGCGGTGGATCTTGGGCAACAGTTTGTGCCAGCACGATCATTTAACAATCAGCTCCCGTGGAAAGTTGGTCAAACATTCTGCGCCATTGGCGGTTAACAGCACATCATCTTCAATCCGCACGCCGCCAATTCCGGCAACATAGGTGCCAGGCTCAACTGTAAAGACCGTGCCGATTGGCAAGGCCACGGTGTTGGTGCTGGCGATATAGGGCGGTTCGTGAATTTCCATACCCAAGCCATGGCCAGTACGATGGATAAAGTAGCGGCCTAATTCTGCATCTTCAACCACTTGGCGCGCCAAGCGATCGACCTGTGCACCGCTCATGCCTGGTTTGGCTCCAGCGCAGGCAGCGCGATTAGCAGCCAAAACCGTATCATAGAGCATGCGTTGTTGCTCTGTTGGGTCGCCAACGCTCACCGTACGCGTAATATCCGAGCAATAGCCGCGATACAAAGCCCCGCCATCGAGAATCACCAGATCGCCAGTTTGAATTTGGCGCTCGCCTGTGGTGTGATGCGGATTAGCACTATTTGGGCCACTCGCTACAATTGTGGCAAACGATGGGCCTTCGCCACCAGCAGCCTGCATTGCTTCTTCCCAAATACGGGCAATTTCGCGTTCGGTGCGGCCCGGCTGAATCGCCTCGATCGCGGTTTTTAGCCCAGCTTCAACAATGCGCACGGCCTCGCGCATCAGCTCAATTTCGTCGCTGCCTTTTTGCATGCGCAAGCTGGCAATCGCCGCGCTAGCATCAATGCTATGAATTCCGGCAACTTCTTCTAAGGCGCGCAATTCCAGCACCCGCATGGTTGTGTATTCTACGCCAACCGTGCGGCCAATCAAGCCAGCGGCAGCGTTGCGCAAGGCATTCATCGGGCCTTCATCATCGCTCCATGGAAACCAACGCACTGCAATCTCGCCGCTATATTCGGCCAAGGCGCGTGGTTGCTCTAAGGCTGGCAACACAATATGAATGCTCTGGGCATCGGCAGCAATTAACGCCAAAGCCAAACGCTCGCTTAAATGCAAGCTCAAGCCAGTAAAATACTGTAAATTAGCCCCAGGCATCAGCACCACATAATCCATCCCTTGTGGGCGGGCAGCGCTGGCCAACCGTCGAATTCGGACACCACTCATAATCCAAACCTCCACCAAGATAGAATATGCTCAGTATAGCACTCTCACTCAAGCATTTAGGCAGGCTTACGGCCTAGTGCGAGCAACTCCAAGTGGTTTGAATAGAAGCTTGCTTGGTTGAACATGCTGTCAGGATGCCTGGGGTCAATCAAGGTTTCAACGTGGGCAAGCATGGTTGGCTCAAGCTGAGAATCAACATGTTGTAGCAAATCTACTAAATAGTGGTGCATAAAAGTTTGTTCATCAACGCTCAATGGATATTGGTGATCGATAGTATAGGAACGCATTGCGCATTCGCTCAGGCCAGCATCGGTAAAATAGCCCAGCAAATTGCGTCCAAGCTCATATTTTTGCAGCTTAATCGGCTCATCGGCAATATCGGCCAATTGAGCATTGCGAATCGCTAGCTCAATCTCCGGCGGCCATGGCAACACATGATGATGCATCGTATCGTTTTCCAGAATTGCCACCCAGCCACCAGCCTTGGTTACTCTCGTCAACTCGGCGATTGCTGCTTGCGGCTCGGGCAAGCTATACAAACTATGCGCACACCAAACCAGATCAAAATGATCATCAGCCCATGGCAATTGGCGAATATCAACCTGCTCAAAGCTAACCCGATCAGCAAACTTCGTCGCACCAAGCGCGTTTTGGGCCAAATTTAAATAGGCTGGCGATGAATCGGCGGCAATAACCTTGCCACTCGTGCCAACCCGTTGGGCCAGCAAGGCAGAATAAAAACCATCGCCACTGCCGAGATCCAGCACCACCATACCTTCATTTAACGGCAACGAATCGATAATCGCAACCAACGAAACTGCACACGCTCGATGAAATGCTTGCAACATTGGGGCATACGCAGGTAATTCATCATCACCAAGCGCAGCTTCATTGCCAAATGCATGCTCTGCGGCCATCACACCACTCCTTGCCAGCTACAAAATGCTAGGCTTGGTAAATCAAGAAGCATACCGCAAATTATAAAGTCCCCTCACCCCCCAGCCCCCTCTCCCACTGAACGCGGGCGAGGGGGAGCCGACCATTTTTACCACAAATTGCGGGAGAACCAGAGATTTAAAGCCCCTCGCCCGCGCCACGGGCGAGGGGTTAGGGTGAGGGAATCTTAACAACCGACCCTTGGAAGCCATCCCCCGCTCCCACTGAACGCGGGCGAGGGGGAGCCGACCATTTTTACCACAAATTGCGGGAGAACCAGAGATTTAAAGCCCCTCGCCCGCGCCACGGGCGAGGGGTTGGGGTGAGGGAATCTTATCTTCTAAAAAACCAAATGACGCAAGCATTGCTGCCTGCGCCATTCAGCCTCACCGATATGAGTTTGAAACCTAGCGACCTTGGTAGAGGGCGTTGATCAATTCGCCATCAGTGGTGTCGCCGCTCAATTCCCAGAACATCGTGCCGCCAAGACCTTTTGCTTTCACATAGTCGGTCTTGACTTTCATAATCGCTGGGTCATCGTAGGTCCAGAATTGGCCGTTGCCATAGAGCCAAGCAGCGCCAGCAGCGCTATTTGAGTAGCGGGTCAAGCCTTTGGTTTTAAGCACTTTGTAATCTTCGATGCCTGCTTCGTAGGTGGCTGGAGCAGCCGAGCCAGGTTGGAACAAGCCATTGTTGGTGCTTGGCACATTTTGCCAGCCACGACCGTAGAATGGTACGCCAACCACAACTTTATTTGCTGGAGTTCCACCGTTCAACCAAGCGTTTACACCTGCATCAACCGAGTAGATTGGGCCGGGATCGCCAGCGATTGAGTACAAGTTTGATTGGAAGTTGGTGTTGGCTTCCCAAGCACCGTGCAAGTCGTAGGTCATAATGTTGATAAAATCGAGGTATTGGTGAATCTGGCCAACTTGAATCTTGGCGATTTTGGCTGGGTCTGCTGGCGCTGCAATCGTCAACAACAAGCCTGGGCGCACTGCGTTCAATTGGCTGCGGAATTCGCTCAACAAGGCGGTGAAGTTTTGGGTATCTTCTGGACGGAAGTTACAGGTGTTGCCACATGAACCTGGATATTCCCAGTCGATGTCGATGCCATCGAATACGCCAGCCCAACGTGAATCCTTGATGAACAAATCGATACATGATTTGACGAAGGCGGCGCGGTTTGCTGGCAACGCAGCATCCGAGAAGCCAGCCGACCACGTCCAACCACCCAACGAAATCATCACTTTCAAGTGGGGGAATTCGGCTTTGAGCTTGCGCAATTGGCCGAAGCTGCCGCGCAATACGCCAGTATCCCAGGTGTCGGCTACGCCATCGACGCTTTCAGCAGCACTATAGGCTCGATCATAATCGGCGTAGGTATCACCCAATTGGCAGCGGCTGTTGACGACGTTGCCAAATGCGTAGTTGATGTGGGTCAACTTGGCAGCTGAACCGCTGGTTTTGATGTTGCGCACATGATAGTTGCGACCGTAGACTCCCCATTCGGCGAAGTAGCCGATGATTCGTTTGCCGCCGCCTGGAGTGGTGGTTGCAGTTGGCAACACAGGCGTTGCCGTTGCTGGCCGTGGGGTGGCGGTTGGGTTATTCGGCGTTGGCGTTGCGGTACCGGGCCGCGGTGTTGCGGTTGCAGGTCGCGGGGTGGCCGTCGCTGGGCGTGGGGTTGCGGTTGGGTTATTCGGCGTTGCGGTTGGATTGCTTGGTGAAACCGCGCGCCACAAGGCCGGAACATCAACCGGATTCCAATTGGGCAATGAAGTATGGGCTTGAATACATTCATATTCGCCACCAGCATAACTTACCCGATTACCAATCGCATAGGCGTGATTGTTGCCATCCCAGGCTGGGGCGGCAGCTTGAACTTTTTGCTGACTCAAGGCCATCAGCATAACAAGAACGGGGATTAAGATAAAGGCTAGAAACCGAAAACGACGATGGATCACATTCATAATCGTCACTCCTTCGTGCTTATCGAGAGTTCATCCGTCACGAGCGTTCCAAAATGCTAGCCAACACAGAGGGTTACTAAATAATTTCATTGGAATTACAAAGACTTTAACTGATTTTTAAACATTTGTCAAGAGTTTTAATTAACAAAATTTAAGCTCCTACGCTCAGCGCGGCCATGCTGTTGGTAGGCAGTTTGGGCTAAACTTCGGTTAGGCAATCAGGGTGAATCGATCAGATCAATCAATTATCTGCATATATTCATAAAGTAATTATTTAAATTGATTAATAAATATCAATTAGCATGGCATTCATGCTAAAAATGTAAGTTTTTGTATCAAGTAAGCTATTTAGTTCAGTACGAATCAAAAAGTACTTTTTTGCAGCAGATTATCAATTAAATTGGGCTTGGGCTGAAGTGAGCTATGCTATAATCAAGTGCACTGAGAGCAGCATCGCCGCAAACAATCACCTTCTGCAATTCAAGCATCGAATTAATCAACGAAGTAGCCAATTTCTACCCTCGTGTGCCACTAAAGCCGCTAATGTAGTCAATTTGGTATATCAATATTCTAGGAATAGAATAATCTGGTCTGGAGCAAGGAGTCTGGCATGTTAGCCAATGTGTGTCTGGTGGAGAGTACCCGAGTTTTACAAATTATGGCCAAAACCCAATTTCGCGGCGCAGAGCAATTATTAACCCAATTCAATTTATCAACTGCAATTAGCATTTGCAGCACCAGTTTTCAGCTGTTGCAATGGCTCGAATATCAACCGCAACACTATGCGCGCTTGATTTTGATTGATCAACGCTTGGCTGATGGCGTGGGGATTGCCGAGCTAATGCCGCAAATTCGTTCGGAGCATTTCAAGCATCGCGCCTTGGCCGACGATGCCAAAATTATTGGCTGGAGCCGTGATGAGCAAGCCCAAGCATTGTTCTATCAGGCTGGGCTTGATGGTTTTATCTCCAAAAATCGCCAATCACATCAATTGATTCGCGATATTGTGACGGTATTTGCCAATCAGACCGAACAGCCGTGGCTCCAACTCACTTAAACAATTGCGCCACCAGCAGCAACTGGTGGCGCATTGGATTTTAGGCCAAAACTGCTTGCTCAATTGGCGGCAACGAGCTTTCATAGCGGGCAAAGATCCGGCGATAATGGTTGGAGGTACGCAGCAAGTGTTCGTGATCGCCTGCTGCCACAATCCGCCCACCATCGAGCACCAGAATCACATCGGCCCAGCGAATTTGTGAAAGCCGATGGGTAATCAGCAAGGTGGTGCGGCCACGTTGGGCTTCGCGAATTGCACGTTGAATTTGATCTTCAGTCGCGCTATCGATAGCGCTGGTCGAATCATCCAAAATCAAAATCCGTGGATTGCTCAAGAAGGCACGGGCCAAGGCAATCCGTTGGCGCTGACCACCAGAGAGGGTTACGCCGCGCTCGCCAATTTCGGTATCGTAGCCATTGACAAACGAGCTAATAAAATCGTGCGCTTGGGCGGCCTTGGCGGCTTCGATAATTTGCTCGCGGGTGGCGTTGGGCGCACCAAAAGCAATATTCTCGCCAATTGTGCGCGAAAACAAGAACACATCTTGCTCGATTTTGGAGATTTGCGAGCGCAAGGTATCGAGATTCCACTCGCGGACATCAATTCCATCAATTAATACGCGACCTGCTTGCACATCGTAGGTGCGGTTGACCAATTGGGTCAAGGCGCTTTTGCCCGAGCCAGTTTGGCCGACGATTGCCACGGTTTGGCCTGGCTTTACGCTGAACGAAACATCATGCAAAATTGGCTGGGCTTCGTAGCCAAATTGGACGTGATCGAAGCGTAATTCGCCTTTGAGCGTTGCTTGATGACCTTGCAGATTTTCGTCAAGCTCAGTTTCTTCCTTGATAACGCTCAAAATCCGGCCTGCGCTGGCAATACCTGTTTGAACCAAGGTAAAAGCAAACAACGAGATGAAGGTTGGGAAGCGCAACAAGCCAATCAAGCTCATCACCGCAATAATATCGGCGATGGTGATCCGACTTTGATCAAACAAAATCATCGAGTGCAAGAAGGTTAAGCCGAAGGTAATGCCAAACAGCAACAATGGAATATAGCGGGCTTCAATGCGCCCTTGTTGGACAAATAAATCGCGAAAACCACGGGCATGGCGGCGATATTTAAGCCGTTCAAAGCCTTCGCGGGCGCTGGCCTTGACCACTTCAATCCCTGAGATAGTTTCTTCGAGGCCAGCATTGAGCTTGCCAAATTGCTCACGCTGCTCAGCAATAACCGGATTTAAGCGTCGCACATAGCGCCGAACCGCGATGATATAACAGGCCACAAAACCTAGGGGAACTAAGAGTAATTCAACGTTGATAAAGCCTACATATGCCAATGGAACCACAATTCCCAAGATGCTTTCAAAAATCATGGTACTGCCAGGCACAATCATGCTGGCAAGTTGGCTGGTATCGTCGGTAGCGCGGGCCATCAAATCGCCGACGCGTTGGCGGTCGTGGTAGGCTTGGCTTTTGCCCAACAGACTGGTATATAACTCTTCGCGCGCATCGGCCTCAAAGCGGGCAGCAATTGTTTCGCCGGCTAAACTGCCAAACCACAAAGAAAAACCATCAGCGACTAAAAGGGCCAAAATAATTAGCGACATTCTTAATAATAGCGCAGCGTCGAAGGGGAGAGGCAATCCCTCAGCATCGAAGGATACTTTAAACAAACCCGCAACATCGCCGATGACCACCCGTGCTTGCGAGTAGGTTACCCACGAACCAAGAAAACAGAGTAACACCACACAGGCTAAAAACCAGTAGCGCCAAACATGGGCTATAATCCAGCGAATTGGGCTACTGCGTGGGTAGCTATATTCATGTTCAACCGAAAATTCACGTTTGGCCATTAGGTACTCCCAGATTTAGCACACAGTGGCGTAGTTTGGCCACCAATCTCGCCATCTATTGACTGTATCGAATCCAACACATTAGAGCTAGCAGCTAGCTTAACCGAGTTTGGCCACGCTGAGATCGGTCTATCTACTGATTCGCTCGTTGTTTGGAGAAAAATGCGGCATCTGATTGGAGTAGTAGCCATTGGAGGTGTTGATTAGTGAGTAATTTGGGCTGTGACGTTAAGATTTTGCTCATTCGCAGGGCTGATTGACGAAGAGTGCTAAGGTATGGTAGCATCTAGCACAATTGAATAGCCGAACAGTGATGATGCCATGTTGTTTGGGTAACACCATCAGGGAAGCAGCGCCATAGATTGCGAGCGTTGCTGGCACGCCACCAAACAATACCCCCTCTGAGTTCATCGCCGAACGCCCTTGGCTAGTAGATCGATGCGTTTTGTCCCCGCTACCGGACAACTTAAGCAAATTAGCGCTTGCTAATTTGGAAATTAGGTGGAACCACGAGGTTTATGTTTGCCTTCGTCCTATGTATGTGCAGGACGGGGCATTTTTGTTTAACCGCGCCACAGGAGGTTTCGTATGGGTTATGGCTATGGCTATGCACCACCACCGCCACCACGCCGCCGCCGCGGTTGTCTGTTTGGTTGCTTAACAACCTTGACGGTGCTGGTTTTTTTGGTCTTAGGTGGCTTGTTGGGAGTCTATTTCTATTTGCGACCCATGCTCAGCGAGCAAGCAGGCAACACCTTGGGCGGCCAACTCGAACAGCAAATTGATCGCAAGCTCGATGAACAACTTGGCGGCCCCAACAGCGAAATTCCTGCTGGCTTCCAAGGCACCGTCCAAGTGACCGATAGCGAAATTAACCAATTTTTGCAGGCCAATCCTAATGAAATTAGCCCCTTGGATAGTGCGACGGTGCGCTTTACGCCAGGCCGTTTGGGCGCAACCGTTGGAGCCTATGGCATAACTGGCACGGCAACCGCTGGAGTCCAAGTAACCGCCGATGGTCGGGTTGATGTCGTTGATGCGCAAATTGATGGCGCACTTGGCTTTTTGCTTGACCCTGAGCAACTTTCACAAACCTTAGAAGCCAAGCTCAATAATCAACTTGCCGCCAATGGCCAACGAATTACCGCAATCGAAGTAAGCGATGGCGTATTGACCGCCACCGTTGAAGCACAATAACACCAAGGTGAAGGATGAAGGATGAATTATGAGGGATGAAAATATGGCTGATCCGCAAAAGATTTTGGATCTAGCAAAAATTTTTTCATCCTTCATCCTTCATCCTTCATAATTTCAGAAGGGGGTGATCGTTCTGGACGAAAGTGATACTGCCACCATCAATCACTTAAAGGAGCAGAACTATGTTGGAATACTTAATTGCCTATGCCCCGGTTCAGGGCGACGCTCCCTGTGCCGCCGAGGCTCGTGAATGGTCGGATCGGGCGGCGATGGAAGCCGAACTCCAAGCCGAGGGCTGGCACCTGATCGAAAGCGCTGAATATCGCGCTGCAATGCTCAAATTAGTCTATCAACGCGATTTGGCGCAACGCCCAGAAGCCCCGCGCCATCTCATGCCATGTTGGTAATGTTTAAATTATGAATTATGAAATTTAAGTGCTTGCTAAGACCTGACTATTTCATCCTTCATCCTTCATACTTTTTCTAGGAGTTTCCCAATGCCACCAGTAAACCCAGATAATGATCCACTGTATCGCTTGCGCCACTCGACGGCGCACGTGTTGGCCCAAGCTGTGCTTGAAATTTTCCCTGAGGGCAAAATTGCGATCGGCCCACCAGTTGAAAATGGCTTTTATTATGATTTTGATTTGCCACGGCCATTAACGCCCGATGATCTCAAAGACATCGAAGCTAAAATGCGCAAAATCATCAAGGCCAAACATCGCTTTGCCTATCGTGAAGTTTCAGCAGACGAAGCCCGCGAATTATTCAAAGACCAACCCTACAAGCTCGAATTGATCGCTGGCTTGGCAAAAGGCGAAGACGAATATGGCGAAAAAGCTGTCGCCGCCGACACGATTATCTCAACCTATAAACATGATTCGTTCGAAGATTTATGTAAAGGCCCACATGTCGAAAGCCTGAGCGAAATTCCGCCTAATGGCTTTAAGTTGTTGCGGGTTTCAGGTGCATATTGGCGTGGCGATGAAAAACGCCCAATGTTACAACGCATCTATGGCACGGTTTGGCCTTCGAAAGAAGAGCTTGATCATTACTTGTGGCAGCAAGAAGAAGCCAAAAAACGCGATCACCGCAAGCTTGGCCGTGAGTTGGGCTTATTTACCTTCTCGCAAAAAGTTGGTGCTGGCTTGCCATTGTGGCTGCCCAAGGGTGCAATTCTGCGTGATGTACTTGAGCGCTTTTTGCGCCAGGCTCAAATCGACCGTGGCTATTTACCAGTCGTCACGCCACATATGGGCAAAATCGATCTTTACAAAACGAGCGGGCACTGGTACACCTATCGCGATGGCATTTTCCCTCCAATGAGCGAAATTGCCAATGACGACCCTGAAAATCCCGAGGGCGAAATTTATCTGCTCAAGCCGATGAACTGCCCCCATCACATTGAAATTTATGCCAGCGAACCACGTTCGTATCGTGATTTGCCCTTGCGCTTGGCTGAGTTTGGCACGGTCTATCGCTACGAGCATAGCGGCGAATTGACGGGCTTGCTGCGAGTCCGCTCGTTCACGGTCGACGATTCGCACTTGTTTGTCACGCCTGACCAACTTGAAGCAGAGTTTTTGAAAGTCGTTGATTTGATTCTGTTTGTGTTTGGCACGATGGGCTTGAAAGACTTCCAAGCGCGGGTTGGTTTGCGCGAGGTGGGCAATCCCAAGTACATCGGCTCGGACGAAGTGTGGGAAAAAGCTCAAAACGCAATTATTAATGCTGCCGAAAAGAAGGGCTTGAATTATGTGGTCGTTGAGGGCGAAGCCGCATTCTACGGCCCCAAACTCGATTTCATCTTCCGCGACGTGCTGGGCCGCCAATGGCAACTTGGCACGGTGCAAGTCGACTACAACTTGCCAGAGCGCTTTGAAATTGAGTACACGGGCGAAGATGGCCAAAAACATCGGCCAATTATGATTCACCGTGCGCCATTTGGCTCGATTGAGCGTTTTGTAGGCACGTTGATCGAACAATATGCAGGTGCATTTCCGGTTTGGTTGGCTCCGGTTCAAGTCACGTTAGTGCCGATTACCGACCGCCATGTGGCCTACGCTGAGTCTGTGGCTGCCAAGTTGAATGCTCAAGGCTTGCGGGTTGAAGTTGATGCCAGCAACAACCGCATGAATGCTAAAATTCGCGATGCCCAAAAGCTGAAAATTCCGTATATGTTGGTGGTTGGCGATAAAGAAGAGGAAAATGGCGCTGTCGCGGTACGCCAACGCGCTGGCGGCGACCTCGGCTCAATCAGCGTCGATGAGTTTATTGCCCGCATCAAGGATGAAGTGGCGAACTATCAATAATTCGCTAAGCCCTGCGCTCATGGCTGATTGCAGGGCTTTTTTTATTTCAGGCATAAAAAAACCGCGAGGCGCTTGGTTCAAACCAAGCGCCTCGCGGAGTAATTGACCAACGTTCAAGCGTTAGTGTTTGCCAACCACTGGCAAGTAGACAGTGTGAGCTTCGCTGACTTGTTTGGTGACAATCGTCTTGTTGCCATAGCTATCGGTTACTTCCACCCGAACCGTGTAGGTCATGTCGGGGTCAGTATAGGTATGGCCAACTGGCGTGCCGGCTGGGGTCGTAACGATGGCTGAGCCATCGCCGAAGTCCCAGCGGTATTCGACTGGCACTGCATCGTACTCTGAGGTCAGCTCAACATCGAACATGGTTTGGGCACCACTTGGGGTGGTCAAAATCATGCCGGTTGCATCATCCCACAAGACTTTCAAGAAGGTTTCGAGCAACTCTTGACGGCTGGTAGTACCGCTCAAGTTGTTGACCCCTTCTAAGCCGAAGGTGGTGTAGATCGAGCGACCCAAATAACTGATACCTGGGTTTTCCAAGGTTGGTTGAGCGCGATGGTAGCGACCAGTCGTCGCTTCTTCTTCACCAGCGATCGAGAACAATGAGCGAATCAACTCATCGCGATTTGGATCGAAGTCAGTGCCATACAGCGACTCAAGGGCATCAACGCTGCGTTGGTTGCGAGCGCCGTCGCCCAAGCTCGCATTGATGTTGATTTCCATATCTTGGAATACTTCTGGCGCTTGGGTGGTAGCGGTCAATGGTTTGGTAACCGTAACCACGTTCGATGAGTTGATGTTAGGGCGCAGGAACTCACCACTCAACACACTGGCATAGAAGAATGATTCAGTGTCTGGGCTGGTTGAATTGAGCACTTGAGCCAAATTCTGACCCATCGCGATGATCGTCCCGCCGTTGTTGGCGTATTCGGTCAAGCGATCCATATCCAAGGCGGTCAATGGCGTAGCAACCGTAAACGCACCGTTGCGTTGATCGTAGTTACCAGTGAAATAGATAATCGCTTTATATGGATACAGTTGTTCAGCTGGTGGCAAGAAGGTGGTAACCGAGCCAGCCAAATTATCAACATCCAAGACTTGATAGCTCAAGCCAATTTCTTCCAGCGTTTCGGTGTAGTAGCTGGTTACATCGATATACTCTTCACCGAGTGATGAGCTACCGTCGTTATCAATCACCAACACATCAACATTAGCAGCAGGCTTGGTTACCCGTGCCCAAGCTGGCATGTGGGCATCGTGGGTTGGGCCATCAAGCACAATAAAGCCTTGATTATCGCCATAGCCACGGCCAGCCAAGCTGTTGAAGGTTACGGTGAATTGAGCGCTACCATTTGCTGGAACAGCGATCGTATTGGCAGCCAGCGTTACGCCAGCCATTGGGGTAATGTTGTTGAAACCACCACCAGTATATTGGGTGCTGATGTTATAGGTTTCGGCAACGTTGGTTGCGTTGGTGACCGTCACCAAAATTGATTTGGTCGTGCCGCTCAAAACTTGGCCGAAGCTCAAGCTTGGTGGGCTTAAGAAGACACCTGGGTTTGAGGCTTTGCTCAAATCGATCCGGCCAGCGCCCATATCCAATGGTTGGGCTGGTGAACCATCAGCGACTGTAATCCCAATGTACTTCGAAGTGCTCATCAAGGCCGATTTAATTTGGTCGTTGGTCCAGCTTGGGTGTGCTTGGCGTAACAAAGCTGCTGCACCAGCAACGTGAGGTGCTGCCATCGAGGTACCCGATGCAGTGCCATAGCCAAGGTGACGGGCTTCGCCAGTCGCGCCTGGGGTGTAGCCATGCGAAAGGATATTCACGCCAGGGGCGGTTACGTCAGGCTTCAAAACATCGCCAACGCCTGGGCCACGGCTGCTAAAGCCAGCAATTACGTCTGGGGTGCTTGCAGCGAGGTAGGTCGATGGGTTAATTTCAGCAACTGAACCAGCGCCATGTTGGTTGTACCAGTTGACCAAGCCAGTGCCTGGCGTAAAGCCAATCATAATTACTGGAATGGTTACTTGAGCACCAACAGCACCTGGGCTCATGTTGATCAAGGTATTGCCATTGGCAGCGTTGTTGTAAATTACGACAAAGCTTGCACCGGCGTTTTGGCCGTTCAGCGCTTTGACCCCGAATTCACAGCTACCGCGTTCGATCAAGGCAATTTTGCCAGTGAACGTCCCTGCTGGGAAGGCGTTACAGCCTAAGTTATTGGCTGGCTGAGCTACACCTGCTGGTAAATAGGGCAGGCTCACAAGTGAATTCACGGGAGCGCCAAAACCAGCAGCTGCAATCGGAATCGTTTGCAAGGTTGGCGAGATTGGGGTTGGTTGGGTTACATCCAAACGACCGGCAGCAAAGGTGCCTTGGGTCGTGCTAGCTGCTACCACAATATATTCATCTGATGGGTGATCTGAGGTGCCTTTGTTGGGGCCAGCATTGCCAGCCGACATTGACACAAAGATCCCAGCATTTGAGGTGTTGATCAAGGCAGTATCAAGGGCATCGAATTCGCCACCCAAGCTACCTGGGCCACCGCCCCATGAGTTGTTAACCACGTCGGCTTCGTCGGCCACAATATCTTCAAGGGCTTCAATCCCTTCAGCATTGTAGAACGAGCCAATGCCGTTGACGCTGGCATAAAACACCCGATAGCTCATGATCCATGCTTTTGGTGCTACGCCGCTCATTGATGGCAAGCTCAAACCGCTAAAGGTTGCGGTTACAACATCGCCAGCAGCAATCCCAGCGGTGTGCACACCGTGAGGCGTGCCATTTACACCTGGCCATGGATTTTGGTCGCCATTGGCTGGGCCGTCCCAATCACGGAAGTAAGCGCGTGAAGCAATGATTTTGCCGTTGTTATTTTGGGTCAAGCCCAAGCCATTGTCTGGATAGTCTTCTGGGTAGTCGTAGCCTACACCGCTGAACATTGGCGCATCTTTGTGCACGCCACCGTCCATCGAGGCAACTTTAATTCCAGCGCCAGCATTGCTGCGGCCCCCAATTTCAGCACTATTCCACAGGGCTGGCGAACCAATCAAGCTGTTGCTCAAGTGCAAATCTGCTTGTTGAGGCAAGTCAAGGTGCACAGCTTTGACGTTTGGCAATGAGGCCAAAATCTTACGGGCATCGTCACGTTTGGCATCGCCAACGTTCACGGTCATCCCGTTGAAGACCACGCTATAACGCAGTTCGTCTTTCGCGCCAAATTCATCAACGAAGGTTGAAACGCTTGAGCCTGGCAAGGCTTTGCTCATATCTGCTACAAAGAGGTTTTGTTCAGCCTCTAATTGCGCCAGATAGGCTTTGGCATCAGCAGCCTTAAGATTTAACCGTTGGTTGGCGGTACGAGCCTTATTGGTGCTTTTGCTCCAAGCAGCCAATGCAGGTGATTCCAACTCTACAATCAAGCGTGGCGAAGCTGTCACAGCCTCAGCAACACCATCGCTGGTTATAGGATTTGAATCAACTGTTACTGGAACTTTTTGCGCTGTTGTAGCGACTGGCTGTGCAAATAAGCTAATCACCAAGGTGAGTAAGCTGAAAATTACAGCCCAACGTGGAAGGAAACGATTCACCAGTCCTCCTTGTAGCGCTTTGCCAAACCCTACCAAATGACCGTGGTTAGCAGTGGAGTTACCTGTGGATATTTCATTGAGGTAGGCGGCGCTAAAAATGCAGATACCGAATATTATGCACTGATCTGTGGAGTTATGCAAATACGCTTAGCAACGCTCCTCCTAGCTCAAAACAGCGCTCCAAATAGATCAGCATAAGCAAGGGCGAAGCCACTAGTAATGCGGCTTCGACCTTAAAATCAACCATCACAAACTCTCAACTCAAACCAAGTTATTGGCCAGCTTGGTTCAAATAATCAACCGCAGCCGAGGTTAATTCGAGCTTGGCGGCCTTGATCAGATCGTTAACTTGATTAAGATTAGTGGCACTTGCAATTGGTGCAGTAATGCTTGGCCGCGCAATTTGCCATGCTAAGGCTACTTGGCCAGGGGTCGCCTGAAATTCAGCAGCAACCTCATCAAGCGCCTTAAGCATCGCCCACCCGCGGTCGTTCAGATATTTGCTCACCCCTGAACCACGGGCACTTTGGCCCAAGTCGGCTTCACTGCGATATTTACCAGTCAAAAAGCCCGATGCCAAGGTTGAATAGGGAATCACGCCCAAATCTGCTTGTTGACAAACTGCTTCTAAATTGCCTTCATAACGGTCACGATCATAGAGGTTATACAACGGTTGTAGGCTTTCGTAGCGGGGCAGATTATGCTGCTGGCTAATATCCAGCGCTGCTTGCAAGCGTTCAGCACTATAATTCGAAGCGCCAATCGCCCGAATTTTGCCTTGTTGAATCAGTTCACCAAACGCAGTTAGGGTTTCTTCCAACGGTGTTTCAGCATCATCAACATGAGCTTGATACAGATCAAGGTACTCGGTTTGCAGCCGTTGCAATGAGCCATCAATTGCTTTGGCAATATTGGCCTTCGATAGGCCTGTGCCAGCGCCAACTTTGCTCAAAATAAGCAGATCGTCGCGGCGCTGGCGTTGTTTAATCCATTCGCCAATGATGGTTTCCGATTCGCCACCCTTGTTGCCCTCGACCCATGCCGAATAGACATCAGCAGTGTCGATTGCATTCAGGCCTGCATCGACAAAGGCATCAAGCAAACGAAAGCTTTGCGCCCGATCAACCGTCCAGCCAAAAACATTGCCGCCAATTACAATCCGAGGAATCTGTAGTTCCGATTTGCCAAGTTGACGTAGTTGCATCAAAAAAATCCTTCCATACCCACAGCAATTGTTGCTGGATGCTTTCCTCATATGGTAGCACTAGAATATGCACTGAGCCATGCAGTTTGAGGCTTAATCAACAAAACCTACCCCTTTTCAGGATAGGTTTTGCTAGCTATCAATTAATAGCTAAAACGTTATTGCAGTTCAGCCAAGAAACTTGTGCCATGCAACGGAGCTTCCAAGCCAAAAATTTCAGCCAGCGTCGCCGCCAGATCGCTCAGGGTTTGGCGCGTACCTAAATTAACCGGTTTGCCTAAGGCTGGTCCAAACACCAACAGCGGCACATACTCGCGGCTATGGTTTGAGCCAGGCGTGGTTGGGTCAACACCATGATCAGCAGTAATCACCACTAAATCACCATCCTTGAGCTTGGCTTGAATTTCAGGCAAACGCTGATCAACCGCATGCAAGGCGTTGGCATAGCCAACTGGATCATTACGATGGCCATAGATCATATCAAACTCGATCAAATTGGCGAACAAAAGGCCTTCAAAATCTGCATCAAGGAATTCGATAATCGCTTCCAAGCTGGCAGCGTTATCAACGGTATGGTTTGAAACGCTAATGCCACGATTGCCAAAAATATCGTCAATTTTGCCAACTGAGTAGACACTTTTGCCCGCTGCTACCAATTTATCCAAAATTGTTGGCGTTTCTGGGGTTAGGGCATAATCGTGGCGGCGTGCAGTGCGTTTGAAATTTTCGGGGCTATCGCCAATAAATGGCCGTGCAATCACCCGCCCAACTGCATGCTCGCCCACCAACAGCGCACGGGCTGCTTCGCACATCGCATATAATTCGCTGGGCGCAATCACATCTTCATGGGCTGCAATCTGAAACACGCTATCTGCCGAGGTATAGACAATGGGCGCACCAGTTCGAATGTGCTCCATACCCAATTCTTCAAGAATTTCAGTACCCGAGGCCGATTTATTGCCAAGCACAGCGCGACCAATCTGTTGTTTAAAGGGTTCGATAATTTCAGCAGGAAAGCCATCGGGATAGACTGGAAACGGCGTTGCCAAGACAATCCCCATCATCTCCCAGTGGCCAGAAACCGTATCCTTGCCCTTGGATAAGGGCTGCATTTTGCCATAGCTACCCTGCGGCGCTGTTGGGCAAGCGACACCTTTGATTTCGCTGACGCAACCAAGCCCAAAGCTAGCCATCGTTGGTACGTTCAAGCCATTAACTGCTGCCGCTGTGTTGGCCAACGAGTGGCTGCCAACATCGCCATATTCAGCAGCGTCGGGCGCTTCGCCAATGCCCACGCCATCCAAAACAATCACGGTTACCCGTTTAATATCCATGAAAATGCTCCTTATAAACAGTAGATTGGCCAGCTTAACTATTAATGGTTGCTTATTTTAGCAAAAGATCGAAATGCAACACTTCGTCAATTCGTGTCGTTCGCGGCTTCAGACGATAGTTCGGGGTGCTTCCAAGGGTAGGTTTTAGATCCCCTCACCCTAACCCCTCTCCCGTGGCGCGGGCGAGGGGCTTAACATGGTGAATTTAGCATGATTTGTCGGAAATCCACAGAAGCTCCCCCTCGCCCGCGTTTTCGTGGGCGAGGGGGTTGGGGGGTGAGGGAATAAAACATGGTTGCCAACCCCAATTATTTTCCGCTAGCCGCTAGCATTTCATCCCTCATCCTTCGGTTGCTCTGCGCCTCTGCGTTAAAACTCCTCTTCGTGCTCTTCGCGTTCTTCGCGGTTCCGCATAGCCAAAAGCCTAGATCCTCATACCTCACTATTATACGAGATCGACCTGAACAAACGAATGATGGTAGAATACTCGCCGGATTCATGTAGTTGAGGATGGATACCCCTATGCGACGCTGGTCGATTACGAGCTTATTATTACTATTGATCTTGGCAAGTTGCGGAGCCGAACAAGCTGCGCCAACCAGCCAAGGCCAAACAGGCAAACTTAACGTTGTTAGCACGGTTTCGCCAATTACCAACATTATCTACAATATTGGCGGCGATAAAATTAGCTTAACCGGCATTGTGCCCGAGGGCGTTAATTCGCACACCTTCGAGCCAGTGCCTTCTGATGCCAAAACCCTGGCTCAAGCCGATTTGATTTTCATCAATGGGCTTAATTTAGAGGAGCCAACCCACAAATTGGCCGAAGCCAACAAGCAACCAAGCGCCGAAATCATATTGCTCGGCGAGCAAACGATTATGCCAGAGCAATATGTCTACGATTTCTCGTTTCCCAAAGAGGCTGGCAGCCCCAACCCCCACCTCTGGACTCACCCGCTCTATGGCTTACGCTATGCCGAAATTGTGCGCGACAACTTAGTGCGACGCGATCCCACCAACACCGAGTATTACAACGCCAACTATGCAGCCTTCAAAACTCGCATCGAAGCCTTTGATGTAGCAGTAAAAAAGACGGTTGAAAGTATACCTGCTGAAAACCGTAAATTGTTGACCTATCACGATTCATGGGCCTATTTCGCGCCGCACTATGGCATGACCGTGATTGGGGCAATTCAGCCAGCCGATTTTTCCGAGCCATCAGCCAAAGATGTTGCCGATTTGATTATCCAAATTCGCGAGCAAAAAGTGCCAGCGATTTTTGGCTCCGAAGTATTCCCTTCGACAGTGCTTGAGCAAATTGGCCGCGAAACAGGCGTAAAGTATATCGATAGCTTGCGCGACGATGATTTACCTGGCGAAGTTGGCGCAGCCAATCACTCCTACCTCGGCTTGCTCACCGAAGATCTGCGAATTATGGCCGAGAATCTTGGCGGCGACCCAAGCTTAATCGCCAATTTCGATACCAGCAACATTCCAGGCAGCGATAGCAACGTCATCCAACAGCAATAGGGAGCAAGGCTTGTATGCAGCCAATTATTGAGTTACGCAATGTCGGGTTGCGCTATGCAGAGCGCCTCGTGCTCGATCAGATTAATATTCATCTGCACCATGGCCAATTTGCGGCGCTGGTTGGGCCAAGCGGTGCTGGCAAAACCAGTCTATTGCGCTTAATTTTAGGCTTGCATGCTCCCAGCCATGGCCAGATTCTGACTCATGGTAAGCATCCGGTCGATGGCCAAATTCCCACGATTGCCTATGTGCCACAGCTTGAAACGGTCGATTGGAATTTTCCGGTCACGGTTGAGCAGGTTGTGGCAATGGGCTTGGTGCGCCAAGCGAATCCATGGCCGTGGCTGCGCAAAAGCGAGCGCCAAGCAGTGCAAGCCGTGTTGGCCCAACTCGAAATTGAGCAATTAGCCAAACAACACATTCGCAATCTTTCTGGCGGACAGCAACAGCGGGTCTTTTTGGCCCGCGCCTTGGTTGCCAAACCAGCCATGTTGGTGCTCGATGAACCAACGACTGGGATTGATCCACGAGTGGCCGAAACAATTTTGCACCTGCTGGCCGAGCTGAATCAACAAGGCATGACGATTTTAATGACCACCCATGATTTGAATTCTGCGGCAGCCCATGTGCCGTGGATTATCTGCATGAATCAAACAATTATCGCCCAAGGCACGCCCGAAGCAGTGTTTACACCTGCCGTGCTTGAGCAAACGTATCATAGCGAAATGGTTGTAGTGCGCCATGAAGGAATGCTGTTAATTCAACAACGCCCGCATGACCATAGCTACCGCGATTTGATTCCCAATCCAATTATTGGCGAAGTGCTAAACCCAGCCATGGAGAATTCAAGTGAATCAGCTTTTAGAACCGCTGAGCTTTAGCTTTTTTCGCTATGGCATTGTTGCCGCAGTGCTGATTGGCAGTTTGTGTGGCCTGTTGGGCGTGTATATTGTGTTGCGTGGGATGAGCTATATTGGCCATGGTTTATCGCACGCAATTTTTGGCGGCGCAGTCGTTTCGTTTGTGCTGGCCTGGAATTTCTACCTTGGGGCTGGTTTGTGGGGTTTTGCTGCCGCAGTGCTGATTAATCAAACCGCGCGGCGCACCAAAATTAATGCCGATGCAGCAATTGGGATTGTTACAACAGCAAGTTTTGCGATTGGTGTGGCCTTGATTAGCCGCTATCGCAACTTTACCCGCTCGTTTGATGCAGCCTTGTTTGGCAATATTCTGGGCGTAACCAGCAGCGATCTTTGGGCAATCGGCGGCGTGTGCCTCATGGTCGGGCTAGTGGTGTTTTTCAGTTACAAACAACTGCTGTTTATGACCTTTAATAATGATGTGGCCCAAGTCTATGGCGTGCGCACCAACTGGCTAGATACGCTGTTTTCGTTGATGCTGGCCGCAACCTTAATCGTTTCGATGAAAATTCTGGGCGTAACGTTAATCGCTGCTGCGTTGGTTATTCCACCAATTACCGCACGTCTCTTGACCGATAGCTTTCATCGGATGCTTGGAATTTCAACCGTGATTGGCGGTTTAACTGGCTGCGTTGGCATGTACCTGAGCTATTTCTTCGATTTAGCATCGGGAGCCACGATCGTCTTGACCCAAACTGGCTGTTTTATGCTGGCCTTGGGTATTGCAGCCTTGCGCAAACAACTGCGCAGCCGCATGATTCACACCCACGTTTAGCGCGCCAAGGCTCGCAACTGGGTTGGATGCTCGATATAGCGCGTCAAGATGCCCCGTAATTCAGCCAATGAGAACGGTTTCGCCAGAAAATCGGTAAAACCTGCTTCGCGGCAAGCTTGGCGCGTATCCTCACCTGCATAGCCACTGACGGCAATCACCGGAATATCCAGGCACTGCGAATAGCCACGCAGTTGTTTTAACAGTTCAAAGCCGTTTTCGCCAGGAAATGAGAGATCGAGGAAAATTAACTGGGGATGGAGCGTGGTAAGCGCAGCCCGCATTTCATCGCCACTGCTAACCGTAACCACTGTATGCTGCGAGCGCGACAAAATGCGCACCCAAAACGCTTGCATCAAGCCACTGTCATCAATTGCTAAAATAGTTGCCATCTACTTCCTCCGTGGCAATGCTACATCCACTCTAAAATGCAGCCTCGCTTGCAACAGCACAACTTCAATATGGATAGTCTACCTCTAACTCGTAGTCACAAATGAGGCGCAATAGTGTTGTTCTCAGCGCACGGAGAGTAATATGGCCATGGGGGACAATTGGCCTATGCCCTGTAGTTTTTGGCAGGGATGGAAATGCTGAGATCGGTAAGATCCCCTCACCCCAACCCCTCGCCCGTAGCGCGGGCGAGGGGCTTTAATTTTGGTGGTTCTTGCGCACTGCGTCGGTAAAAACGGGTACTCCCCCTCGCCCGCGTTTTCGTGGGAGAGGGGGTTGGGGGTGAGGGAACGCTCCACCACCGACCAATCGCTCAAAACCTAGCCTTGAAAGGAGGGGCTGGGGGTTGGGGGGTTAAAAACTCACTTGGGCTAAATCGTGAGTGCTGGTTGTCCACAGCAGGCTATCCAAAACGACGGCCTGCACACCAAGCACTTGCAGGCTGGCGAGGCTAGCAAGGCTGGGAGCACTACAAATTAATGATTTATCGCTCAATTCGCGCAGCCGTTCAACCCCCCAAAGCAACAATGGCTCAACCGCAGGCCCGAGCAAACGCCCATAGTGCGTGCCTTGCTTGGCCCGCGGCCCCGAACTAAGCATGATGCCATCGATTGTTTGGGGAATCGTAGTTAATTGGCTAATTTGATCGGTCGCAACTTGCAGCACCAGCGGAGCTTCCCATTGATTACGCACTAATTCAACCCAGCGCGCAAGGTGTTGCAATTCGCCACTTTGCTCCAAATCGAGCACAACTGCCGCCCACTCGCCTTCCTGCAAATTACGCAATAATTCTTGGAGGTCTTGCAGGCTGCGTGGTTGCAAGGTCAGCAACACAGGCAGATTCAGCGTTTGCCAATGCGCAGCATCGCGTTGCGCCCGCCGCCATGTACGCGTCGATGACCGATACAACACGCCGCCAGTGGTTGGCAGCAGTTGCAGCGCTTGATCGCGGGTTGCCAGCGGATCGGTAATAATTGCCCCAAGATTCGCCATATTTGCCAAGCGATCAGTGCCCGCGCCAAAGCCACCGCAGCGCCCAAGCACAGCGTTGGTGAGCGTCAAGCCATACGGGTTGTGGGGCGCAAGATCAATTGGCATCGCTTGGGGTTCCTTGGGTTTGGTCGTGCTTTTTCAAGGCTTTTTCAATATCATCGACCAACGTGCGCGCTTCTAAAAGATCCAAGTGGGTTTGTTCGTGAGCATATTGAATCGCCGCCAAACGATCGCCGCGAATCAACAAGTCCAAAATATCTTGGCGCACATCATCGCGAATGTTGGTTGTACGCACATGGCGATCCATCGCTCGTGCCTGAAAGCGCAGGCGTTCGCGATAGGTTTTGGTACGCATAATTAGCAGGGTAATTAAGCCAATTGCCCCGATAATAACGACCAGTGCGCTCATAATTCCGTCCATAGCTATGCCCTCGATAGTTTAAGCTTGCGGCCATTCAATGCTGGCAAACGCTTGTTGGCCCGGCCCTTCGGAAACCCAAACCCCAACCATTTTAAGCGTATTAACCCCATCTTGGTGCAAGCGCTCGCTTAATTCGGCGCAAAAATAGCTTGCCAATAGCTCAGCCGTGGTGTTTTCAATTGGCAGCATAATCACTTCGGCCAGCGGAAAAATATAATATTTTTCTTCGTAGCGCACCGTAATGTGCTGCGCGGCTTGGCTATAGGCAATTTTTGCATTCTCAGCAGCCAACAACACCCGATGATCGAGCGTGCGCGCAATTTCAGCGGCATGTTTTTTCAACACGCCAAAATCTACCACATACTTATCTTCACCCAAAAAGCCTTCGACCTCGACGGTTACGCGATAATTATGCCCATGCAGGCGTTCACATTTGCCGCGCATGGTAATAAAATGCGCCGCTGCAAACCCAAGCTGATCCTTGGTGACTTGCAAGCGATAAATACGTTGGCTCATGCCAGAGACTCCTCAATGTGGCAGGTATAACAATGTTGGCACAACCGAAACGGTACGCCTGTATGACATGGAGTAACCAGATTTTCCCGCGAGCCACAACAACGACAAACACTGAGATTTTCAATATCATCAGCGCGCCAAAGTTGCGCCCGCAGCTCTAATTTGGGAATTGGCTCGGTGCGGAGTATTGCTAAATTGACACAAACCGCCGCCGGAAAAATTTCCTCGACGTTGGCATACAGCAATTGGGGATTCCACACCACTTCGTCACCGACACAAATATCTTTCATGCGTGGATGTTGGCGAATTTTAAATTTCATAATGTCACAACGACTACTAGCAATGAGCTGATTGATAAACGGTGCTAGTCATATTCTAGCGCATCTGTGCAGCGGTCGCCAAATCCGCAGGCGTTACAGCGCCATGGTTCTTCGTGCGAACGGTCAACCTCCGTTAGCGTCAGATCAGCGCGCATCATGTCAAGCGTTTCGATCAAGGCCTGATAGAGGTGATCAGTCCAATCGACCTGAAAGGTATGCTGGGCGTAGCGCAACAAGCCATAGCGCGGAGCAACCCCAGTTGCTTCTTCAAGCAACAAGCAATAGGCCGCCAGTTGCAATATATCGCCTTGGCGTGGGCTAGTTGCTTGGCGCTGCGGCTTGACCTCAACCGGAATCAAGGCCTTGCCATCGGCCAACACATAATCGGGCTTACCAGTTAATTGATAACGAGCCGAAAATAAGGGCTTGCTCAATTCACGCCGCGTTGTATCGTGATAGACCACCGTGCGCCAGGGCAGGCCAGTGCTGGCGCGCAACGTATTGCTTCGTCGCCACAGCCACAGGCCAAGCAAGCCCAAAATAATCGCGAGCCAAATCATGCGAATACCAAGGCTAAGGCTGCTAGCAACAACAAACCAATGGCTACAGTACGCAACCATTGGCTTTGTTGAAGGTCTCGGCCATGGCGTTGATGGGCCACTTCGCCTTGAGCTAAACGTTCAGGAAATCGTCCTTGCCAGCCGCATTCACGTCGCAGCCACCAAGCTCTGGCACAAAAATCATATTCGCCAAGCTCGCTGGCGCGGATAATCGGCTTACGCGCTGGCATCGGCTTACGGCCTAACGATTGGCGTTGGCGTTGGCGGCATGGTAATCGCTGGCTCGCCACTAATGATATTGCGCACGTCGGAAACCGTCACTAACAGCATTAAACCAAGCAACATCATCATCCCAATTGCATGCACCACAGCTTCGCGTTCGGGCGGAATTTTTTTGCGTCGAATGGCTTCAATCAAAGCAAAAATAATTCGGCTACCATCAAGCGCTGGAATTGGCAGAATGTTGATCAAGGCCAAGTTCAAACTCAACAAGGCCGTAAAATTCAGATAATCGCGCAAGCCTGAGCGCGCAACTTGCCCAGTTAAGCGAGCAATGCCGACTGGGCCAGCTAAGCCGCCTTCAGGCGCTGGATTCGTGCCCAGCAAACCGCCGATCAGCATCGCAAAACCCATAAACATTTCGCCAAGCAAGCGAAAACTATAGGTAAAACCATTGACGATTGCTTGAAAAATGTTAACTGATTCGCGCGGATTGCCCAAACCAACGCCAAAACGGTAGCGTTGCGCTTCGGCACTATATTGGGGCGTAACGCTCAAGGTTTGTTCGACACCATCGCGTTGTACAACCACACTAACGGGCTTGCCAGCACTGGTTTCGACCAATTGCCGTACTTGTTCATCGGTGCTAATTGGCGAGCCATTGATCGACACAAATACATCTTCAACTACAAAGCCTGCTTTCGAAGCAAATTCGTCGGTTGAAGCAACCATCACTTTATCAAGATTTGGGTAGCCCCAAATTGCAAAAATGATTGCAAACATAATGATTGCCGTAATCACATTCGCAATCACGCCAGCTGCCATCACTGGAATCCGGCGGCGTGGTGGCGCAGAGGCAAGGCTATCAGGGTCGTCGAAGCCACCTTCTTCGCCAGCAAAGCGCACAAAACCGCCAAGTGGCAGCCAGTTGAGCGTAAACGGAATGCCCTTACGCACGAACAACACTTTGGCGCGTGGCGGTAACCCAATGCCAAATTCTTCGATCTTAATGCCCATTTTGCGGCCAACCCAATAGTGGCCTAGCTCATGAACAACAACTAAAAAGCCTAAAGCGGGAATAACCGCAAGCCACGCCAAACTGCTAAAATCCATAAAGATCTCCCGTGGATAGTGGTGTACGGCTACGCAAGCCGCGATTGAATCTTACTTGAGTTACCTAGTAGCGTCAACCGCTTTTGATGAGCAAGTTGTTAACAAGGATGAAGTCAAATTCAAAAGGCAAAAGTCAGAAGGCAAAAGCTAAAATGGGGCCAGGGATTGGGAATCGGAGATCGGAAGTCAGGGGGCAGACACTAATTTTATTAATAGACGCATAATTCGTGAAATTCGTGGCTAAAAACTTGTACTTTGTGAATCAATAGGTTGATCGCTAATTCCTATGTGTACTGGTTCATTCGGTTGGCAACCATGTCCCCTCACCCCCCAACCCCCTCTCCCACTAAACGCGGGCGAGGGGGAGCCGACCATTGTTCGCCAAGGAATTGCGGGAGAACCACGCGGTTAAAGCCCCTCGCCCGCGCCGTGGGAGAGGGGTTGGGGTGAGGGGATCAGGCGATGGTTAACCTGATGTATCAGTACACCTATGTTCTATGTTCTATGTTCTCATTTACCCAACTTAGCAATTTGGATTATAATCAACATGCTGGCCAATACAGAAGTAGGGCTGAATTGGTCTTGTCGTTTTCATTTTTGCGGGAGGTCGAAGATGCCCTTCTACCACAAACTTGGCAACATTCCACACAAGCGCCATACCCAATTTCGCAAGCCAGATGGTTCGTTGTATTCGGAACAGTTGATGGGAACCAAGGGATTTAGCGGGGTCGAAGCCCTGTTATATCACCATTATCCCCCAACTGCGATTCTCAAGGTCGAAGATCTCGGTTCAACCGCAATTGAGTTGGAGCCAGATGGAGCGCTGCGCCATCGCCACCTCAAAACCTTTGCCCATAAACCAGGCGGCGATCCCATCGGTGGCCGTCGGATGTTGTTAGTTAATAATGATGTGCGTATGGGAATTGTGCACCCAACCGAGCCCCAAAGCTATTTCTATCGCAATGGCGAAGGCGATGAAATGCTCTTCATTCACGAAGGCGAGGGTGTGCTCGAAACGATTTTCGGCAATATTCCCTATCGCCGTGGCGATTATTTGGTAATTCCGATTGGCACAACCTATCGGGTCAACACCAACGGCACGCCAACCAAAATGCTAGTGCTCGAAACCGTGGGCGAAATCACCACGCCCAACCGCTATCGCAACGAACATGGCCAATTGCTGGAGCATGCTCCGTTCTGCGAGCGCGATATTCGGGTTCCGATGGAGCTTACGCCTCACGATGAAAAAGGCGAGTTTGCCGTCCATGTGCGTGCCCATGGACGTATGACCAAGCATGTGCTTGATCATCATCCATTTGATGTGGTTGGCTGGGATGGCTATCTCTATCCATTTGCCTTCAATATCGAAGATTTCGAGCCAATTACTGGGCGCGTGCATCAGCCGCCACCAGTGCATCAAACCTTCAGCGGGCCAAATTTTGTGGTCTGTTCGTTTGTGCCACGCATGTTCGATTATCATCCTGAGGCGATTCCAGCACCATACAATCACTCAAATGTCGAGAGCGATGAAGTGCTGTATTATGTCGAAGGCAATTTTATGTCAAGACGTGGCGTTGATCTTGGCTCGATCACCTTGCACCCATCGGGAATGCCGCACGGGCCACATCCAGGCACGGTCGAAGGCTCGATTGGCAAGGCAGCGACCGAAGAATTAGCGGTGATGGTTGATACCTTCAAGCCACTGTACCTGACCAAAGAAGCCTTAAGCCTCGAAGAACCAAGCTATACCTATTCATGGGTCAACCACTAAACACCTGAAAAGTTAAACGAATCAGCGCCCCTCTTCCGTTTGCTGGAAGAGGGGTTTTCGTTTAATAATTTGGCCATGAATCAGCCAGCATTTTTGCGAATCACACGGCGTAGTACAATTTGGTTATGTGGATCGCGCCAATCCTACCTTGGTAACGATCCCATGCTTAATCAAACTTCGGTGCTGACTGTGGCCTTTGCGCATGATTGACAAGCATTCGACAACTCGCTACAATAGCACCACTAGGCAGTGGTGACACCAATGCACGATGAATCTCTCATTGATCAACTCAGTGATTTAGGCTTAAGTCGCTATGAATCAACGGCCTATTTGGGGCTACTTGGTCGGCAATCGTTCTCGGCGGCGCAGCTCGCAACCCATACCAGCATTCCGCGCCAGCGGATCTACGATGTGTTGCAATCGTTGTCCAGCAAAGGCCTAGCCCATGAACGGATGGGGCCACGCCGCACCTTTGTCGCGGTTGCCCCAGAACAAGCCTTGCCAGCCCTACTTGCCGAGCGACGCAGCGTGATGGAACGCGAATTGGCCGATGCCCAAACCATCGCCCAAAGCCTTGTCGCTACCATGCAGCCAATCTACACCGAAGGCAGCAACGAAGATAATCCGTTGGATTATATTGATGTTTTGCTTGACCCGCGCCAGATTAGCGCCCGTGCTTGGACCTTGGCCCAACAAGCCGACCACGAAATTTTGGCCTGTTTCAAACGGCCACTCGTTTCTAGCCTAGAGGAAAATGTGGCCGAAGTGCGCGAACCACGCTCGCGCGGTGTGCAATACCGGGCTTTGTATGAACTGAGCGCCTTGGAAGATGAGCAATTGCGGCCAGTGTTGGCCCAATTTCGTAGCCTTGGCCAAGAATTACGGTTCGTGCCACAACTACCAATTAAAATGAATTTATTTGATGGTCGGGTGGCCTTGCTTTCACTGCAAGATCCCATCACGGGGCGACCATCGATCACAGCGTTATGTTTGAATCACCCATCGCTAGCGCAAACCCTGCGGGTAGCGTTCGAGGCATTCTGGGCGCAAGCTCAGCCCTATAGCGAGTAATTGTTGCGGCGTTTTCATCAGAAGGAGCCTATCAATGACGATGGCAGAACAAGAAACTACCACTACGACTGATCCTTTAGCATTACGTGGCATCGATTATGTCGAGATGTATGTTGGTAATGCGCGTCAAGCAGCTCATTACTATCGGACGGCCTTTGGTTTTACGCCAGTTGCTTATGCAGGCTTAGAAACTGGCAGCCGCGACCGCGTTTCGTTTGTCATGCAACAACGCAATATTCGCTTGGTCTTGACTGGCGCGCTTAATCCCGATTCGCCAATTGCCGAGCATGTGAAATTGCACGGCGATGGCGTAAAAGATATTGCGCTCGAAGTTGAAAATGCGACTTCGGCGTTTGAAGCAGCCTTGGCCCGTGGCGCAACCGCTGTGCTTGAGCCAACCGTCTTGGAAAGCAAATGGGGCAAAGTCGTCAAAGCTACGATTCGCACCTACGGGGATACAGTCCACTCATTTATTGAGCGCGACGGCTACACTGGCACGTTTATGCCTGGCTACAACAAAGTCAAAAATCCACCAAAGTCGGAATCAACTGGCTTGGCAGCGGTTGACCATATTGTGGGTAACGTCGAGCTTGGCAAAATGGATGAATGGGTCAATTTCTATGCCCGCATCCTCGGCTTTAGCCAATTGCAACAATTTACCGACGACGATATTTCAACTGAATATAGCGCCTTGATGTCGAAAGTCGTTCAAAACGGCACAGGCCGGATTAAATTCCCAATCAATGAGCCAGCAGAAGGCCGCAAAAAATCGCAAATCGACGAATATCTCGATTATTATTGTGGCCCAGGTGCGCAGCACATTGCCTTGATCACGCCTGACATCATTCAAACTGTCAAGCATTTACGCGATAATGGCGTAGAATTTTTGCGCACGCCAGATACCTATTACTCAGCGTTGGCAGGCCGCGTCGGCCATATCGACGAAGACTACAATACCTTACAAGAACTGGGTATTTTGGTCGATCGCGACGACGAAGGCTATCTCTTGCAAATCTTCACCAAACCAGTTGGCGACCGCCCAACAGTGTTCTACGAGATTATTCAACGCAAGGGCAGCCGTGGCTTTGGCGCAGGCAACTTTAAAGCCCTCTTTGAAGCGATTGAACGCGAACAAGCCAAACGTGGCAATTTGTAATTAATCGCCAGCACCAAGCCCGCAGCGCTGCCCTACTCAGCACTGCGGGCTTGGTGTTTCATCACGTTAACCCATCAATTAATTAAACAGCAGCCCAGCCTGCATCGGCGGGAATAATCGCGCCGTTGATTTGGTGCGACTCGTCTGAGGCCAAAAACAAGGCTAAATTGGCAATGTCGGTTGGTTCGAGATAGGCTGGGGCAAGCGCAGTAAACTCACTCACCCGCGCCGCATCGGTTGGGTCAATTGTGCTGCGATTCATCGATTCGACGATGTTGGTTTTAGTAGCGCCCGGGCAAATTGCGTTACAGCGAATATTGCGCTTAGCGTAGATCCACGCTGTGTTGCGCGTTAGCCCAACCAAGGAATGTTTCGAGGCTGTGTAGGCCGCACCCGCCGAGCCGCCATGAATTCCTGCGGTTGATGCAACATTGACAATCGCCCCACTGCCACGCACCAGCATATATTTAAGTGCTTGCCGACTGGTAAACATCGGGCCTTCAAGGTTGATGCTCAGCACCCGTCGCCAAGTTTCGTCGGAAACCTCAGCGATGCCTTGCATCGAATCCATCACGCCAGCATTGTTGCAAAGCACATCGATGTGGCCATAGGTGCTGATGGCTAAATCAACCAAAGCTTCGGCGCTCGCTTGCTCGGCAATATTGCCTTGGGCACCAACCACTGCCGCACCAGTAGCTTGAATTGTGGCAAGCGCCGCTTCAAGCCGCTCAGCATTCCAATCGCCAAGCACCAATTTGGCTCCTTCGGCGGCAAAACGAGTTGCCATCGCCAAGCCCATCCCGGAGGCGGCTCCCGTAATCACCACAACTCTATCGTGTAAACGCATCGATCAACTCCTGTAGGTAGCATGAAAAATTGATAGTAACAGCGAGCTAGAAGTTTACTGGTAGGGCTTTGAGACCACGTAAATTGATGTTATCGCGCCAAGCGATTTGCTCACGCGGCACGGCTAAACGCAAATTGGGCATCCGTTGCAATAAGGTAGTAAAGGCAATTTCGCCTTCTAAGCGGGCCAGCGGCGCACCCAAACAGAAATGCACGCCATGACCAAACGCCAGTTGGCGACTAATTTGGCGTGCAATATCTAATTCTTCGGGGTTTTCGAACACACTTTCATCGTGATTGGCTGAGCCAAGCGCCACCAAGACCAAATCGCCACGCCGAATCTGCTGGCCTGCCAGCTCCAAATCTTCGAGCGCAAAGCGTGGGGCGGGGCTGAAAATTGGCCCATTGAAGCGTAATAATTCTTCAACCGCCGCCGGAATTAAGCTTGGGTCTGCTTGCAAACGAACACGTTGCGCGGGATGATCAAGCAACATCAACGAGCCAATGCTCAATAAATTCGAGGTTGTTTCGTGGCCTGCGAAAATCAGCAAGCCAGCAGTTGCCAATAATTCTGATTCGCTGAGTGCATCGCCAGTTGCTTCCAACTCGACCAATTTGCTAATCAAATCATCCTGCGGATTGCGGCGTTTATCGGCGATTAGCGTTTGCACATACATGGCAAATTCACGTAATTGGACTTGGCTTTCTGGGCTATGGCTGGTCAGCGCATCCGACCACAAACGCATCTGGTCGCGCTCATCAGCTGGCACACCCAGCATCTCGGAGATGACATTAATTGGCAGTGGATAAGCATAATCGTGCACCAAATCCATCGAGCCTTGGGCCTGCACCTGATCAAGCAATTCGTCGGCTAGCTCTTGGATGCGCGGGCGTAACTGTTCGATATAACGCGGCGTAAAGGCCTTGGCAACTAAGCTGCGCAAGCGCGAGTGCTCGGCTCCATCAGCACTGACCATCGATTTTGCGCCCAAGAAACTGCGATCTTCTGCTCCGTCAGCGGCAGTTTGGCCAAATACGCCAGCCCCAGGGTTGAGAATGGTCGCATCGACCGTAAAGCGGCTATCTTTTAACACCTGCACTGCTTCTGCATAACGGGTTATCAGCCATGCATCGGCTTTGATAAATTCATAGGGCGAGGGTACTGCCACAACTGCGGCTTTGGCGCGCAGCTCGGCAAACAACGGATACGGATTTTCAATTGAGCTTGGTTGAAAAATTTGGGCAATTGAATCATCAGCATATATGTGCGCTTGTTGTTGCGTCATAGAAAGCTCCTTGCTTATTCGATAGCAAAAAAATGGCGTTAACTGCTTGTAGTAACGGTGCCGCGAAAGAAGATCTGGCTAATATGCGGAATCAAGTCGGCAGGGCTGAATTGGTTGCTGGCGATTAATTGCTCGTAGCCACGCAACGATAACAAGCCAATAAATGTGGCCACCATAATTGGCGTTGGAATCTGGGCATTGAGTTCGCCGCTGGCTTTGCCCTCGTCAAATAAGCTACTCAGGCGGTTCGTGGCCTGGACAACTTGGGCTTGAAGCTGAGGGCGTTTTTCAATCACTGCGTTGGGTAAGCCAATCCGATGATGCAGTTCGAGCAGAACCCCGCTGTGTTGGCTGTTCAAGCCAGCATAGGCATAGGCCAAAATCTGCTCCAAGCGTGCGCAAACCGAGCTAGGCGCTTGCAACACACGATCAAGCATCGCCAGAAAATCGCTAATTTGTTGGGCAATCAGGGCCTCAACTAAATCCTCTTTGCTAGCAAAATGTTGATAGATTACACCTTTGGAGATGCCAACTTGGCCTGCAATCTCGTCAATCGAAGCCTCGTGATAGCCCTTGGCAAGAAAGACCGCATGCGCCGCCGCCAAAATCATGGCCTCGCGCTGCTCGCGCTGCCGCTCTTTTAAGGGACGTACCAGCTGCTGAGAATGATCGCTTGCTTGATTCGCTGCCATATTTGCCTACTTCTTACGCTATGCTTGATGATTTTCGACTCATCAGTATTTTAATGACTCATCAGTCATAAATATACTCGTCATTCAAAGAAAGTCAATACACGAAAGATTAAGGATAGAGAAGAAGAACAGAACATAGAACATAGAGCATAGAACATAAGCGAGGGATGAAATTTAACGCAGAGAAGCGATGGCTTTTGGCTATGGGCTGGCGAAAGTTTATTGATGGAATTCAAGCATATGTGGTATAGCAGAATATAATCAAATATATCTGTGGCAATCTGTGGCTAAAAATCTGGCTCTTGGCTAGCGTAGATGGCGTTGAACTAGCAGCAATTGTTCCGATAGCCTATATCCTATATGTATTAGTTCATTGCATTGGCAACAAGGATCGTTCCCTCACCCCCCAGCCCCCTCTCCCACGAAAACGCGGGCGAGGGGGAGCACCCGTTTTCACCGCGCAGTGCGGCAGAACCACGCGATTAAAGCCCCTCGCCCGCTGCGTGGGAGAGGGGGCTGGGGTGAGGGGACATGGTTGCTAATCCAATGAACCAGTACAGCTATGGGCTGGCACAAACATAATCCTAAAAATCTGTGCCAATCTGTGGCAAAAAAATTAATCTTCGCGTTGGTCGTGGTTTCGGTGCTTCGTGGCTCAAATTTAAAGCCCAAAGGACACGAAGCATCATGTTCGTGCCCTTCATGGTTGTAAACTTAAACTCTGGCCCCTGACCCCTAGCCCCTGTTTCTACACTACAACGGCATATTGCCATGTTTGCGCGGGGGCAGGCTTTGGCGCTTGGTGCGCGATAAACGCAGCGCTTTGATCAAGGCTGGGCGGGTTTCGCGTGGCTCGATCACCGAATCAACATAGCCGCGTTCGGCTGCAATGTAGGGGTTGGCAAAGCGTTCTTCATAATTGTGAATCAGCTCGGCATTGGTCGCCACTGGATCTGCTGATTCGGCAATCTCTTTACGGAAGATGATCGAAACCGCGCCGCTTGCGCCCATCACAGCAATTTCGGCGGTTGGCCAAGCAAAGTTAAAATCGGCGCGAATATGCTTCGAGGCCATCACATCGTATGCGCCGCCATAGGCCTTGCGGGTAATCACGGTCAGCTTGGGCACGGTTGCTTCGCAATAGGCATACAACAGTTTCGCGCCATGGCGAATAATTCCACCATACTCTTGATTGATGCCAGGCAAGAAACCAGGCACATCCACAAAGGTGATCAACGGAATATTGAAGGCATCGCAAAAGCGTACAAAGCGTGCACCCTTGACGGACGAATCAATATCGAGAGTTCCGGCTAATGCGGCTGGCTGATTGCCAACAATGCCCACGGGCATGCCATCAAGCCGTGCAAAGCCAATCACCAAATTGGGCGCAAAATGTGGCTGCACCTCGAAGAAAAAGCCATCATCAACAATTAATTCGATCACGGCTTTCATATCGTAGGGCTTTTTGGGCTGATCGGGAATAATGCTTTGCAGCGCGTCATCCATACGCTCAGGATCATCGCTTGGCTCGATAACTGGCGCATCATCCATATTATTCAGCGGCAGGAAGGAAAGCAGGGTGCGCAATTGCTCGAAACATTCATCTTCATCATCAGCAGCAAAATGGGCAACCCCGGATTTGCTGTTGTGGGTCATCGCGCCGCCCAATTGCTCTTGGGTCACTTCCTCGCCAGTCACCGTTTTAATCACGTCTGGGCCAGTGATGAACATCTGCGAGGAGCCTTTGACCATCAAAATGAAGTCGGTCATGGCAGGCGAATAGACCGCGCCGCCAGCACATGGCCCTGCAATAATCGAAAGCTGCGGAATTACGCCCGAAGCCACAACATTGCGATAGAAAATTTCGGCGTAGCCACCAAGCGCGACAACACCCTCTTGGATGCGTGCGCCGCCGCTATCGTTGATGCCAATCAGCGGCACGCCCATGCGCATTGCCAAATCCATCACTTTGACGATTTTTTCGGCAAATACTTCGCCCAACGAGCCACCAAGCACCGTGAAATCTTGCGAAAACACACAAACTTGGCGACCGTCGATCGTGCCATGGCCAGTAATTACGCCATCGCCGAGAATCCGCTTGTTTTCTAGCCCGAAGGCGGTCGAACGGTGAACCGCCAAAGCATCGAGTTCCACAAACGAATCGGGATCAAGCAAGCACTCTATCCGCTCGCGGGCAGTTAATTTGCCACGCGCATGTTGCTTTTCGGCAGCCTTGGGATCAGTGGTTGCTGCTTGTTCACGTCGTCGCCGCAACTCAGCGATTTTTTCTGCTGTTGTCGTCATTGACAGATCTCCCACAGAATAGCGCTAGCCGTAGCAGGTTGAGAATGCAATCGCTACGGCTAGGGCAGAATTTAGGCAACGGTTTGAGCCAAATTATTAATTACGTCAACTAAAATACGCCGTTCAGCTTGTTTGATGCGTTCATGCAAACTGGCTTGATCGTCGTTGGGCAAAACAGCAACCTCAGCTTTGGCCAAAACTGGGCCAACATCAACGATTGGCGTAATTTGGTGCACGGTGCAACCAGTGACTGGCACGCCCAAGTCCAGGGCATCGCGCACCGCATGCGCCCCACGAATGGCTGGAATTTGGCGGCCATCGCTGAGGGTGTAGAATTCGCCGCCATCGTCGGGCAACAAAGCTGGGTGTTGATTAATAATGTTGGGAGTCCAGCGCTCAACAAACGCTGCTGGCATGACCTTCATCCAGCCCGCCATCACAATCAAATCGGGAGTAAAAGCCGCCAATAATTGGCTAATTTGCTCAGCCCATTGCTCGCGGCTAGCTTTTTTAGCCAATGGCACGCAAATCACAGGAATGCGGGCGGCCAAGGTGCGGCTGATTGCTTGGGCTTTGGGCTGGTCGCAAATGACCACATTGATCGTAGCGTTGAGTTGTTGCGCTTTTTGGGCATCAATCAAGGCTTGTAAATTCGAGCCACTGCCCGATACCATCACGGCAAGCCGCATCATTCTGCTAACCCCCGTGCCGCAATGTCGCTGCGCTGATATTTGCCTGCAAATTGCACCAATTTGCTCGCGGCGTAGGCTTTATCGCGG
The DNA here is from genome assembly GCF_042688385.1 of Herpetosiphon sp. NSE202. NCBI lineage: Bacteria > Bacillati > Chloroflexota > Chloroflexia > Herpetosiphonales > Herpetosiphonaceae > Herpetosiphon > Herpetosiphon sp. NSE202. The sequence continues at coordinate 64,763 of NZ_JBHUPY010000002.1, read as the reverse complement.
GCTTCGCGCAATGTTGGCGCAACTGCGGTGATGCCCAAAACGCGCCCGCCTGCGGTCACCAACTCGCCTTGGGTGTTGGTCGCCGTTCCAGCGTGAAAGGCCAAAACATCGCTCGGCAAGCGCTCCAAGCCAGTGATCACGTCGCCAGTGCGGGGTTTGGCGGGGTAGCCTTCAGCGGAAAGCACCACACACACCGCCGCGCCGTCGTGCCACTCGATCATGACATCGGCCAAATTGCTGGTAGCAACTTTGTGCAGCAGTTCGAGCAAATCGCTTTTGAGCAAGGGCAGCAGGGCTTGGGTTTCGGGGTCGCCAAAGCGGGCATTAAATTCGATAACTTTTACGCCGCTCGGCGTGAGCATCAAGCCAGCATACAACACGCCACGATAGGGAATATTGCGCGCGGCCATGGTGCGCAGCACTGGAGTAAAAATCACATCGACCAAGGCTTGAGCCTCGGCATAGGGCAAAATTGGGGCTGGCGCATATGAACCCATGCCACCAGTGTTGCCGCCAGTGTCGTTATCGCCGATGCGCTTGTGGTCTTGGGCAGCGATCAGCGGTAGCGCGCGTTCGCCATCGCACAAGGCCAACAGCGACACTTCGGGGCCAGTTAATAATTCTTCGAGCACCAAACGATTGCCTGCGTTGGTCGCGGCCAATTCTCGAATCGCGCTGATCGTGGCGGCGACATCGCCAGCAGCAGGTACGATTACGCCCTTGCCAGCAGCCAAACCATCAGCTTTGACGACCCACGCTTGTTGCCCAGCTTCAACAAAGGCAATTGCAGCGGCGGGATCATCGAAGGTATGCGCGGCAGCGGTTGGCACGCCAGCTTCAAGCATAATCATTTTGGCGAAGGCTTTGCTGCCCTCAAGCTGGGCCGCCTCAGACGACGGCCCAAACATCGCCAAATCGACGGCATCGCAGACTTCGCCCAAGCCTTCGACCAAGGGCGCTTCTGGCCCAACAACCACTAAATCTATCTGTTCGCGGGTGGCTAAACCCACAATTCCCGCAGCATCGTCTGCGGCTAAATCGACATTTGTACCAAGCGTTGCCGTGCCGGGATTCCCAGGGACGATCCACAGGTGTTCGCATAAAGGCGATTGGGCGATTTTCCATGCCAAGGCATGTTCACGTCCGCCGGCTCCAACAAGTAATACTCGCATTGCTATCCTCAAATAGGCTCGTAACTGGTTCAAGCCCTATTATAATCCGAGAACAGCCAGTTGCCGATCGGGCCTAGACTCGTGGTTCGAGGCTTTCGAGCAAGCCCCGTTCGCGGGCAATATAGGCTGCCGCACTACGAGTCGAAACGCCCAATTTGCGATAAATTGCCCGCAAATGGTTGTTGACCGTAAACGGGCTAAGCACCAATTCGAGTGCAATTTCGCTATTACTTTTGCCTTGAGCGATTAATGTGAGCAATTCGTGTTCGCGTTTGGTCAGCAACGGCGTGGGATGTTGGGTCGTTGGCTGGCGCAAAGTCACCATATCAAGTTCAAGTTGTTGGCCTTGCTCCCAATCGTGTTGATAATGCTGCTCGCCAAGCAAACGTTTGGCTTCATCCAATAAGTGTTGTTGAATGCGCTGCTCGGTGGCTGGCATTGGCTCGCCGCTTTGCAAGCGCAGCGTATCGGCGCGGCTGCTCAATTGCACTGCCCACGACCAATGTTGTTGGGCTTGGGCAACCCGCGCCAAAGCTTCCAACGAACTGGCGATCATCGGTAATAATTGATGTTGGCGGCGCAAATTAAAGCTCTCGTAGAGCGAGGTTAATGCTTGATCGGGCTGCTGACGAGCGAGCGCAATCAAGCCTAATTGATGCAAGCCCTCGGCACGATGCCATGGGTCGTGCAATTGTTCAGCAATCGCAATGCTGGCTTCGATAAACCGCTGCGCTTGATCATAATCTTGCTGGGCGGCGGCGACGATACCGCAGTGATTGAGCGCAAAGGCATCGCCCCACAAATGGCCCAAGCGCGAGAAAAGCTGATGCGCCCGGGCAAAAAGCAAGGCTGCGCGTTTCCATTGGCCTTGCTGAATACAGGCCCGCCCCAAATGATCAAGTGACCAAGCCAACTCATTATGATCATCAAGCTGCTCGAAAATCTGCACACTTTCTTCGTAGAGCGTGATGGCTTGGGCATAATCGCCACGATGATAGGCAATTTCGCCAACGCCATGCAGCGCCAAGCCAATGCTCATGGGAATTTGCAAAGCGCGGGCGAGGCTCAGGGCTTGTTCAAAAATGGTTTCTGCCTGAGCAAACAAGCCTTGATTGAGAATGAACCAGCCAGCGGTCGAGAGCGTTTCAACTCGTGCGCCAGAGCGAATTGTGCTGCTGGCCTCAAGCATGCGCTCGATCCACCAAACATCGCCATGACGGCGGCGATAGGTAATCCACAAATTAATTGCCGGAAACAGTTCGATCGATTCAGCCACCGCATGATCAAGCGTCCATTGCAAGGCGGCGTAAATATTGCCCTGTTCTGCATCGAGTTGGCGCAACCAATGAGCTTGTTGCTGATCGCGCAAATGGGGCGCTGCTTGGGCAACCATCTGCAAATAATAACGCGCATGGCGTTGACAGATCGTCTGAAAATCCTCGCGCAGCACCGCTTGCTCACGGGCAAATTCGGCGATCGTTTGCAACATCGTAAAACGGGTTTGACCATCGTGAGTTGTTTGCTCGACCACCAAGCTTTTGTTGACCAAGGCTAAAACGGTGGCGACCACATTGGCTTGGCCAGCGCACATCTGCTCGACGGCAGCCATTGTCCAACTGCTCACTAGCACGCTGAGATAGCAAAAAACCGTTTGTTCCTCAGCAGTCAGGCGTTGGTAGCTCCAATCGATGCATTGACGCAGGGTTTGCTGGCGGTTGGGCAGATCACGCGCGCCGCCCACGGGCACATCAAGGCTATAACTGAAACGATTTAATAATTCTTGCGGCGTAAAAACCTTGGTATAGGCCGCGACTAATTCAATCGCCAAGGGCAGGCCATCGAGGCGTTGGCAAATGGTGGCGATACTTTGCGCATCATTGGCATTCAGCGGAATGTGCGGGCGGGCTGCTTTGGCGCGTTCGATAAACAGGCGGGTGGCGCTAAATTCGCTTAATTGTTCAATCGCCATAGGCTGGCTGCTCGGTGGCAGGCTCAGCGGCGGCACGGGCAAGCGATATTCGCCCTGAACATTTAGCACCTCGCGGCTCGTAGCCAAAATAGTTAATTTGGGAGCCAAGGCCAATAATTGCACCAACAACGAGGTAACATCAATCACCTGTTCCAAATTATCTAAAATCAACAATAATTCTTGTTCGGCCAACCACGCCCCAACGCTAGCCAAGAGCGATTGGTTGCCCAGCCGACTAATATTGAAAGCTTGGGCGAGGGTCGGCAACACTAAATCAACATCGTAGACATGTGCCAAACTGACAAATAACGCGCCATCGGCAAACTGCTCGCAGACGGTGCGGCCTGCTTCGAGCGCTAAGCGGGTTTTGCCTGCGCCACCAGGCCCGGCCAAAGTAACCAAACGAATTGTGGGATCGGGCAAAAGTTGCTCAAGCTGAGCCATTTCCTGAATGCGACCAAGCAGCGGTGTAACTGGAAGTGGAATATGGCGTGGAATTCCCATCGGCGTAATCCTATCAGTGATGCACAACACACCTCACACCTCTATTATAGTGCAAGCCCGCCGCAGAAAATAGATGAGATTAAGCGCATAGAACAGAGAGCATAGAACAGAGAAATAAAGGATGAAGTATGAGGGATGAGGGATGAAATGCTAAGTCAAAAGTCAAAAGTCAGAAAGCAAAAAAATAAACATTCGTGGTTTCTAGCCTTCGTGCGCTTCGTGGATCAATTTTTAACGCAGAGGCGCAGAGGCGCGAAATTATGAGAGATGAAGGATGAGGGATGAATCCGATAGCCTATAGCCAAAAGTCCATAGCCTAATCAAAATAATCTGTGTCAATCTGTGGCTAAAAACCCAACTTCGCGATCTTCGTGCGCTTCGCGGTTTCCAGCCTTCGCGCTCTTGGTGCTCTTCGTGGATCAATACCTCTTCTCGTACTAGAGTATGATTGATCTTTTAAAAACTTGGCGTACAATTTGTTAGTTCAACTAACTAATTGAAATTGTAAGGATGTGCAACGTGCAAGCACAAATGGGAAAACCCCAAGCACAGCGTGGACAGAAAGCTGGCGGTGGATCGGGGGGGCTTGGTCGTGCGATCGCCTACCTTGGTGCCCAACGTACATCGGCAATTCTGGCCTATGTGGCCTTAGCGCTCGCAACCTTGGCCCAATTGGCAGTGCCGCAGTTGGTGCAAAACATGATCGACGCGGTAACCGATGGCTCGATTGCGCGAATCATTTTCAAGCAAGTGCCTGAGCCAATGCAAGCTGGCGCAGCCCAACAAGCTGGCACAACGATCGAGCAACTACGGCTTGCTCAAACCAATGGCGAATCGTTGTTGATCAATGCTGCCTTGATTATTGTGGCCTTCGCCTTTATCCGTGGCATTTTCTCGTTTGTGCAAGCCTATATGGCCGAAAAAACCTCGCAAGGCGTGGCCTTTGATCTGCGCAATCAGATTTTTGCCCGCGTGCAACGCTTATCGTTTTCTTATTACGACCAAAATCAAACTGGCCAATTGATGATTCGCGCCACCGACGATGTGGAGAAAGTGCGAACCTTCATCGCCCAAGGTTTAATTTTAACTGCCCAAGCGTTGTTGCTCTTAGTTGGCGCGTTGGTGATTTTGTTCTTCACCAATTGGCAGCTTGCGCTGGTCGTTGTGCCCTTGCTGCCTGTCGCCATGGTTATGTTTATGATCTTTGGCAAGGTCAGCCAACCGCTGTTTGGGGTTGTGCAACGCAAACTTTCGGCGCTCAACACGGTTTTGCAAGAAAACCTGGCTGGCATCAAAGTTGTCAAAGCGTTTACGCGCGAGCCATTTGAAGCCAAACGCTTTGATGTAGCCGCAACTGATTTGATGGCGCAACAACTGCGCATTAGCCGCGTTTTCTCATTTTTGTTTCCGGTGATCTTCTTGGTGGCTCAGCTTGGCCAAGCGGGGATTCTCTATTTTGGCGGTCGCCAAATCTTAGGCGGCACGCTCGATTTGGGCGAATACCAAAAATTTAGCTTGTATTTGGTTTATGTGTTTTTTCCCTTGGGTCAGCTTGGTTTTATCATCTCGCTGATGGCGCAGGCTGGAGCTTCGGCCACCCGCATTTTCGAAATTCTCGATGCCAAGAGCGAAATTACCGACAAACCTGATGCCACAGAATTGCCAGCAATTGAAGGCACAGTTGAATTTCGCAATGTGACGTTTCGCTACTTTGGCAGCAGCGATCCAGTGTTACGTGATGTCAGCTTTGAGGCCAAACCAGGCCAAACCATCGCCTTGCTCGGCGCAACGGGCAGCGGCAAATCGACGATCATCAACTTGTTGCCACGCTTCTACGATGTCAGCGAAGGCGCGGTGCTGATCGATGGTTATGATATTCGCGATGTAAAACTCGATAGTTTGCGCTCGCAGATTGGGATTGTGCTGCAAGAAACCAATCTATTTAGCGGCTCAATTCGCGATAACATCGCTTTTGGGCGGCCTGAGGCGACGATCGAAGAAGTTGAGGCTGCGGCCAAAGCTGCTTCGGCCCACGATTTTATTATGACCTTTGCCCAAGGCTACGATACCTCGGTCGGCGAACGCGGCACAACCTTGTCTGGTGGTCAAAAACAACGGATTGCGATTGCCCGGGCCTTGTTGCTTAATCCACGCTTGCTGATTTTGGATGATTCGACCAGCAGCGTCGACTTGATGACCGAATATCGCATCCAAAAGGCACTTGACCAATTGATGCAAGGCCGCACCAGCGTCGTGATTGCCCAACGGATTAGCACGGTGCTGAATGCCGACCAAATCTTGGTGCTGGAAAAAGGCCAAGTCGTGGCGCGTGGCAACCATGAAGAATTAATGGAAACCAGCCCCGTGTACGCCGAAATTTACAATTCTCAACTGGTCGGCGATGCCGACATTGCAGCGCTTGAAGCCTCAAGCGTTGAGGAGGCCTAGCGCTATGATGGGTGGATTAGGCGGCCCTCGCCACTTATTAGAAGCCGAAACCGAAAAACCGCAACGCTTGGGCGCGACGCTGGCACGCTTTGGCCATTACTTTCGCAAAAAATGGTTTGGCTTTGCCTTGGCCATTGTGTTTATCATCATTGGCACGTGGGCGCAGGTAGCAACGCCCGATTTGATTGGCCAATCGATCGATTGCTATTTGTTGCCCAATCCAAGTGCTTGCTGGTTCGACACAATTACCACTGAAATCAGCAGTGCCGATCGTTTGAGCGGACTTGGCAGTTTGGTGTTGCTGTTGTGTGGCATCTTCATCGGCGCTTCGATTTTGCAGGGCATGGCGTTTTATGCCATGAACTGGTCGGGCCAACACGCCTTGCGCCAAATGCGCGAAGATCTGTTTGCCCAAATTCATCGCTTGTCGTTGGGCTTCTACACCCGCAACGAAGCTGGCAATATTATGAGCCGCATCACCAGCGATACCGATACGATTCAGCAGATGCTTGGTTTTGCCTTGCTCAACGTGCTTGGCGGGATCTTGCTGATTGGCTGGGTCGCAATCAAGATGATGCAGGAAAATCTGCAATATGCCTTATTGAGTTTAAGTGTTGTGCCATTTATGGCGATTGCAACCTTCTACTTCTCTGGTCAAGCGCGCAAAGCCTTCCGCAAAACTCGCCAACAAATGGGGAGCGTCAACGCTGGCTTGCAAGAAAGCATCGCTGGCGCACGCGAAGTGCAGGCCTTCAATCGTGAAGAAGAAAGCATCGCCCAATTTGTGCGTACCAATGCTGCTAATCGCGATGCCAACGTGCGGGCAGCGACCTTCACCAGCGCGCTCAACCCTGTGCTCGAAGCGTTGGGCTATGTGGCAATTGCGATTGTCGTGGTGGTTGGCGGGCTTTCAGTGCTGCGCGACCAACCATTATTTGGCTCAAGCGCAATTTCGTTGGGCTTGGTTTTTGCCTTTTTGCAATATGTCCAACGCTTCAACCAACCAATTCAGCAAATTGCCGTGATGTGGACTAACGTGCAAAATGCAATCGCTGGCGGCGAGCGCATTTTCAACTTGCTCGATGAAATGCCCGATGTCACCGACAAACCTGATGCCCGCGAAATGCCCGAAATCGTTGGCAAAGTCGAGTTGATCGATGCCAAAGCTGAATATACCAAAGGCCAGCCAGTTTTGCGCGGCGTGAGCTTTAGCGCTAAGCCAGGCCAGACCGTGGCAATTGTAGGCCCAACTGGCGCAGGCAAAACCACAATCATCAACTTGCTGCCTCGCTTCTACGATGTAACCAGCGGCGCTGTCAAGATCGATGGGATTGATGTGCGCGATGTGACGGCAGCCAGCTTGCGCCGCCAAATTGGCATTGTGCTGCAAGATTCGTTCTTGTTCTCCGATACAGTCATGAACAACATTCGTTATGGTCGGCTTGATGCCAGCGACGAAGAAGTGATTGCAGCAGCCAAGTTGGCTTCGGCCCACGACTTTATCGAACGCTTGGCCAATGGCTATCAAACAGTGCTTGGCGAACGTGGCGGCGGCTTGAGCCAAGGCCAACGCCAACTGATCGCGATTGCTCGGGCAGCGCTGGCGAATCCCAGAATTTTGATTTTGGATGAAGCGACATCGAGCGTCGATACTCGTACCGAACGTTTAATTCAACAGGCCTTCGATAGCTTGCTGCAAGGCCGAACCAGCTTTGTAATTGCCCACCGTCTGAGCACCATTCGCAACGCCGACTTGGTGCTGATGCTCAAAGATGGCGCAGTGATCGAGCGTGGCACGCATACCGAACTGCTAGCCCAACGCGGCGCATACTACGATCTGTATATGAGCCAATTCCGCCGCGAAGAGGAAGTGGCGGTTTAGAGCATAGAGCATAGAACATAAATGGATTGTTGATCCACGAAGGGCACGAAGGGCACGAAGCATTAGGTTTCGTGTCCTTTGTGGTTTAATGTTAAAAACGAGAGCGCGAAGCTATTTTGAACCACGAAGAGCACGAAGAGCACGAATGATTATTTTGGCCAAAAGCCTATAGCCCATAGCCACGATTTAAAAACAAAACCACGAAGGATTCAAAGAGCTTGGGGATTGAAGAATTCATTCTTCGTGCTCTTCGTGTCCTTCGTGGTTCAAATGCTTATTTGGCTAGCCGCTCCAAGACCTCGCGGGCCAGCGCACAGGCTTGGCCACGATGGCTAATGCGGTTCTTTTCCTCAGGGTCAAGTTCAGCCAAATGCTTATCGTAATCCAAGAGATAAAACACCGGATCATAGCCAAAGCCGCCGACTCCACGTGGCTCTTCGGCAATCACGCCGGGCAAAATCCCCTCGACAACCTCGGTTGACTGGCCGGGCCATGCAATCGCAATTACACACACAAAGCGCGCAATTCGATCGTGAAAGGGCTTGCCCTTCAGTTCTTCCAACACTCGTGCATAGGCCCGATGCGGATTGGTTTGGTCGGGCAAGGCCCAACGTGCGGTGTAGATGCCAGGTTTGCCATCGAGCGCCGCAACTTCGAGTCCAGAATCATCGGCCAAAGTTGGCAAGCCACTCATTTGGGCATAGGTTTCGGCCTTCAGCAGCGCGTTTTCAACAAAGGTTGTGCCAGTTTCCTCAACCTCATAATCGATGCCTGCATCAGCCAAGGTCAACAATTCGAACGGCAGTCCACTGAAAATTGCCCTTAACTCGCCAACTTTATGGGCATTATTCGAACCAATTAATAACTTTTGCATAAATCCTTACCTTAGGAACGGACATTTTGATGTTGCAACACATAGCGATGCACCGCAACCGCAACCCCACCAAAGCGCGCCGAGGGTGCAACCCAATCGGCGGCCTCGATTGCTTGCTGCATACTGCCAGTTAATGAAACCCCAACTCCAGCCCAGCGCAACATCCCCACATCAGCATCAGCATCGCCAATGGCCAGCACTTCGCTTTGTTGAATGCCCCAAGTTGTGCAGAGATGTTCCAAAGCGCGTTCTTTGGTAGCATCGTTATGTGAAATGACGGTTGAATAGACCTCGCCGCTGCTGCGCAAATAGCGAAATTGCTTTAATTGCGAGTTGCGGCCCAAAATTTCATCAACGGCGCGGGTTGCCAACTCGCCATGGCACAAAATCCGCGTCGGAGCCAACCGCACGATCAATTCGAGTGACGAAACTGGCGTAGATACGGTGCGCGAACCAACTAAATTCGCGGCTTGCGCCGTAACGAAATTGGTTTCATCAATCGTAAATACAATCGGCAGGCTACGCTTATCGGCCATGGCGGCAATCCGCTGAGCCAACTCTAAATCAATCGTGTGGTGAGCAATCTCACGCCCACGTTCATCCCAAACCCGTGCGCCATTATGGCAAACGAGCGCAGTTGGAATATGCAAACGCTGGGCAATTTCTTGGGCAGCTTCACGGCGGCGGGCAGTGGCTAAAACCACGCGAATCCCTTGACGAGCAGCTAAGGCCAACGCCTCGATATTGGTCGGGGGCAATTGGCCGCGGTCATCAAGCAGGGTAAGGTCAATATCGGTTGCAATCATTCGAATTGGCATAAGCCCTACCGTAGACAGTTCATGCGAAGCGCATCAACCATCGATTACACCGGCCACACACGTTGGCCAAAACGCTCGATGTGATAGCCGTGTGTTTCCAACATGTCAATGATAGATTGGCCATGCGCTTCATCGCGCACTTCGAGAATCATCTCAATTCCCACCCGATCAAGCGGCAGTTGCCAAACCGCCCGCCGATGGTTGATGTCGATCACATTCGCGCCAGCTTGGGCAATCGCATTCACCACGGGAGCAAGATTTCCCGGACGATCAGGAACGCTGGTGCGCACCCGCAAATAGCGTCCTTGTTTGACCAAAACTTGTTCAATAATCCGTGCCAAGAAGTTGCCATCGATGTTGCCACCGCTCAGCACCACCAAGGTTGGTTCATTTGGGCGCAAGCGAATTGCGCCTTCGAGCAGTGCCGCCACGCCAACCGCGCCCGCGCCTTCAACAACCATGCGGCTATATTGCAACACATGGACTAAAGCACGCGCCGCAGCATCATCATCAACGGTCACAATATCGTCAACCAATTGAGTGATAATCGGCAGTGTCAATTCACCTGGTCGTTTGACCGCAATCCCATCGCAGATTGTCGCTGCATGCGGCACAGCCACGGGCTTGCCTGCTTGTTGCGAGGCGATCATCGAAGGGCAGCCAGCCGCCTGAACCCCGATTAAGCGCACATTGGGGCGCAGCGAACGCAAGGCCAGTGCAATCCCAGCCATCATTCCGCCGCCGCCAATTGGCACAACCACCGTGCCACCTTGGTCAGGCAACATATCGGCAAGTTCTAGGCCAAGTGTGCCTTGACCAGCAATCGTAAACGGATCATCAAAGGCATGGACATAGGTCGCGCCAGTTTTGGCTTGCAATTCGCGGGCATGCGCGCCAGCATCGTCAAATGATGCTCCATGCAAAATTACTTCTGCGCCCATGCGCTGGGCTGAGGTAATTTTGGCCAATGGCGCAAACTCGGGCATTACCACGGTGGCTTTGATCCCATTTAATTGGGCAGCCAAGGCCACACCTTGGGCATGATTGCCTGCTGAGTGCGTAATGACACCGTGGGCTTTTTCTTCAGCCGAGAGCGAATTGATTTTGGTATAGGCACCGCGCACTTTGAATGACCCGGCGCGTTGGGTATTTTCAGCTTTATAAATAATTTGGCCGCCAAGTTCTTGGCTCAGTTGTTCAGCTGGCAAGAGTGGAGTTTGGGTGATAATTGGGCCTAAAACATTGGCCGCAGCATAAATGTCATCAATCGTTGGCATAGACTTTTCTACCATGGTGAGTTCAATTCCTCCACAATGAGGATTGACCCGCATCGTTGCGAGTCAATGGAGCTATTGTACCATAGCCGTTTTCAATTTCTGGTTGATTTGCAAACGATTGAGCGCGCTTAAACACTCAATGAATAGAAATATTCATCAACAGTTTTTTGCCAGCCATGCTGCTCGTAGAGCCGTTGCGCCTGCACATTCGTCACTTCGGTTTCGAGCACGAGGCCCTTGCTCTTGGTGCTAATCGCCCAATCGCGCGCAGCATTCAGCAAGCCCGAAGCCACACCTTGACCTCGCGCATGCTCAGCCACAAACAGATCGTTCAAAATCCAAATTCGCCGCATTGAAACCGAGGAAAAACTAGGGTACAGTTGACAAAAGCCTAAGCCTGCTTCAGGAGTTTGCGCCAAAAAGATGATCGATTCACTCTTGCTCAGCCGATCGTGCAAGAAAACGCGCGCGGCAGCACAATCGCTGGCTTGACGGTAAAATTGGCGATAGCCATCGAATAATGGCACAAGGCGCTCAAGTTCATCCAAGCCCGCTTGGATAATTTGCATCGCAACTCCTTTGTGCGGCTGCACACAATCAATGTCGGTCTTTAGTAGCTAGTATCGTACCATATTTCGCCGTAGAATAGCAGTCAAACCATTTGTTACAGATCGCACAATCGCTGACCGTTAATCATTGTTGATGATAAAAGTGATCTGTGCTGACGATTTAATCGTATTTTAGCGAGGAGCTCGCACATATGAAACCACTGATCTTTGAAATTAGCGGAGATATTGAGGCCCCAGCCGAGACGGTGTATCAAATTATTGCCGATTATCGCGATGGGCATCCGCATATTGTGCCAAAAAAATATTTTAAAAGCCTCACGGTCGAGCAAGGTGGCATTGGCAAAGGCACAATTTTTGTAACCGAAACTGAGGCTTTTGGGCGCAAACAGACCATGCGCATGCATGTAACCGAGCCAAGCCCGGGCAGCGTTTTGGTCGAAACCGATTACGATTCGGGAATTATCACAACCTTTACCGTCACACCCAATGGCGAAAATCGCTCGAAACTGACCTTGCACACGCGCGCCGAAGCCAAGCCCGGCCTGATGGGCTTGATCGAGCGGCTGCTATCGCCCGGCTTGTTGCGCAAAATGTATTTGGCCGAGTTCGAAACCTTCAATCAGTATCTGCGCAGCAATCAGTACCGTGGCCACGGGAACTAACAGAACCGCGAAGAGCGCGAAGTCTCTTAGGCAGAGAAACAGCATAAACAGTAATAATCCATCAATCAAATATTTGGGGGTGCAGGGGGCTGCCCCCCCTGCGTTTCCCGCCTTGAGTCGGGACGGAAGGGTGGTGAAACAAGCTGAATTTCTATTTGCGATCATTATTGCGCCAAATGCTGCAATTTATAGGGGTTGAGCATGATGTAAATGCCACCAATCTGTTGATCAAGCAGATCTAAGATTAAGGTGCCGCTGGCGTGACCATCAACCATCGCCACAAACCCAGGTTGGCCGTTGATCAAGCGTGGCTCGAAAATACTATTGGCTGGCAATTTTGGCAGCACGCCCAACAAGAAGCGTCCAACCGCCGATGGCCCATATATTGGATTGCGTGCCGCTTGCACCACGCCGCCGCCATCGCTGCGCAACACCACATCTTCAGCAAGCAAACTCATCAAGCTCTGTAAATCGCCGGTGGCACAACTTTGCAAAAATTGCGTACTAAGCCGTTGCTGCACGCTTGGCTCCACCTTGAAACGTGGGCGAGCTTGGGCCACATGCTCTGCTGCACGATGGCCAAGTTGGCGACAGGCCACCGCACTTTTACCCACAATTTCGCCAATCTCGCTATATTCGTAGCCAAAAACTTTGTGCAGCAAAAAAACTGCCCGTTCTGCTGGTGAAAGCCGCTCCAACAGCACCAAAAACGCCGTCGATAGCGATTCTGCTTGCTCAAGCTCGCTGCTTGGCGCTGGCGTAATTAATGGCTCGGGCAGCCATTCGCCAATGTATTGCTCGCGTTGCTGGCGCGCCGTATTCAGCTGATCGAGACACCAACGGGTGGCTACGGTTGCCAGCCAAGCCCGTGGGTTTGCCACTGCTTCTGCATGGCTTTGCCAGCGCAAAAAGACTTCTTGCAAACAATCTTCTGCATCCATCACGCTGCCAAGCATGCGATAGGCGATGCCGAACAAATAACCACGATAGCTCTCGAATAGTTCGATTTGATTCATGCTACGGCTCCTACAGTGCGCATGTAGCTTTGGGCCGCAGGCTGAAGCATGATTTTGGCCGCAGTATAGCCGCTAGCAAAACTAGCATCGGCTAACTGGCCTTCGGCTCCAACCCAATCGCCTGCCAAATAAACATTTGGGCAATCGGCCAAAACCACTGGGGTACGTCCAGTCAAGCCGCCAAATTGGACTTGCGGCAGATCATAACTGACGGTGATTGAAGGCAAAAATCGGCTGGTAATCAACTGATCGCGCCAACCAGCTTGATAGTGGTCAAGCAAATTTTCCAATTCGGCGCGGGTTTGCTTGGGATCGTTTGATTGGCGCTGGTCGAGATATTTCATCACATGCAACATGGTTTGGCCTTGCGGCGCGAGTTTGGCATAGCGCGAGTGGGCAACCGCATAATACGGCTGATCAACGCCTAACAAAAATTGGCGCTTTGGCTGGGGCAATTGGCGCAAGCCCAAATCTAAGGTTGCGGCGGTAATTGGCTGCATGCGTTGATAATGGCGTTGAAATAGCTGGCTCTTAGCGCCAATCAACTCGTTGGCTGCTTGCGGCGTGACCGCCAACACCACCGCCTCGGCCTGAATGCTGCTCCCATCGGCAAGCTGAATTGTTGCGCCAGCATGGCTTTGTTGGATGGCCTGAACCCGTTGGCTGGTGCGCAAATCAACGCCTAACTGCTGCGCTTTATCAACCAACGATTGCACAATCGTCAGCCAACCATGATCAACATACAACACTCCAGCAAGGCCAGTTTTGATATTTTCTAGGGTTGCGGCGGCACTTTGCAAATCGTTGGCAGCGCCATAGGTCGTCAAGCGCCCAAACATCGCCAACAATTGACGGGTGCGTGGATCGTCGGCCTGTTGCTCAATCCATTGGGCAAAACTACGATCTGCATAATCAGCTGGGTTGGTAAATTGAATTTTGGCAAAAGTGCGTAAAAATTGCCATTTGGCGCGGCGGCTGAGCAAGGGCGTGGTCAGCGCAGCCTTAATCGAGTTGGTTGGATAAAGCTGCTGCTCAGCCCACAACACATCGGGCGCGACCGGCTTCGAGCCAGTGGGCATCAGCTGCAACTCGCGCAAGACCCGCGCGCCAGCACCCTTCAAATATAAGGCATGCGGGCCGAAATTCAACTCAAAGCCAGCTTCGCGATTAGTGCGGGCACGGCCACCAAACTCCTTGGCCCGCTCCAAAACGATCACCTGTTTGCCAGCCCGCGCCAGATAATTGGCCGCCGTCAGGCCTGCTAAACCGCCACCGATCACAACCATTGGTTTTTGGCTATTCATGCGAAAACTCCAGTTTGTAAAAACATTCTGGAGTCAAGACGGTTCAGCAATGCTAGATGTGACATGGATGCTTAGCGCTGTTCAATAGCTTTTTTTGCTTGATACGCGGTTTGATCAGCATTGACGACGCGCTCGTAAAAATCGTTGGCAGTGGTTTGAATTTGGGCTTGCCAAGCATTTTGGTTGCGACGTAATTTGCGACGTTGCCAACGATTTGCTATCACCACCAACGGCACGAATGCACTTATCCACGAGCGTTTGATACCTAGTTGGCGCGAAAGTTGCCGACCATGAAAATGGTGAGTCAGCGCAGTCACCAAGGCAAACGAAAATTTAAACGAACGGTTAATCAGCGGTTGCACCAACTCGCTGACCGCTTGGATCATGGCGGCAGTCAAGCGGCGTGAGCTAGCATTGGGCGGTTGCATGCTGCTATCAACCCAATCTAACAAACGCGCCGCCGAAGCTTGATCAATGACGCTTTGATAGATGGTGGGATCGATTCCGAGCAAGTAGCCAATGTAGCGCCAAAGATGATACAAATCGCCTAATTCGGCACTAGTAAAATCGATGCCAAAGCGAGCCAGCGCCGTAAATGGCACATAGGTAAAATCCAGCCAGGTGCGCACCATTTCCAATTGATTAATTGGCAAACCAGTTTTGCTTGTATCCCAATTGCGTTTGAGCAACGAATTGCGAATTTGGGCGTGGAGCAAGCGCACTTGCAAACTATGCACATAGCCAAGCCTACCGCGTTGCAAAGCTTGCGGAATCGCAATCGCCATGCCCCATGTGCCGGTGTCGATGATGCGTTTGGTTGCCATGTGTTCGAGATCGCCAGTTTGCACCAAGAGATCGGCGATCGTTGGCGCGCTGTAGGTATGCACCAACGAGCCAGGCCCAAGCGCCAAGGTCAACCAAAGCACACCAATTGAGCAATAGGCTTGTGCGCCGCGCTCAAGCTGCGCAACATCAACCCACGTGGGCAGGGTTTCGGCGGCAGCCAAAAAGGCACGCACCGCTGGAAAATCACCTTTAACATGGTCAAGTCCATCAGTTAAGCCAGTTTGAAGTGCTTGGCGGGCTGCGCTGCCAGCTTGGCCAAATTCAGCAATTACCGCATCGGCCAACGGATCGCCCTGATAGGTGGCTTGGACTAATTGCTCAAAACTGGCTTGACCAAAGGTTTCTATAATGTTGGCGTGGTTGATGACACTGGCTGGGGCTTGCATGAACGACCTCGTGGCTAAGACCAAAAACAAAAAAGCACGCAGCAGCCGTAGCCACTGCGTGCTCCATAGTAGCAGTTTATTTCAATTCGCGTGACGAGAAGCCCAAAATCCGGCGGGCAATAATCAAGCGGTTGATTTGGCCAGTGCCTTCAAAAATGTCGTTGATCTTGGCATCGCGCATCCACTTTTCGGCCAAAAGTTCGCGGGTGTAGCCCAATGGCCCCAAGAGTTCAACAGCTTTTTGGGTAATCACGGTTGCGGCTTCGCCAGCTTTGACTTTGCAGGCTGAGGCTTCAACGGTGTTGGCTTCGCCTGAATCCATCATCCACGCGGCTTTGAGCGTGAGCAACCAAGCTGCTTTGTGCTGGGCTTCCAGCTCCAACAAATCGCGCTCGACAGCGCTCATCTCGTGGACTGGCACATCGTCGCGAATTGCCACGCCGGCGGCGGTCAATTGTTCGCGCAACAATTCCAAGGCTGCGCGGGCAATGCCCAAGGCCGAGGCTGCGACTGCTGGGCGAGTGGCATCAAAGGTTTTCATTGCGCCTTTGAAGCCCTTGGGAGCATCAGCACTAGCAGCGGTTGCTTCAGGTTTAGGAATTTCAGGATTGCCAAGCACGTTATCGAACGGAATCCGACAATCGGTAAAGACTACGGCAGCGGTATCGCTGGCGCGAATCCCCATCTTGTGCTCAAGCTTAGTCACTTCCATGCCAGGCGTGCCAGCTTCGACCACAAAGGCCTTCATGCCAGCGCGGCCAAGCTTGGGATCGACCGTGGCCCAAACCACTACCAAACCTTGCGATTCTTCGAGCGACAAACGGCCACCAGTACAATAGATCTTTTCACCGTTTAAGATCCACGAATCACCATCGCGCACGGCGGTGGTGCGAATCGCCGAGGTATCCGAGCCAGCTTGTGGCTCGGTCATGGCCATCGATCCCCAGACTGGGGTTTCGCTATCGGCGAAGCGGGCCAAGAAGCGGCTTTTTTGCTCGCTGGTGCCAGCGGCAGCAACCGCAGCACCACCCAAGGCTCCGCCTGGTGTAGTCAAATAGATCCCAGCATCGCCCCATGAGAGCGCTTCGATCAAATGCACCATGCGCACGTTGCCAGTTTTGGGCTTTTTGGGTTTGTTAGGGTCAACCGCCGTTTCTGGCTTATCGACCACCCCAAACATAGGATTTTGGCGCATAATTGGCCACATCGCATTGATGTAATCCCATGGAATATCGTGTTCGTGCTCATCGAAATGGCGCGAGACAGGCCGCATCATTTGCTCGGCCACCATCTGCGTCATTTGGCGTTGGGTATCAATGCTTTCCGATAATTTAAAATCAATCGCCATGAGAACCCCCATGTATGAAGTCAAAGGGCAAAAGGCAAAAATCAAAAAAAATATGAAGTCAAAGGACAGAAGGCAAAAATCAAAATGCTAGAGTCTGCTTTGATTAAGCTATTTGGCTTTCAGTCTTTCATCTTCGGTTTCTGAACTTTTTGACTTTTGACTTCTGACTTTTGCTTTTCCTAGACCATTGCCAAGCCGTCGAAGGTGGTGAAGCCGCGAGCGTTGCGTAGCCACAGCTCGACAGGAAACTCGCGGATGTAGCCGTGACCGCCAAGAATTTGCAAGGCACGGTCGCAGACCATCAGCACGGTTTTGTCGGCGTTATGTTTGGCCATCAGCGCGTCGCGGGTCACTTCTTGGTTGTTATCGAGCTTCCAAGCCGCTTCCCACACCATCAAGCGCGCGCCATCAATTTCGACCAACATTTCGGCCAGCATAAAGGCGATTGATTGGCGTTGGCCGATTGCTTCGCCGAAGGTTTGGCGATTGCGAGCGTAATCGAGTGCATATTCGTAGGCTCCACGCGCAACCCCAATTGCCAATGCTGAAAGCGCAACTTGCGAACGAGCGTACAAACGGCTAAAATCGATCCCTGCGTCGCCGCCAAGTTTGGCATCAGCTGCAACGTTGACGTTATCAAGGGTTACGCGGGCAACTTCGAGCGCGCGCA
Source organism: Herpetosiphon sp. NSE202 (assembly GCF_042688385.1). Taxonomy (NCBI): domain Bacteria; kingdom Bacillati; phylum Chloroflexota; class Chloroflexia; order Herpetosiphonales; family Herpetosiphonaceae; genus Herpetosiphon; species Herpetosiphon sp. NSE202. Next base: position 47,018 of record NZ_JBHUPY010000002.1, on the reverse strand, counting down.
CGCCCATCAATTTTTCGCGTTCGCCAACGCTGAGGCCAGCAGTTTTGGCGGGCACAATAAAGGCTTGGGTTTGGCCATCTTCAGCAGCATAAATTAAGAAATGTTCGGCGCTGCTGGCCAATGGCACATAGCTTTTGACCCCATTCAACACATAGCCATCACCATCACGGGTAGCTGTGGTTTGCAATTTGCGCGGGTTGAATTGCAGGCGTGGCTCGATCAAGGCCGAGGTGGCATTGATGAAGCGTTCTTCGCTAAATTGGGGCAAAAGGGCTTCGCGTTGGGCTTCCGTGCCAGCAGCCAAGACAGCAAAGGCAAAGCTTGCAGGAGCGCTCAAGGCCAGTGCACTAGCCAAATCGCCCCACGCCAATTCTTCGAGCGCCAACGCACCAGTTACTGCCGAAAACTCGCCGAAACCGCCGTATTGCTCAGGAATCGACGAACCGACCAAACCTAATTCCCAGCCTTTGTTCAACAAGTCGGCTGGCAATTCGCCATTTTCATCGGCCTCGCGAAAAATCGAGCGCAGGCGATCCTTGGCAAAACGTTTGAGTGTATCAACAATCAGGGCTTGTTCTTCAGATGGAGAGAAGGAAATCATCGTTGCTCCCTCAAAGAAAGTATGAAGGATGAGGGATGAGGGATGAATTTAAATTAATGTTTCATCCTTCATCCTTCATCCTTCATCCTTCTGCAATTACATGAGTGTGCCGAGCTTCATGAGGAAATTCATGTCGCCTTTGAATTTGAGTTTGCCGGTCATAAACGCCATTTGGCTATTGAGTTCGCCCTTGAGGATTTTGGCGTAATCTTCGGCCTTCATCATGAGGGTAACTTCTGGGGTATCAACGCCATTGAAGGTAGTGGTTGAGTAGGCCACGCTGCCATCAGCTTTGGTCAATTCAAGATTGAATTTACCTTTGAGATTTTGCAATTTTTCGAGGCGGCTGGTGCTCATTTTAGCTGGGCTAACCAAGGCATCTGCCGAAGCGGTTTCTTCGGTAATCACGCCGCGCCAGGTTGGCTCGTCAAGCGTCACCGTCAATAAAGGATTTTCGACCGTGCCAGTGACAACTTCGCCGCGACCGCCGCTGTAGCTCACAGCGTAGGCCGTTCCGTCTACCAGATATTGAATTGCATAGGTTGCATCTTCCAAGCCACTGCTTTGGCTGGCCAATTGTTCCGGCAGGGCGGTCGCAATGTAATCACTAACAGTTATCGTGCTGAGGTCTGCCATCGAAGGTGCTCCTTTGCAATTGACGCAGATTAAAAGAATTGAGAGGATTTTTGGTTGCTTAGTTTGCAGTATAGCATTGATTTATGACATACTGCGTCATGATTATAACGAGTTTTAAAAATGCTGCAATGTTGCACCAAATTTCACAAGGCATGAGGGTTACGATACAGATAATTCCCTCAGCTTTTAACAACAAACCCCTTGAGCATTAGCTGCCCAAGGGGAATCAACCTCAACGTTCTATAACGCAAGCTTATTTCAAGGTTGCGTTCAATTCGATGCTTGGCACTGCTGCCAAAGCCTTCGAGATTGGGCAGTTGACTTTGGCTTTTTCAGCGATTTCAGCAAAGGCTGCTGCATCGATGTTTGGCACTTCGGCTTCGGTGTGCAACTCGATTTTGGTGATGCTGAAGCCACCGTCGCCGCGTTCGAGATGCACCTTCGCAACGGTGTGCACGCTCTTTGGTTCGTAGCCACCGCGACCGAGATCAGCGGTCAAGGCCATTGAGTAACAACCAGCATGCGCGGCTGCAATCAGTTCTTCGGGGTTCGTGCCAGTGCCATCTTCAAAGCGTGAAGGAAATGAGTAGCTACCTTCGACTGCGCCACTGCCAGTTTTGACCGAGCCTGCGCCTTCGCGTAAAGAGCCAGTCCATGTTGCTTCAGCTGAACGTACTGCCATAGGAATCATCCTCCATAACTTAATCGTGGTTGTATGGTAACAGAATTTTGCTATTGTGTGCGCTGATTGGGTATAATATTTGCTGGCTAGGTTGCACCAAATTGTGCTTGTGTCCAAGCCGTATCATTCTAGGAACATTCATGTTAATTGATACCCATACTCACGTTCATAGCGATCAATTTAATGATGATCGGGCGGCTGTGTTTGAGCGTGCTCAAGCAGCTGGCGTAACCCGCATGATCAATATTGGCTACGATTTGCCCTCATCACGTGCCAGCGTTGCCTTGGCCCAGAGCCAGCCCATGGTTTGGGCCAGCGTTGGAATTCAACCACATTATGCCTTAGAAACTGGTGAGGCTGAATTAGCCCAAATTCGTGAGCTGTTGGCGCAGCCGCGGGTCGTAGCGTTAGGCGAAATCGGCCTCGATTATTATCACGATCGCGCGCCCCACGATGTTCAAGAGCAGCTGTTTCGCCAACAACTGACTATGGCTCGCGAGCTTGATTTTCCGGTGGTCATCCATAGTCGCGATGCAGTTGCCGATACGGTGCGGGTGTTGGATTCGGCGGCGCGGGGCCAAGCTGGCGTGATGCATTCGTTCAGCGGCGATTGGGCCTATGCAGAAGCCTGTTTGGATGTGGGCTTTTATCTTTCGTTCTCTGGCCCAGTGACGTTTAAAAAAGCCGTTGAATTGCAGAATGTGATGCAACGTGCGCCGCTTGATCGGATTTTGATTGAAACTGATGCGCCCTATCTTACGCCGCACCCATATCGCGGCAAGCGCAATGAGCCAAGCTATGTCGCTTATGTGGCCGAGGCAATTGCCCGTTTGCGCAATTTAAGCCTCGATGAAGTTGCCACCATCACCACTGCCAATGCCGAGCGCTTATTTAAACGCCTGCTGGCCTAAGCCGATGCTCATCAACTACTAACCCAGCAAGCCCAAGAGCCATTTTAAAATACAAGTAGCCCGCATGCTAGATTGAGGAATCCCCTATGCTGCAACGAGTTCGTGCTTTTTTTCAACCAAGCTATGGTTTGCTAACCTGGACGTTAGCCAGCATTATGGCCTTGCTGGTCGTGACCAATGTGGTTGAATCGGAATGGGTCGAAGGCTTTGAACGCATGCGGATTGTGGCGCTTGGCGGATTGGTGGTAGCAGCATTATTTGCCCGTTGGCAAGCCTTGCCCGCCTTTATTGCCCATGTGCTGAGCCTTTTTATGGGCTTGGCGTGGGCGATTCGCTTTGTGCCACTTGATCCACGCCTCGATGGCCAAGTTGATCGCTGGACGGATCTGCTGATTCGGGGGATTGCAGCAATTCGCGCGGCCAAAACTGGCGAACGCATCGAAGATTATTATCTCTTTTCGCTGGCGGGTTTGCTCTTGGCTTGGATTTTTGCCTATAGCAGCATTTGGTTGCTCATGCGCTGGCGCTGGAATTGGCGCTTGGTCATGCTCAATGGTAGCCTGTTGATGGCTAATTTGACCTATGCTATTCCCAAGCCAATTGCCTCGTTCTGGCTCTTTTTGCTAGTTGCGCTACTCTTTTTGGTAACCCAAACCTATGCGCAACGCCAACATGCATGGGATGCTGGCTTTTTGGAGCAGCAGGAATGGCTGTCGTTGCGCTACTTGTGGGCGGGAGTGTTGGCATGTTTTAGTTTGGTTTTGATGGCAGCATTGATGCCAGCCAATATTACCAATGCCCAATTACGGATTTTTGGCGAGAATTTGAGCCGCCCAATTGATTTCTTCTTGCCCGACAATGGCGCTATTCGCGCTGATCGGGGGCAGCAAGGAGTGGGCAATGTGGTCGTGCCAAATGGCAACGGAGCCAATTTCGCCAACAATACGGTGCAACTTGGCGGCGCACGTTCGGCAACCAACGAAGTTGTGCTCGAAGTCAAAGCGCCTTCCGCCGAATATTGGCGCTCGAATGCTTGGGATTTGTACGATGGCAAAGGCTGGCAAAATACCACTGGCGACATCGCATGGCAGGTTCGGCGGACATCAACGCGCCGCGAAGCGCTAACCCCGATTAATCCCGATGATACGCTGACCCAAATTGACACGAATGGCCGCGAGCCATTTACCCAAACTATTAAGCTGATGCAAACCCGTGGCGATCAGCAACTGCCTGCTGCAACCTCGCCACTGACGTGGAGCGTTCCCGTCTTGGTGCAGCACACCTTTATTATCTCGGATAGTGAAACGATGCTGCCAAACTTTGCCGATAGCGCGATTTACTTCAATCAAGGCCCAGCCAACCGTGATTTTGAATATAGCGTAGTTTCGCTGATTAGCAATGTTGATAAGCAAAGCTTGCGCAGTGCGTCAACTGACTATCCGCCTTGGCTTCAGCGCTACCTACAATTGCCCGATACCCAAGCGATGCGCAATATTGGTGGCTTGTCGCGCCAATTAACCACCGCTGCCGGTGCAGAAACCGCCTATGATAAAGCAGTAGCGCTGGAAAATTATCTGCGCCAAATGCCCTATGATGATCAAATTCCTGCACCGCCAGCAGATGCCGACCCGATCGAAAACTTCTTGTTCAATTTGCGCCGCGGCTATTGCGATTACTTTGCAGGCTCGATGGTGTTGATGTTGCGCGCGCAAGGAATTCCGGCGCGCTGGGTACAAGGCTATGCAACTGGCGATTATGATGCAGATCGCCAAGTCTACATTGTCCGTGACTCGATTGCCCATAGCTGGCCCGAAGTCTATTTTATGGATTATGGCTGGATTCGCTTTGAGCCAACTCCAGCGGGCTATGTGACCGTGCCAATTCGGCCTGACGGCCCAGCCCAAGCAGAAGACAACAGCGAAAACCCCGACGATATTGGGCCAAATGCAGGCCAAGTTCAACAACCAGCAACCGATTTCGATGCCTTGCAAGATCTGCGCGAAAACTACCAAACCACGCCAATTCCAACGATCGAGCCACAAGCCTTGCCAGTTGACGATGCACCGCCGCCAGTTGTCGAACGCAGCCCCTTCTGGCGATGGTTGGCAATTATTTGTGCAATCATTGGCATGGTTATTTTGCTGCTCTGGGGATTGTTGCAACGCGAATTTCGCGGCTTGCGACCTGCGGCGCGGGCCTATGGCTTTATTGGGTTATTGGCACGTTGGGCAGGGTTGGAGCAACGAGCAGAGCGCACGCCCCAAGAGTTTGCCAGCGAATTAGCTAAAGAAATGCCTGGCCAGCGCCGAACTTTGCGCCGCCTCGCCGATGCCTACACTGCCGAGCAATATGGCAGCCACGTGCGGCTTGACCCCGAGGAAATTGAAAACGATCGTGCGATGGTCAGTAGAACCTTATGGCCGCGCTCAATTAGTCGGGGCTGGCGCTCAATCGTCAAACAAATGCTGCGACCTCGTTGGCGACGTTAGTTGGCCTAGATCTTGCTTTAACTAAATATTGGCACAACCCGTAGCTGCTGTTGTTCCCTCAGAGGGGTGATAACAGCAGCTTTTACTCGACATATGATCCCAATTTATTCACCTTTATGGGTGTTGTGCCATTACCAGCCACCCGCTACAATAGTACCTCTATGATACAAAAGTACTTGTATCAGTGTGGGTGGGGATGCTAGCAGCACAGTAGGAGACCAACCATGACCAAACGCATTTTAATTGCCGAAGATGATACAGCGATTGCCATGACTTTAATCATTGGCCTCCGCAGCATCCCTGACGTTGAAGTTGTTCGGGCCTATCATGGCGAGGAAGCGTTGAATTTATGGTTGCAAGAGCCAGCCGATATTCTGCTGACTGATCATCATATGCGTGAAATGTCTGGTTTGGATCTGATTCGCGCGCTGCGTTCGCAAGGTGCAACCCAACCAATGCTGATGATTACTGCCTATGATAGTGTCAAATTGCAACGCGAAGCCCGTGAGGCTGGGGTAACCGAGATGATTGCCAAGCCTTTTTTTATTGATCAATTGATCGATAAAGTGTCGGAGAAGTTGCTCGATGTAACGGTGGTTAACCAAGCCTAACTTGGTCTAGCTAGCTCAAAACTGTATATTTCTGTGTGGAGGACACGGCCTACCTGAAATTTCAAGTAGGCCGTGTTCGGATTTTTAGGGCTGTTTGGTCGTCAATGGCAGGTAGACAACTGACGAGCCTGGGGTCGTCGTGACGGTTGGCGTTACCGTAGTTGACGTTGGGGTAACCGTGGTGGCGGTTGCGGTTGGCGTATTGGTTGGGGTTTCGGTCGTTACGCTCGTTGGCGTAACCGTTGCATTGCTGGCAGTTACGGTAAAGTTAGCATTGCCAATATCAAAGAAGATATTGTTGGCACATTGCACTTTAATCCGGCCTGTGGTGGTTGCAACATTTGGCACGCTGATGCTTTCGCTACCATCGTTGGGCGTATTGCTCAACACAGCGCTAAAGCTCGTACCGCCATTGCTTGAGAACAAAATATTAACGGTGCTACATAGGACTGGAGCTGCCGTGGTATTGGCAACATTCCAAGTAACGGTTTGATTGCTAAAGCCAGCCCAAGTTACCGCGGTATTTGGCGCAGTTACTCGGAAGGGGCCAGCAGCATTAACCGTTGTCACGCGAGCTGTATCAAAGCCAAAACCACCGCCACCAGCCCGATTATCGCGCACGGTCAAACGGAAGTTCATGGTGCGGTTGGTCGTCGCCATCACTTCACCAATCGTCGTGCTATTGTTCAGAACATTGGTCAAGCGTGGGAACGTGCGACTGGTCGATGTGGTTGAATTGAAGCTGCGGAAAATTGGCCGATTGCCATTATCGGTGCTTGGTGGCGAGGCTGCGCCCAAATCGTATTGTTCCCAGTTGTAGGTCAGGCTATCGCCGTTGCTATCGCTGCCATTACCAGTCAATTCAAATGGCGTGTTAGCTGGAATCGTGTAATCGGCCCCAGCATTGGCAGTTGGTGGCGTGTTGCCAGTTGCGCTGGTCGTGCCACAGCTGGCTCCAGCCCCAGTCGTAATAAAGGCGCTCATTTCTTCCAAGCTTTTGGCATGGAAGTAGGGATCGCTGTTTGGTTGCAAGTTTTCTGAGCCACAGATACCAGCGTAGGCCATAATCGTTGAGCCACTGCCTGGTTCGTAGGCGGCTGGGCCTTCGCGGTTACCTTCACCACAAGCATCAAGCGTGCTATTGAAGGTGTGATTGCCAGCAAATTGGTGGCCAATTTCGTGGGCCACATAATCAATATCAAATGGATCGCCAATTGGAGCCGACGAACCAGTCACGCCTTGGGCTTTGACACTTGACACACAAACAGAGCCAAGCTCGGCAACCCCGCCGCCACCAGTGCTAAAAACGTGGCCAATATCATAATTGGCGTTGCCAATCACGCTGGAAAGGTTGCTCTGATTTTCGTCAAGCATTGTCAGGCCATCATCATTCTCGTAGGGGTCGGTGCTGCCATTGGTATACACAATCAAGTTATTGTTGGCGATCAAGACCATACGCACCGCAAGGTCGCGCTCATAAACACTGTTAACTCGGTTGACGCTGGTGACGATTGCCGCCATTGCCTGATTGACCGTGCCGCCATGAAAACTGGTGTATTCACCAGTTGCCGCCATAGCCAGCCGATAGGTACGCAAGGTTTCGCCAATCGCAAACCGATCAGGGAACGGATTGGTAATTGGCGTTTCACCAACATAATCGACATCGCCCTTGCTCGCCAATTTGGCTGGGTCGGCCACAAAGTTACGGCTATCGTACACAAGGTAGTTGGCGGTGTCGTTGCGGCTGTAGGGGTCAATAAAATAGCGCCCTTCAGGAGCCAAAATCAAGCCGTGGAAGCCTGCTGGAGTCAGATCAAGCCGCGCAACCATTTCTGGGTCGTCGTAGCCTTGCGCCAAGTAGGTGCGCAATTCAGGGAACTTCGCCGCCAAGGCTGGCTCCATAATGGGCGATTCGACCACCCGAAATTGGCGAAATTCACCGTTGGGCAAGGGTAAATTCAGCAAGAATGCTGATTGCTGAACCTTAACCGCGCTTTCGAGCGGCGCTTGTTCTAGACGTTTGCCCAAGCCAGCCAAATCGAGGCCGACCGTGCGATAGACCAACGGCACAATTTCGCGCTGGCCTTTGAGCGTAATCCGTTGTTCAGCAACGTCTTGCCAAAGCCCATCCGACGATGAGGCAGCGCTTGATGAGCTGAGGCCATTGGCCGCAAACACACTCAATAGAGCGATAGCCAAGGCCAGCCCAATGGCAACCAATGAACGTTTGGTTTGCATAACCCATCCTTTTGAAAAAACACAGCGTTGCTTATTATAGTAGCTGGGTTAGAGAATGGGAAGGTGAATTGAATCACCCACGTGGCGAGCAAGAATGCTTTATTTGCATCATTCCGCTAAAACCACGTAATCGCGCTGAGCATCGAAAAAGTTATAGCGCTGATCATCAGGTTCGATGCTGGTCAACACATCGTTATAAACATGAATCAGGTAATCATCGCCATCGTGCTTGCAAACTGGGCAATCTTCGGAAATTGCTGAAATAACAACATGCGCAGCTCCTGGCTTGCCATCATTAGAGCGAGGATGGCGACTATTCCAACGCAATTGATCGTTCAGCTTATATTCGTACTGCCAATTTTCTGCATACTTAAATTGCAACACCAGCGCTATTTCGGCTCCACATGCCAAACATGGTGCTTGCAAATGCAGTGTATTAAATGCGCCCATCGATTATAATTCCTCGTGTGAATATATTATTTTTCAGAGGAGAACTGAGCATTATGTATCAAACGCCATTTGATCCAATTCCCCAATTAAAACGCCAACAGCGCCGTTTCTTTTGGTCGCGTTGGCTTGGAACGATCATTATGAGTATTCTCTTTTTCGGTTGGTTGTTGGGTGGCTTAGGATTAATTATTGCGACCGTGTTTAGCATCATTATGGGCTGGTTGTTATGGAAATTCAGCTTGAAACAACTTGAAAAGCAGAAACATAGTCAACCCTAAATCAAAAAGGTGGCGATCGAAGATTTTGATAATTCGATCGCCACCTCTATGTTGATCAGCGCTTATTCGTAAACTTGGCTAGGTTTTTTTTAATCTATAGCTGCTCAAAAACCATAATCCTGATGCTAAGACTGCGGCAACAATGCCAAATTGAACCCCAAATAAACTCCAAGAAAATAAACCAGCATAGAACAAAACATCGGCTCCAGCGCCCAAATCCCCCTGCGCATAGGCGATGCCATACATAACTAGCATCCCAAGAATGCCACTCAACATGCCACTGATGAAGCGATAGAATGTTTTGGCAGGATATGAAGCACAGACCGTTATAAAGCTAAAAAACGTGATCAATTCGGTATAGCCGCCCCATGGATCAAGCGTCATTTCAACCACAGTTCCGTAGACAACTCCCAGCGCTAGCGCCAGCACCAAAATGATTGAGCGTTTGGTATTCATTAAACGATCATCCTCTCACTACATAAATTAAGGAATTTTTTAGAATTAGCAGCCTTGATTAAGAAAATTTTAAGATGTTCGGGCTATACTGGCGGCAACGTGAGCAATCACGCAGGCTATTTTCTTCAGTGGAAGGAGCATTGATGCTGCGCAGATTAACATGGCGTTGGTTGGGAATCCTCAGTTTGGCGCTGGGTTTATTGATTCAACAGCCAATTGCGGCCCAAACCCGCAACCAGCAACGAGCGAATGTAAGCGTGACGGTCAGCAGCCCTGATGGCAAGCCGTTGCGCAATGTCACAGTTTCGCTAGCAAGCTTAGGCCTAACAAGCATTACCAACGAAGCAGGCATTGCGCATTTTACCGTATCAACCAACGATAGCCAAGCGATTGAGGTCGAGGTCGAGGCGCAGGGCTATCGCGCTTGGCGCTTACGCAATGCCCAGTTGATTCCGAATGATACGCTGTTGGTTGATGCACCACTCTCGCTGGCCGACAAAGCAGGCGATCAACAAGCTGAAATTATTGATGTGCAACCACACCGTTTAACCACCAATGCAGCGCAAGAAGCTAGCCTCAACGATGCTGAATTAAACCAAGTGCTAGCGGGCACGAATACCACGCCGCCAGCCACAATTCGCGTCTATCGCGTTAGCCTTGGCCGGATTGATACCGTTAATTTCAAAACCTATGTTAAGCATGTGTTGCCCAACGAGTGGGTTGCTGGTTGGCGTACTGAATCGTTGCGTTCGGGTGCGATGGCCTCGAAAACCTATGCTTGGTATCGCACGATGTACCCCAAATATCCGGGCAAAGGCTACGACACCAAAGATACCACCGCCGACCAAGTGTATAACCCCAATGTTTCGTATGCCAGCACCAACGCAGCGGTTGATGATACTTGGAACTATCGCTTGATCAAAAATAATGCAATTTTCCAAAGCCAATATTGCGCTGGCTCCTACAATGGCAGCCGCAGCTCGGGCCAATGCAGCCAAAATCATGGCTGGACGGTTGGCTTATACATGAGCCAGTGGGGTTCGAAATATTTGGCTGATAATGGCTCAACCTGGCGTTCCATCCTTACCTTCTATTACGATAATGTGGCGATTGGCACGATCGCCGGTGGCACAACTCCGAGCTTGCCAGCATGGCCAACCCTGCGCAATGGCAGTTCGGGCAACGATGTAAAAGCAGCTCAATATTTGTTGCGCTCGCATGGTCATTCACTAACTGCCGATGGCGCGTTTGGCGCTGGCACCGAACAAGCAGTACGCAGCTTCCAAAGCGCCAATGGCTTGACCGCCGATGGCGTTGTTGGCGCGCAAACCTTCGCCAAATTGATCAAAACCGTGCAAAATGGCAGCAACGGCGATGCAGTGCGCGCAATTCAGACGTTGCTTGGCGTAACGGTTGATGGTGCGTTTGGCGCTGGCACCGAACAAGCAGTGCTCAATTTGCAATCGACCTATGGCCTAACCCGCGATGGAATTGTGGGGCCGTTGACATGGCAAGCAGCATTTGGCAAATAAGCTTGCGCTTGCTCATTCCCTCATTCTCTAGACTTTTCCTTGTTTGTGATCCCCTCACCCCCCAAGCCTTACAAGGGTCGGTTTTGAGCGATTGGTCGGCGGTGGAGCGTTCCCTCACCCCCCAGCCCCCTCTCCCACGAAAACGCGGGCGAGGGGGAGCACGCATTTTTTTACTAAGAATTGACGAAGAACCATGGCGTTAAATTCCCTCGCCCGCGCCACGGGAGCGGGGTTGGGGGTGAGGGGAAATTCCCCCAGCCACTGCTCAGCGCTCAATCAATTATGCAAAAATGCCAACTTGCGCTACTTTGACTTATCGCGTCATGCCAAGTATGCTATGCGCAGTTTTACACCAGAGATCCTAACAAGGACAACGCTGTGAGTATTGAAACAACGACCCTCATTAGCGAGTTGGAGGCGATTCATGCAACCCGCGAAATCGCGCTCAAATCTGCTCGCGAACTCATTCGTCAATGCGCAAACACAATTCGGGCAGTTCACCGCCATGAATGGGCTGTGGCCGAACCACTTTTAGCCGAAACGGCAGCAGCAGCCCAAAGCTTGCGCGAACGCCTCCAACCGTATCCGGCCTTGCTCTACGCTGGCTATACCCAAGATGCTTTTAAAGAATATGCCGAAGCTGCCTTGACCTTGGCCTTAGTGCGCGGCGAAAGCTTGCCCAACCATCAAACCTTGGGCGTGGAAGCAGCAGCCTATTTAAATGGCTTAGCCGAGGCCGCCAGCGAACTGCGGCGCTATATTCTCGATGGCCTGCGCCACGGCAAGGTCGATAGCGGCGAACGCTTGCTTGATCAGATGGATGAAATCTATAGCTTTTTGGTAACTGTCGATTTCCCTGATGCTGTAACCAGTGGCCTGCGCCGCACCACCGATGCGCTGCGCGCCGTGCTCGAACGCACCCGTGGCGACCTGACCAGCGCCGTGCGCCAAGAACAATTGGTTGCCGCCCTCGCCCGCTTTGAACACCACATGGGGCTGCCCCCCGCCGCAATTCAGGAGTCAACGCCCGATGAAACAGACAGTTAGTCATGCCAAGCGCCTGCGTGGCGCGTTCAGTGTGCCTGGAGATAAATCGATCTCGCATCGCTCGGTATTGTTCAATGCCTTGGCCGAGGGCAACGCCGAAATTACCGGCTTCTTGCCAGGCGCTGATTGTCTTTCATCGATCGCCTGTTTGCGCCAAATGGGCGTTGAAATCGAACACAGCGATGATAAAGTGCGGGTGTTTGGACGCGGTTTGCGCGGTTTGCGCGAGCCAAGCGATGTTTTAGATTGTGGTAATTCGGGCACGACGCTGCGCTTGCTGGCTGGCTTGCTGGCTGGTCAGCCATTTTTAAGCGTGTTAACTGGTGATGCCTCGCTGCGTTCACGACCACAACGCCGGATTACCGATCCATTACGTCAACTTGGAGCCAACTTAGATGGCCGCGACAATGGCAATCGTGCGCCGCTGGTGATTCGGGGCACAACGATTCATGGCGGCAATTATGAATTGCCAATTGCCAGCGCCCAAGTCAAATCGGCCTTGCTCTTGGCGGGCCTCACTGGCGATGCCCCAATGCGCTTGACGGGCAAGATCGTCAGTCGCGATCATACTGAGCGCATGCTGATTGCAATGGGCATTGATCTGACGGTCAAAGATGATGAAATTGTGCTCTATCCACCAAGCCATCCAGTGTTTCCCTATCCGCTTTCGTTGCACGTCCCTGGCGATCCTTCGTCGGCAACCTTTTGGTGGGTCGCGGCGGCAATTCACCCTGATGCTGAAATTACAACCTTGGGCGTGGGTTTGAATCCAAGCCGCACTGGGGCGCTTGATGTGCTCAAAGCCATGGGTGCGAATATCACGATTAGCAATGAGCGCAACGAAGGTGCTGAGCCAGTTGGCGATGTAACTGTGCGCGGCGGTGGATTGCGTGGCACACGTATCGATGGCGATTTGATTCCACGCTTGATCGATGAAATTCCAGTGTTGGCCGTTGCCGCAGCTTGTGCCGTTGGCGAAACGGTGGTAGCCGACGCAGAAGAACTCCGCGCCAAAGAAACCGATCGGGTGGCAACGGTGGTGAGCGAATTGAGCGCAATGGGCGCAAGCCTCGAAGCCACGCCCGACGGCATGGTGATTGCTGGCGGTGGCGAACTCCACGGCGCAACGGTTCAATCGCATGGCGATCATCGCATCGCGATGGCTTTGGCGGTCGCTGGTTTGGTGGCCGAAGGCGAAACAATTATCGACGAAGCCGAAGCCGTAACCGTCTCGTACCCAACATTCTGGCAACATTACGCGCAGATCAAAGAAGCCTGATCGCGCCGATAGCCCAACAAGGAGGTTGTGCATGTTTCGTTCAGATCTGCTCAAAGACAAGGTGATCATCATCACTGGTGGAGGTTCGGGCTTGGGGCGTTCAATGGGTGAGCGCTTCCTTGAATTGGGCGCAAAATTGGCGATTACCAGCCGCAATGCTGAAAAATTGACCAATGCAGCTAATGAAATGATGGCCGAAAAAGGCGGCGAAGTCTTTACCGTTAGCTGCGATGTGCGCGACCCAGAAGCTGTTGAACAGATGATCGATAGCGTTTGGAATCATTTTGGCACGGTTGATATTCTGGTCAATAATGCTGCTGGCAACTTCATCAGCCCCACCGAGAAGCTTTCGCACCGCGCCGTTGATGCAGTTTTAGGCATCGTGTTGCATGGCACGTTCTACTGCACCTTGGCTTTAGGCAAAAAATGGATCGAAGCTGGCCGCGGTGGCCAATGTTTGAACATCGTCACTACCTACGCTTGGACGGGCAGCGGCTTTGTGGTGCCATCGGCAGCAGCCAAAGCTGGCGTGCTCGGCATGACTCGTTCATTAGCGGTTGAATGGGCACGCTATGGGATTCGTATGAACGCGATCGCCCCTGGCCCGTTTCCGACCCAAGGCGCGTGGGAGCGGCTGGCTCCAACGCCAGAACTAGCTGAACAAGCGCTCAACCGCGTGCCACTGCGGCGGGTTGGCGAGCACAGTGAGCTAGCCAATTTGGCAGCCTATATGTTGGCCGACGAGGCAGGCTATATCAACGGCGAATGTATTACAATCGATGGCGGCGAGTGGCTGTATGGCGCTGGCCAATTCTCAGGCCTCGATCGTTTGCCCAACGAAATGTGGGATATGCTCTCCAAAATGACCAAGAAAAGCGGGAGTTAAGAACATAGTTTTTAACCACGAAGGACACGAAGAGCACGAAGTATAAAACTTCAGGCCTTTCGTGTCCTTGTTGATTAATGATCCACCAAGGCTGTTTTTCGCCACGAATTCCACGAATTGCACCAATGATATTCCACTAGCCAAAAGCCCACAGCCAAGATCCAATGCCTTTTGACTTTGACTTCTGATTTTGACTTTTGCCTTTTATTTCATCCTTTCGTGGCTCTGCGCCTCTGCGTTAAACTACAAACCATAGTTAGTTGGCTATGGGCATCATCCCTCATAATTCATAATTCATCCTTTCGATTCATCCCTCATGCTAGCGATTTTTGCCTTTTGACTTCTGATTTTTGACTTTTATTTCATCCCTCATAATTCATCCTTCATCCTTTCGATTCATCCCTCATAATTCATCCTTCATCCTTCCAACTGGTTCCCACTTGGTAGTGAGTGCTAAAATAGCAATTAATCACCAGTATAGGCCTATTGCCGAAGGAGCATGGCATGTTGGATAATTGGTTGGGGCGCGATAAAGCATCGTCACAAGCGCCCAAGGAGGAATCCATGAGTAGTAACGATGCGTCACGCCCAACACCGCCACCACGCCAACCAGATGATGGCTTGATTCGCCGCCCACGGCCTAATGATCGCGATAATGCCTTTAATTTAGCGCTCGAAGATTTGCGCCGCCAAGTACAGTTGCTCTACGAGAGCATCAGTGCCTTGGCTGAACACTATAATGAAACTGGTGGCGACCCACGCCGCGCCCGCGATTGCCGCGATTGCAGCCATTTTCGGGTTGGCTTGCATGTTCCTTGTGTGATGGGCGTTGACCCACATACCGCGCCATATTTGGCCGTGCGTTGCCCCAAATTCGAAGAAACGAGCGAGAATCGTAAGCTGATCAACCGTGACGAAGCTGGCTTTAATGCAGCAGTACGGCGTGCTCGCGAAGGCTAGTTAGCAATCCCGTAATGTCATTCTTCTACGATCACGTCAGCACCCATTGCTCGACGTGATTCTTTTTGTTTCCATTGGGTAATAGCAATAGGGCATAGGTTATGGCGCAAGCAGCAAACGATTCAGCAATCATCAAATTATTACAACGTGGCGATCAGGCAACGTGGCGCATGTTGGCTGAGCAATGGTCAGGCGAACTCTATAATTTGGCCTGGGCGGCGGTCTATCAAGCTCCACTGGCCCAAAATTTGGTCAATACTGTTTGGGCTAAGGCCATTCGCACGATCAATAGCGTCGATCAGCGGCTTGGGCTGCGCTTATGGCTCTACACGCTCACTTGCCATGTGCTGCTCGATCATTGGCGTGATTATGGCCAGCAACCGCACACCAATAGCCTGATTCGCGAACTTCAGCGCTTGCCGGAGGTCATGCACCTGGCGGTGTTATTGCATCTGCGCCACAACCTAAGCGCTACCATGATTGGCGAAATTCTAGGCCGCACCCACCGCGCAACTGAACAATTAGTGCAGCAAGGCCTGCAACGGCTTAATCACCAACTTGCAGCAGCAGAGGGATCGCATGAAACCAACCAAGCAGCAGCTTCAGCAGGCGATTAATCAGGCCTTGCCAGAGCAACAGCTCAGCCAAACCCAGCAACAGGCCATCAACCAAACGCTCACCCAACAGCTTGATCAAGTGCAACCATTGCAACCAAGCGCCAAGCGCCGCAAAGCTGCCAAAACCAAGCGCCGATTATGGCAATGGCAATGGAGTCGACCGCAGATTTTTGCCTTATTCGTTGCCAGCGCAATTTTATTTTTTGTTGGCTACGCCACCCTTGCCAGCTCCACGCCCAGCGTGCCGCACAATGCAAGCGTGCAAATTTTCGATGGCACAGCGGTGATCAATAATGTGCGCACTGGGGCAGAACGACGCTTGAATGCAGGCGATGTGACTATTTTAGAGCCAGGCGATACGATTCAAACCGAAAGCGCCACTGCATTAATTACCTATTTCGATGGCCAAACAACCGCCTTGCAAGCCAATGCCCGCATGACCCTCGAAACCATGGATAATGCCAACGCTGGCCAGCAAATACGGCTTAAAGTTTGGTTTGGCCGTACCCTCAACGGGGTTAAACGCTTGCTTGGGCCAAATGATCTGTTTGAGGTTGAAACGCCTTCGTCAGCAGCTTCAGTCCGTGGCACAGAGTTTACTGTGCAATCGCGCAGTAATACCACAACCTTCTATGCCACCGACAAAGGCAATGTGCAGGTAGCCATGGATGGCCAAAGCGTGTTTGTGCGGGCTGGCGAACAATTGCTGGCTGAGCAATCCAAGCCCTTAGTGGTGCAGCCGCAGATCTCACCAACGCCAACGCCAACCAACACGCCAACGCCAACGCCAACCAATACGCCGACCAATACACCGACCAACACGCCCACGCCAACGGCGACGGCGACGGCGACGGCAACTAATACGCCAACCAACACGCCGACGGCAACACCACAGCTGTATGTCACGCAGGCTGGCGATACCATCAATGGCATTGCCCAACGCTTTGGCATTACACCCGATGCGTTGATCAACGCCAACCCAAGCATTCGTGATCGCGATGAGATTCCGGTTGGCCTAACCTTGATTATTCCGCAGCCATAGGAGCAAGCTGGTGCTACGTTCGCAACAAATTCGACGGGGATTATGGTTTAGCGCAACAGGGCTGGCATGTTTGCTGGCCCTGTTGTTGAGTGATACTTGGACATGGCGCAGACAGCTTGATCGTTCAGCAGCAGATTTGCTGGTGCGCCAATTGGCCAGCCACAGCCCGCAACCAGCGATTGTAATTGTCGCGATCGATGACCAAGCGCTGAGCAACGAGACAGGCTTTGGGCGGCTTACCGAGTGGGATCGCAGTATCTATGCTCAATTATTAAACAAGGTTAAAGGCGCACGGGTCATTGTCTTTGATATGCTGTTTACGGGAGCCAATCCTGCTGGCGATCAAGCCTTTGCCCAAGCCCTAGCGCCATTAGAACACCCGATTTTGGCGGTTTCGCGCGAGAACCAAAGCAAGCACATTATTGAGCCAGCCCAGCAATTGCAAACTGGCAGGGTGGTTTTGGCGCATAGCGACATCATTGCCGACAGCGATGGCGTAGTGCGGCGCATTCAAACCCACTACGATCAAAGCGGCCTTTACCCAGCGATTGCGCTAGCCAGCGCCCAAGCATGGTGGCATTTGCCAGCAGAATTAACTTTCGAGCCAACAGCTACGACGCTTGCCAATGGGGTTACAATTCCGGCCAATAACGTTAGTTTTATGTTAAATTATGCAGGCCCAAGCCAAACCTATCCTCAAGTCAGTTTGCTGGCGGTGCTCAATGGTGCGGTTGATCCTGCGCTATTCAATGATAAAATCGTGCTGATTGGCTCGACCGCTGCCGCGCTTAGCGACCGTTACACCACACCAACCAGCCCATTAATGGATGGAGTCGAGATTCACGCCAATGCAATTGGCACAATTCTGAATGCCAATGCCTTGCGCGAACAAAGCCCAGCAGGTCGGCGCGGCATTCTAAGTGGCTTGGTGATCGCACTCACATTAATCGCCATGATTCGGCGACCATGGCTTTTGTTTAGCGCCATGGTTATCGGCACAATCGTGATGGTGATTAGCGCAGTTAGCGGGCTACAACAACAATTAATTCGCATCGATCTAGCTAGCCCATTACTAGCGATTGGCGTAACTGGCTTGGTTATGCTGCTCGTTCAAAACAATCTACAACGCCAAGATCACAGCCAAGTACTCGACCTGTTTGCCAAACGTACGCCGCCCAGCGTGCTTAACGAGCTGTTGAAGGCCGCCGAACGAGGCCAATTAAAACTTGGCGGCGAGCGGCGCGAGGTCAGCGTCGTGTTTATGGATATGCGCGGCTTCACCACCTTGGCGGAGCGCTTGCCACCAGAAGCCATGATGCAGATTATCAATACCTATCTTGATCTGATTGCCAAGGCATTAATTCAGCATGGCGGCACGCTCAATCAATATGCTGGCGATCAAGCGATGGCGATTTTCAACGCCCCTGTTGGCCAACCAGACCATGCCCAGCGCGCAATTCGCGGGGCGATGACAGCGTTATCCGCAGTTGTGGCCTTTAATCGTTCAGCGGCAGCCCGCGCCTTACCAGCACAAGCCTCGTTTGGCGCAGGCATTAATACAGGAATCGGTGTGGTTGGCAATGTTGGAGCACACGAGCGCTTCGACTATAGCGTGATTGGCGATGTAACCAATGTGGCAGCTCGTTTGTGTGGCGCTGCTCCAGCCAACACCATCTATCTTGGCCCCGATACCTTGGCCGAAGATTTGGGCGATTTGCAAAGCAGCATTCAAACAATTGGCCCATTGGTGCTCAAAGGCAAGGAAACTCCGCTCGACGTTGCCGCAATTGTAGTAGCTGAGTAAGCAGGCATGCAAGGATTCAACCGTTTATTGATCACAATTATTGCGCTCGCTTTGGCAGTTTTGGCAATTACGATTGCGCTTTTGCCATTGCAAAGTTTTGATCTGGCCTTGCGTTTGTTCCAATATTTGCGTGCTCAAGCGTTAATTTATAGTCAAATCACGCGGATTGTAGCTGGAATTGTGGGCTTGCTCATGCTTGGTTTGGCTTTGGCCCAGATGTTTATTCGCCAAAGCCAATATGTGCCAGTGCGCAACACAGGTTCGGGCTATGCCCAACTCGATTTGCAAACAATCCAGCGCGCGGTCGATCAAGCCTTGGGCCAAGCGCTTGATGTGCGTAGCGGCAAAGCCAACGTCCAAGCCTATGGCGAAGGCGTGGCAATTTACTGCGAGCTTGAGTTGCACCCAACCGCCCATCTCAACGATACCTTGGCCGATTTACACCAACGGATTCGTGAAGAAGTTGAAGACCGCTTGGGAGTTGCGATTCTAACGCTCAAAAGCAAGGTTAAAAGCAAGCCCTACCCGAATGCGCCGCATAGTCAGCAAAGCGGCGCTGCGCCAGCTGATCTCGACCCGCGCCAACCAGCCTGGGATGTGCGCGAATTACGCCGCCGCTTAGAACGAGGTATTTTGAACCAACCGAATGTCGTTGATCTTGAGGTAGTGCTTGGTTATCACCCCGATGGAGCAAGCGTGTTTGTACAATTATTTCTCGAACAAACTGCGCCAGTCCCAAGCACAATAGCCAGCGTCGAGCGCTTAATTCACACCATCGTGGCAGATGACTTTCGCCTGAGCGTCTACGATTTGCGGGTGACCAGCCAAACTATCGACTAATTAGTGAGCAACGAGCAACGGAGTAGGAATTTAGTCCTATAATTACGCCGCAATTTGCCTCTCGTGGGGGATGGCAAAAGAACTATTGATTGCATACAATACGCTAGACTTATTGTGGCTCTTAGCAACCAGCATTGTTGATAATTCCCAAGAAAATTGTAAACCGGTTTGTTAAGCCAATTGCGATAATGACGGTATTTTATTGGTCAAGGAGTTTTTATGGGCCGGCAGCCGTTTCGCTATCAACGCCTCGCACTACTCAGCCTTGTGGCTTTGCTGGGGTGCATCACACCAACCAAAGCCGTCGAAATTCCGCCAGCAGGCGCGTCGGTCTATTTGCAAACCAACGGGCCTACCAATACCTTGAATAATGGTGATTGGTATACGAATAACACTGCTGGCGCAGGCAATGGTTCCCATTATTTCACCGTTGAAATTCCATGTAGTGTTAACACCACCACCACAACTGGCGGGTGGCCAACCAATCAGCCAGTGCATATTGATATTTTCAGCCCTGAAATGAATACCAATGCACCATTGAGCGATGAACGACGTGGCTCGCTTTATGATAATACCCAATTTGAGTTTTATGCTGCTGGCACGCCAATTGGCCCAAGCCCAGCTACACCTGCGCCAGGAGGTGCTGGCAGCTTGTATCAACAAACCTTTGTTTCAGCTTCAACACCTGAAACATGGACCCGCTTGTATACGATTGCGGCCCCAGTGACCTGTGGTAAATATGTGTTGCGTTCTTCTACATCGGGTAACGATGAAAATGGTTGGCGCTTGCGGGTTGGTCGCGATGATGATAACGATCCCAATACTGCCCCACCAGCCAACACCGATAACTTCGATGGCGTGGCTGGCACTGGCGATGAAATTACGATTGGGATGCGCCAAGCTTCGTTTCAGCACGATGCAGGTTTGCCCGATACAGTCGCCACCTGTTTAACCTTGTATGAATATGTCAGTCCGGGCCAACCAAGCATCACCTTCAATAACTTCGACATCGATAACTTGCGTCGCGTTCGCTACTATGCTCCAGGCGATGCCAGCTATACGCCAATGGGCAACACTGGTGGGATTGCAGGCACTTTGAGCAATGATCAAATTTGGAACGGTGCTGGCGCAACCTTAGCTACCAGGGTTGGCGATACGATCAACAATCCAACCACCGGTTGGTGGCGGATCGTTACCTGTACCAGCGATCACAACCAGTTTATTCAAGAAGGCCAAACTGGTGTGCAAGCCTATTATCAGCAACCTCCAACTCCCATCATGGCCTTGAGTAAAACCGATGGGGTTACGTTGGTTATGCCAGGTGATACGCTGAACTACACAATCACCTTTACCAACACCTCAAACACCACGGCTACGCCAGGCACTGCGACCAACGTGACCTTGACCGATAATCTGCCACCATCGACAACCTTTGTTAGTTGTGCGATTAATGCACCATTCACGGGGACATGTAGCCATTCTGGCGGTGTTGTAACGTTCAACATCAACCAAGTGGTGCGCCCAGGCGAAATTGGGCGGCTGAATGTGCAAGTGACGGTCAATAATCCAATCACCGTGGTGCCAGTGGTCAACAATGTAACCTTGAATTTCAACGATAGCTTGAATAATATTTTTCAACCGTTGACGGCCAGCGATAGCGATTTGGTCAATCCAACCGCTGTTAACGTGGTCGGGCTAACTGCGTTGGCCCGCACGAACGCGATTCAAGTTCGTTGGAGCACCAGCAGCGAAGTCGATAGCCAAGGCTTTCACATCTATCGCAGCACCAGCGATGATGAATCGACTGCCGTGCAAGTGACCGAGAGCTTGATTCCAGCCTTGGGTGCACACAGCAGCTATCAATGGCTCGATACCAATGTTGCGCCAAATGTACGCTATTACTATTGGCTCGCCGAAGTCGATACTAATAACACGCTGACGATGGTCGGCCAAACTGAGGCCCAAATCGAACGCTACACCATTTTCGCGCCCTTTGTGCTGCGCTAAGGTGTGAATCCCCTCACCCCAACCCCTCTCCCGTGGCGCGGGCGAGGGGCTTTTTGTTTCGGTGGTTTATCCAAAGTTTCGCGATGCTCCAAATTAATTATCTTGCTTGTTTACATTCAGTAGGAGAGCAAGCCATATAGCAGGGAAACCATAGCTAGCATGAAATTAAAACGAGGCCACGTCGCTTGACGTGGCCTCGTTTATTTTTATGATAAATTAGATATTATTCGCCGTTGGCCAAAATCACGCTTGGCTCAGCGTCGGGCAGGCTGGGTGGGGCAATTGGCAGCGTCCAATAGAAGCGCGAGCCTTTGCCAACCGTGCTATCAGCCCACATGCGGCCACCATGGGCTTCAATAATTGCTTTCGTCAGATACAAGCCCAAGCCAACGCCCTGCGTTTCGCGGGCCAAACGATTATCAACCCGATAAAATGGCATAAACAATTTCGGCAATTCTTCTTGGGCAATGCCGATACCTTCATCGGTCACATAACTCAGCACATGGCCATTCTCCGGCCAGCCACCCAAGCGAATTACGCCACCTGCTGGCGAATATTTAATCGCATTCGAGATTAAGTTGGAAAGCACCATGCGAATCCGCTCTTGATCGGCATAGACATGCGGAAGTTTTGGCTCGAAACGGAGTTGAAATTCAAAACGTTGATCAACCGTTGAGGCAAACGCCGCTACCACATCAGCTGCCAATTCACTCAAATCAAACGGCGCTGGGTGCAGGCGCAACCCACCAGCCTGCATGCGCGAAACTTCCAGCAAATCGCCAATCAAGCGCGCCAAGCGATCAGCTTCTTCTTCGATGCCGGTTAGCATTTCGGTTTTCGTGGCTTTGTTGAGCTTCACATCGGTGCGGCTGAGTGTGCTCGCATAGCCTTTAATAATAGCAACTGGCGTTTTCAACTCATGCGACATCACCGAAATAAAGGTTGATTGTTGCTGCTCGTCGCGTTTTTGCTTGGTAAGATCACGAATATTGGCAATTGCGCCGCCAAAACGGCCATTGGTTTCGCGCACTACGCTATATGAGGAGCCAACATAAATCTCATGGCCATCGCGATGGGTTACCCAGCCCTCGACCGAAGGATGATCGTTATCGGGGAAGAGTTGCAGCGGGCAGGCGGTCAAGCAAATATTAACCCCTTGCTGGTTGTGAATTGCCAATACTTCGGCGCATGGCCGACCCAAGGCTTCCTCGCGCGACCAACCAGTGAGCCGCTCCATGGCAGCATTGAAGCGAGTAATTCGCCAACGCGTGTCGAGCATCATCATGCCATCGGCACTAGCCTCGATAATTGCATCAAGCCGACCACGTTCAGCAATCGCCTCGGCGTAGAGCTGCGAATTATTAACCGCAATCGCCGCAAAATCAACAAACGCGCTCAGCAATTGACGGTCGTCGGCGGTAAAGCCCACGTTGAGTGCAGCCCGCAACACCAACATCATGCCCAATTGTTGGTCGCCAGTGACCATGGGCAAGGCCACAACTTGGCGCAACGGCACATTTAACGCAGTCGCCAGCTTGCTCAATTCATCAGACATCTGGCTTGATTGTGGGCCTTCGCTCTCCAAGACATGCAAAATTTCATCGAAGGCCGTCCATAAACTGGGCGTAAGGCCATAGGCGGCGCGAATTTCCAGCCGTTGATTGGGATTGTACAAGGCGATCAGGCCATAATTTCCCGCCAACAACTCCACCGCTTGAGCAATAACCAAATTGAGCAACGGCTCAGCATCAAGCTGGGCAGCCATTGCCCGCATCAAACGCAAAAGATAATCGCGTTGGCGTAATCGCAGATCCTGAGGCTCTAACATGGCTCTAACGCTCCATAGACGTTGTTCTAACACTGCCAGAGTATTATACAAACAGTTACGAAATTGATTGATGCAGACGAAATCGACATCAAAAAAACAAAAGCTGTATTGCAAGGAGAATACCACAATGGCAACTATCAATCGTTGGTCACCAGTCGAAGAAGCCCTGAGCTTGCGCGATGCAATGAGCCGTTTGTTTGAAGAAAGCTTTGTTGCCCCATCAGCAGCAACTCGCACTGGTTTGAGTGTCGATATGAATGTTTTGGAAAATGCCAATAGCTATATTATCGAAGCTGCCGTGCCAGGCCTCAAAGCAGAAGATCTTGATATTACGTTGCAAGAAAATGTCTTGACCATCAGCGGTGAAGTTCGCAACCAAAAATTGAGCGAAGGCACGACTGCCCATCGCACCGAGCGCCGCTATGGCCGCTTCAGCCGCTCAATCACCTTGCCAATGTTGGTCAAGGGCGATGAAATCAACGCTACCTTGGAGCATGGCATCTTGCGGCTCGACGTTCCTAAGGCCGAAGAAGTCAAACCCCGCAAAATCAGCGTCCAAGTTGGCGGCGCAAAAGAACTTGAGGTTAACAAGTAAGCCCTAAAACAACAAAAGCCCTGTGCGAGAACTTCGCACAGGGCTTTTTTGCATCTACTTCGAGGCCCAAGGCAGATAAATGCGATGGGTCGCGCCAGCAGGTGTGGTTGCAGTTGGCGTGTAGCTTGGCGTAATCGTAATCGTGCCAACGGGAATTGTCGCGGTTGGCGTGTTGGTTTCGGTTGGCACTGCTGTCGTCGGCACAGCCGTGGTTGGTACAGCCGTGGTTGGCACTGTCGTGGTTGGATTAGCAACCGTTGCCGTTGGCGTGTTGGTCGCTGGCTCGGTCGTTGCCGGATCAGGCGTAGTGCTTGGCGTAGCCGTTTCAGTTGCGGTTGGCACAACTTCGGTTGCGGTTGCTGTATTCGTCGGCGTATCGGTTGCAGTTGGCACAACCTCAGTTGCCGTTGCGGTATTCGTCGGCGTGTTGGTTGCGGTGTTCGTCGGTGTGTTACTTGGCGTATTGGTTGCTGTGTTCGTCGGCGTGTTGGTTGGATTGCCAACCGTCGCGGTTGGGGTTGCTTGACCACTGCCGGGCACAACATTCGCATTGGTCGTCAGATAGATCTGATCTAACCTAAAACCATCTTCACGCATCCAGAGGTTGAGCGTATGCACGCCTGCGCTTGGCACATTGATCGTTGAAACAGGGCCATTATCAACTGTATCGCGGAACCACTGCCAGCCGCTGAAAATAGGCAACGACATTTTATCCGATGTGCTTGATTGCTGGCCATTTAAGCCAACATGCACCGAATTATCGCCACCACTATCGGCCCAAGCCCGCAGCCAAACATAGTAGGTGCCAGGCGTGGTGAACTTGATTCGATAATCAAGCTGGGGAGCACGAGTTGTATAGTTGGTATCCGAAAGCGTGCCCGTATTTGGCAGCACGGCTAAATAACCAGTGCCATTGAAGCCAGTTCGATCAACATCGTTGCGGGCTTGCCATGCCCACTGACCACGAGCAAGATTGCCATGGAGTTGTTCCGAATCGAAACTGACTTGACCATTGGTTTCGAGGTGGGCATTTTCGTCAGCGGCAAGGCCTGGGTTATAAATTTCGGTCGTATTGGCTTGGCTAAAGCCTGAAACCGTGCCCCCACCAGCAATATAAATCCGTCCGCCGTTAATTACGGGGAAGATGCCATGGCGTGCGGTTGGCATCGGCGTGCCAAGTCGCCAACGGTTGAGAATTGGATTATAAATATCAACCCGATCGTAGACATTGCCTGTCACTGCGCCAGCGCCATCGAGGGTTTCGCCACCAAAAATATAGAACTCGCCATCATAATAAACGGCCTTGCCCATGCCGCCGCGAGCTTGGGGCAACGGCGCAATCATTGAATCGGTCATGCTTGAGCGCCATGAATTGGTCGCAGGATCGTAAATTTGGACAGTATCAAAGCCGTTGGCAACATTGTTACCATCGCCACTGCCAGGCCCGCGCCCACCAAAGACATACAATTTGCTGCCGTCGGTCGCCGAAGCAGCGTGATTGCGACCGCGTGGCATCGGTGCAACTTCGGTCCAGCTATTGGCCAGCGGATCATAGCGCGCCACGCGAGTGGTGGTGCTGCCATTGACAATCCCGCCAGCAACATAGACATAGCCATTGATCACTGCCGAGGAGCTTGCCCCAGCAGCAAACGGCATATCAGCGCCCAAAGCCCAGGTATTGTTGGCTGGATTATAAATTTGGACCTTGCCATCGCTGTTGTTATCGAGGCCGCCAAACAAATAGAACTTGCCATTGATTACTTCAGCAGCGTGGTGGTTGCCGCGCAATGCGCGTTGGGCCAAGGTCGTGGTTGAGCTATAGGTGCCGGTCGTCAGGTTGTAGCGCAAAGTTGCGGCGTTGCCTTGACCAACCACATACATTTTATTGCCGATGATGCCTGTAGCGACCTCGCCGAGTGGCACGGGCATATTAGCGTTGGTTTCCCATGAATCGGGCAATGTACCAATCCATGTGGTATCTGTTTGGCCGTAGCCACCGCCAGTCGTCACCACCAATTTGTTATCCCAAACATCGGCAACCGGGGTTTTACGATAGGCTGGCAACGAAACCAACTTCATCCAAACATCGCTTTTGGGGTCGTACATCAGCACATCAGCAGAAGCAAGCCCGCTGGTACCGCCGTTGATCGAGCCACCGATAACCAATAAGCGCCCGCGATAGCCGAAGGTTGATGATGACGTGTGGCCTTTGGCAATCGGCATATCGGCTACCCGCGTCCAGGTATCGGTCGCTGGATCATAGCGATCAACCTCGGCCTGATTGGCTGATTCTTCGGCCTTGCCATGTTGGCCACCGACAGCGTAAATTTTGCCATCGACCACGCCAGCAGCGGTGTGGTTGCGGGGGTTTGGCATGGGCGCGCGCGTAACCCAAGTTGGGTTGGCGAGGCTCAAATCGAGCATATAGTGGTCGCCAAAATCAGTATCATCAAAAACCCCAGCGGTACGCACTGCGCCGCCGAAGAAATAGATTTTACGATTAACGATCGATGCGCCAGCGCCACCACGGGCAATTGGCAAATCGATGCCACGCGTCCACGTATTGGTCAGCGTGTTCAACTTCCAAACGTGGTTGGTGCTACCGCCGGGGTTGTTGCCCAAATAGCCACCAAGCACATAAATATTGGTGCCATCGGCAACGACTGGGGCATGGCTAATAGCTTCAGGAATGCTGGCGATCCGTTGCCACGTATTACTTGTCAAATCATACACATCGACCAAATTAGTAGCATCGATTTGGGTACAGCAACTAATAAACCCGCCGATGACATACAACTTACCATTAACAAAGACCCCTTGCGATTCAAAGCGTGGTTGGGGTACTTTTGCGCCATCTTGCCAACTGAACATGGTTGTGGTGGCACTGGTGGCGATAGCCTGTGGTTGGGCAGTTTGGGCCTTGGCCTGCGACTGAACCAAGAACCCCGTCAACAGCAAGGTCAGCAGCAGCACGCCGCTGAGGCAGCGGGCCAGCAACTCCCTTGAACGAGCGAAAAAGACCATAGAAACAAATCCTCCGCGAAGCTTAACAACGACAATCGCTAGTAGAATAAAAAAAGGACAACGGGCTAAACACAATAAAGCTCAGGCAAGATCGCCCGTGATCTGGCCTGATCATCTCATGGCAGCGATAATACCACGCTTTAGGCTTGATCCCCATAGTACTTTGGGCGTGGTTCGCCAGGACTTTGGCCGTTAATCAATGCAACGAACGGTTAAGTATGGGGGATATTAAGTGCAAAAGTGTCAAGACTTACGTTGGGTGAGGGGGCTAAAATAGCGCGTTAGATTGATTACAACGTGGCTAGTACCCCAAAAGTCCTAGGTATTACTATTTACAAATTCCTCTAGACACCCTGTCTATCCTATGCTAAGATGAGCCACCACAATTCGTCCAAAGCACAACGTTGGGTCTGTACCATGAAGAGGAGCGCTCCATCGGCAATCCAAAGGAGCAAATGGCATGCAATTTGATCGAGCGGGTAAACGTGCCAGCAAACTGATCAATGATTATCAACTCACCGACGAGGAGATACACCAAATTATCGCCTCGGCGCGGATCAACCTTGCCACCTTCGACCCTGACTACAAAACCAACGTCACGCAACTTGCTCACGAGTTGAGCAAAAGTCGGCCAACGATATATGGCTGGGCGGATCGTGCGATAGTTGCCACAATTGATTCGCTGCGGAATATCCGAACGGGGCGACCGCCGAAAGAAGCCCGCAGCCGCTTAAAACGGCTACGCGCGCGACCAACGGCACGATTACGGCGACGATCCTCGGATTCTTCATTCTCGTAGTTCGAAGGAGAGCACACCTCCATGAGCAAGACACTGCGTGATGTGCTAAACCAATTTCGCACACTGGAAAACGTAGAACTGGCTGCGGTTGCAGGAACCGACGGCCTGTTAATTGAAAGCTCGGCCCGTTCTGGGGTTGATGTTGACGCGATCTGCGCGGTAGCATCGAATGGCTTGGCCATGGCCGAAGCGCTTGGTCGCGAAATCAACAAAGGTGGCTCGGTGCAAACTGTGCTCGAATACGATCAAGGCTTGATCCTACTCGAACCAGTCAGCAGCGATGCCATGCTGGTCGTGCTAACCAGTTCCCGCGAACTGTTAGGCAAGTTACGCTATATGGCCCAAGCTCACCGCGCCCACTTAGATGCAGCGCTCGCCGCTATCTAAGCTGCTAACAGGCTATTTTTGGTAAAATACCCAAGAAAGCATGTTATATTGGAACGTCCTGTGCTATAATGAGCCGTAATCGCTCGTCTTTGCTTGGAAAATACTTCGCACTCCAGACCATGGATAGGTGGCACGTATGGATCCACAACTAGCAAGTTTAATTGTTCCGCCAGAGGAAGTCGCCCATATTGACGAATGTTTAGCGCGCCTTGTGGAAGACACTGGCGGTAACTATGCGTTGCTGCTCGACAAAAGTGGCCAGGTAATTGCCGCGTCGGGTGATGGCAATCGCCAAGATACCACGGCCTTGGGCGCGTTGATCGCCGGATCGTTCGCCTCATCTCAACAGATCGCGAAGCTCTTGCGTGAGAAGGATTTCCGCATGCTCTTGCAACAAGGCGTGCGCGAAAATCTCTTTATCGCCTTGATCGATGACCAATGGATTCTGACCATTATTTTCAATAAGGGTACCCACATTGGGCTGGTGAAGGTCTTGACCAAAAAGGCGACCGAAGAACTCGCCTCCGTCTTGGAGCGCGTGCGGAAGCAACACAAATCGCGAGATGAAGTGTTGGGGAGCAATTTCCGTACTTCCATGGAAGATACGATTGATTTGCTTTTCCGCGACTAGCTCGCTTCGGCTTAGCTAGTCGGTTGCTGTCTGGGGTTTTTTAGCATACGCTTCAGACTATGTTTTGAGAGGACCTATGGCGATTATCAACGTAGGGGTTCGCGAAATTCACTGTAAAATTGTCTATTATGGCCCCGGTATGTGTGGCAAAACGACCAATTTGCAGTATATTCACAGCCAAGTACCCCGCGAAGCAAAAGGCGATCTATTGTCGATTGCAACCGAGACCGAACGCACGCTCTTTTTTGATTTTCTACCGCTCGACCTCGGCAAGGTGCGCGGTTTTTCAACCCGTTTCCATCTGTATACGGTTCCCGGCCAGATTTTGTACGAACGCACCCGCGTCGCCGTGCTCAATGGGGCCGATGGGGTGGTATTCGTCGCCGACTCGCAACGCGATAAGCTCCAAGAAGATATTAAGAGCTTGCAAGAGTTAGCCCGCAATATCACACGCCAAAACAAAAAGTTCAGCGAATTCCCTATCGTATTGCAATATAATAAACGCGATATGCCCGGCGCATTGCCAACCCCCGTCATGGATAAATATTTAAATCCATTGGGCTGGCAACGCTATGAAGCCGTCGCAACTACTGGCGTAGGCGTATTTGATACGCTCAAAGCCATTAGTAAACTCGTCATTAGCAAACTCTAAACCATGTCTCAACTGGCAGCTTCGTCTGCCAGTTATTGTCCGTAGGGTCACCGTATGGCACTTGAAGGTAATCTGCGAGATCTAAGTATCGCCGACCTGATTCAACTCGTTGATTTGAGTAAAAAAACAGGCGCAACTCATATTCAAGCGCTGCAAGGCGATGAATCGGTTGAGGGCTACCTGTATTTTCGTGATGGCCGGATTACTGGGGCAACGCTTGGCAATTTGGAGCCGCTTGAGGCTGCCCTGACTTTCTTCACCTTCCACGAGGGTCAGTTCCGCTTCTATGAGCAAACCCCACCACCGCCAACAATTACTTCATCCAACGAGATGATCATTATGGAAGGCATCGATCGCCAGGATCGCTGGGCCGAAATTGAAAAGTATGTGCCAAATACTAATGTGGTGCTGCGCTTGGTCCAAAATCCCGATACTGGTTCGCGAGATATTAATCTCGCTGCCGATGAGTGGCGCGTGCTGACGATGATCAATGGCAAAAATAGCGTTGCCTTGATCGCCGAACGCACTGGTTTAGGCTGGTTTCGCTCGTGCGAAATTGTGGTTAATTTGCTGCGCAATGGCTTGATCGAGAAAAAAGAGGTCAATTTGGCTGAATCGTTGTTTCCTCAATTCGAGGAGATGGCCCGTGGAGCCTTAGGCAATTCGGCTAGCGTCTTGCTTTCTGAGGCCTATCGCCGCGTTGGCATCGAGCCAACCGCCAATAACGCCACCAACGAGCAAGTTCATGCAGCGATCTCTGCCTTCGAGGAGTCAATTCGACTCTTGGTTGGCCGTCCAAACGCTGGCCAATTGGCCGATAAGTTGCGCGAACGAGCCGTTCGTATCCTTGGTAGCCGCTAAGCATTCTTTTCCAAGCAAAACGCCCAGCAGATTGCTGGGCGTTGTTTCTTTTTAGACACTTAAACTGGCAAGCCAATCGCTGAGCGGCGGCGTGAGTTGGCTATCTTCGAGCAAAAAGGCATCGTGGCCTTTGGTGCTGTGAAAGGGATAATGCACAACGCTGCGGCCCGCTGCCTGTGCCGCTTGCAGAATAATTTCACCATCACGCTCAGGGTAGAGCCAATCGCTGCTCCACGTTGCCACAAAAAATTGGGCTTGGGTGGTGGCAAAAGCTGCATCCAATCCACCAGGCTGCTGGCTCAAATCAAAATAATCCATTGCCCGCGAAATTACCAAATAGCTATTGGCATCAAAGCGTTGCACAAACGAGCGGCCTTGATAATCGAGATAGCTTTCGATTGCAAATTCCGGCTGATGGCTCCATTGCGGCCCTTGGCCCTGTTGCCAACGGCGATCAAATTTTTCTTCCAAGGCTTCGGCACTGAGATAGCTGATATGGCCAATGCGCCGCGCCGTTGCCAAGCCATTAACTGGGCCAGCAGTGCCATAATAATCGCCACCCCGCCAAGCGGGATCGCTGACAATCGCTTGTCTGCCAGCGGCACTCAAGGCCATGGCCATCGCCGATGAGCGGGCAGTGGTTGCCAAGGCAATCACCCCACGGACGCGATCGCCCCAGCTTGCAGCCCATTCAAGCGCTTGCATGCCGCCAAGCGAACCACCAGCAACTGCCAGCAAACGTTCGATGCCGAGCGCATCAAGCAAACGCACTTGGGCTGCCACCATATCGCCAATCGTCAGAACTGGAAAACGGCTGCCCCAGTGGGTTCCCGTGTGCGGATGCAACGACGATGGCCCAGTTGAGCCGCCGCAACCACCCAAAATATTCGAGCAAATCACAAAGTAGCGTTCAGTATCAAAGGCGCGGCCTGGGCCGATAAACGGCTCGCACCAGCCAGCTTTGCTATCGTGAACACTATAACGGCCAGCGGCATGGGCATCGCCCGAAAGCGCATGGCACAGCAAAATCACATTTGAACGATCGGCATTCAGCGTGCCATAGATTTCGTAGCTCAACTGCCACGGCGCAGGAATCAAAGCGCCGCTCGCAGTGCGAAACGGCTCAGTAAAGACATGCACGTGGGGCGTTACAAAACCAACCGACCGTCCCCAAGCAGGTTGGGTAACGGTCGGTACATCGCCCAAGGTGACGGTATCGGTCATAGCCGCGTACCTCCTTGGCGCAAGCGAGCGGTTTGTTCGTGATAGTACCCGATGATCGCATCGACCATGCTTGAACCGCACTCAACTGCATCCGCTGGTAAATCGCGGACGGCAGCCCCCAAATCAGCACAGCTAGCAGCCAATTCGGCAAGCATTCCACTAACATCGGCCATGGTGCTGGATGCAGGGGGCGTTGCTCCAGCTCGCTGCGGCACGGCGCGGAGTTGTGCCACAGCCCAGCGATTGTGGGCTACCAATTGTTCAACTAACGGGGCTGGATTTGCCGCTTTGGCCTGAGCAAGCACTGTTGTTACAAACTCGCCATGAGCCGAGCGTAAAGGTTTGAGTAAATCATGATTATGCGACATCGGGAACTCCTTGGTCTGTGGATGCTCAGCAGTTGTTGAGCATCCACCCGTACATATTTCGGTTAGGGTCGCAACTCCCTGGCATGCAGCAGTTCGACACACTCTCACTGCTGGCTAGTGCGATTAAGCAAGGGCTTGTTCCAAATCGGCGAGAATATCGTCGATGGCTTCGGTACCCACTGACAAGCGGACGTAATCGGCAGTCACGCCGGTTGCCAAGCGTTCTTCGTCGGTCAATTGTTGGTGCGTCGTGGTAGCTGGGTGAATCGCCAACGACTTCGAATCGCCAATGTTGGCCAAGTGCGAGAACAATTGCAACTTGTCGATAAAGCGGCGGCCAGCTTCCAAACCACCCTTGACCCCGAAGCCAATCAAGGCCCCAGCACCCTTGGGCAGGTATTTTTGGGCCAATTCATATGATGGGTGGCCGGGCAAACCTGGGTAGTTGACCCATTCGACGTTCTTATGTTCGCTCAAGAACTTGGCCACAGCCGCCGTGTTTTGGACGTGGCGTTCCAAGCGCAGGTGCAGGGTTTCCAAGCCTTGCAACAGCAAGAACGAGTTGAATGGGCTAAGACATGCGCCAAAGTCGCGCAGCAATTGAACCCGAGCTTTGAGAATGAAGGCTGGCGCACCCAAATCAGCAAAGCGCAAGCCGTGATACGATTGATCAGGCGTGGTGTATTGGGTGAAGCGTCCGCTGGCAGCCCAATCGAACTTGCCTGCATCAACAATTACCCCACCAATCGTCGTGCCATGGCCACCAATAAATTTGGTCGCCGAGTGCACCACGATGTCTGCGCCGTGCTCAATTGGCCGCAACAAGAATGGGGTTGCAGCAGTGTTATCAACAATCAACGGCACGCCAACTTCATGGGCAATTTTGGCAATCTTTTCAAAATCGGGAATTTGCAACTTAGGATTGCCAATGCTTTCCAAGTAGAAGGCTTTGGTGCGATCGTCAACCGCAGCACGGAAGTTTTCTGGGTCGGTTGCATCGACGAAGCGGGTTTCTACGCCCCAACGTGGCAAGGTGTGGTGCAGCAAGTTATAGGTGCCGCCATACAAGTTGGTTGCTGAAACAATGTTATCGCCAGCTTCAGCCACATTCAAAATGGCGAAGGTTTCTGCTGCTTGGCCAGATGACACGGCCAAAGCGCCAATCCCACCTTCGAGCAAAGCAATGCGTTGCTCGAACACATCGTTGGTTGGGTTCATAATCCGGCTGTAGATGTTGCCAGGCTCGGCCAATGAGAACAGCGCCGCAGCATGCTCGGTATCGCGAAAGGCATACGAGGTAGTCTGGTAAATTGGCACAGCCCGCGAACCAGTGGTTGGATCTGGTTTTTGACCACCGTGGAGCGCTAAGGTTTCGAATCGGGTGAATTGCACTTCGTCTGCCATGATCAGGACTCCTTGTAGATAATCTTCAATGCTACGGTTGTTCCGATTCGCGCCATTGCGACCCCAGGCGACACCGCCTATGAACAAAAAACCTCTCATCAACTGATGAGAGGCTGTTAGTAACCATCGAAAGATAGGTTTGTGCGCCGCCCCTCATCTCCCAGAATGATTCTGTCGGAATTAGCACCAGGCCGAACATTGCTGCTCGCGGTTGCCGGGGTTTCATAGGGCCGATCCCTCCACCCCTCTGGATGAGTTACGCAAGTGATATTTATTTGTATGCGCTATTTATAACATAGTTAAACAGAATTGTCAAGAATCAATTTCAAGTTACTTAACAATCTCACTCAACAATCAAAAACCGCCACTAGAAGATTAATTGAGCAGCGGTTTTTTGGCTTTCTAATGGTCTATTCCCAACGAAAGAGTTTGGCTGCTGAGCCAAGGCTTACGACAGTCAATAGCGCTAACACGGCCAAACTGGGCCAAATATTAAAACTCAATCCAAGCCAATTTGCTTCGAGCAATTGGACTAAATGGCGGGCTGGAACCCATGCGCCAAGATGTTGCAACAGGCCTGATTTGCCAGTATTGCTCGAAACCAGCACCACCGCCATCGCCCCAAACACCAAAATGCTAATCACTTGGATGCTGCGGGTGTTGCGAATGCGGCTGCCAAGCAAGGCTCCCAGCGCCGAAAAGGCAATCGCCCCAGCCAGAAAGCTGATAATTAGGCCAAACATATTCGCTGGCAAGGGCAATTTCAGCACCACAATGCTGAGAATCAACACCACCAGCCCGCCCAAGAGCACCAACAACAAGCCAACCAAGGCTTGGGCCAATAAATAGCGCATTGGCGAGATTGGGGTGATTTGCAAGCGCCGCAACATGCCACGCTCACGATAATTAACCAAGCTCATTGGAAAGGCCATAATCCCAAAAATCATCGGGCCAAAGGCCAACATCATCAGAGCATTGGCGGT
This sequence comes from Herpetosiphon sp. NSE202, assembly GCF_042688385.1. Taxonomy (NCBI): domain Bacteria; kingdom Bacillati; phylum Chloroflexota; class Chloroflexia; order Herpetosiphonales; family Herpetosiphonaceae; genus Herpetosiphon; species Herpetosiphon sp. NSE202. Next base: position 12,896 of record NZ_JBHUPY010000002.1, on the reverse strand, counting down.
TTGGCTGGGGCCAGAGGGCATTTGCAAGCCCAAAATCAAGGCCATCAAGGCCGGAAAAAAGACAATAAAGCCAAGGTTGGTCAGATCACGCCCCATCAAGCGCAATTCAGTGCGTACAATTTGCCAAAAAGCGTGCATACTTCCTCCTGAATAGGTGCAATTAATGGGCAGGCTGGCCGATCAAGCGCAAAAAGACATCTTCAAAGGTCACTCGTTCTGGGTGGGGCAGCTCGCGGCTGGGCACTGGCTGCTGACGCAAATCATGTTGATAGGCGGCAATCATGCGGTCTGGCGTATCGAGCGCAATCACTGTGCCTTGATCGATGACGGCAATCCGGTCGCATAAACGCTCAACTTCTTCCATAAAGTGGGTCACAAGCACCACGGTTTTGCCGCGCTTGCGCACATCTTGAATTAAGTTCCAGGTGATTCGCCGCGCTTGGGGATCGAGGCCAGTCGTCAATTCATCGAGAAACACAATTTCGGGGTCGTGAATCAGGCTGAGGGCGATAAATAAGCGCTGTTTTTGGCCGCCAGAAAGATTGGCAAAGGTGGTTTTAGCTTGCTCAGCCAAGCCCCATTCTTCGAGCACTTTTTGCCAAGGCCGCGCTTGCGGATAAAACGAGCCAAATAATTGCAAGGCTTCAGCAACTGTCAGCCGATCAGGCAGGGTTGCTTGTTGCAGTTGCACGCCAATTTTGCTGCGAATATACTGGCCATGCTGCTGCAAATCGCGGCCCAGAATTTGAATCGTGCCAGCCGTGGCGGGGCGCAGGCCAATAATACATTCCACCGATGAGGTTTTGCCTGCCCCGTTGGGTCCAACAATCCCAAAAATCTCGCCAGCCTCGACACTGAATGACACATCTTTGACTGCTTTATGCTTGCCATAGTGTTTTTGTAGCTGTTCTACGACCAGTACTGGAGCCATAGCTTCCTCCTTGAATGTGGTATTTTGCTGGCTCCATTAAACAATTTAGCCTCCCGCAAAACGAGAGGCTCAGCGATACCAAAAGCGATACAAGTTCTAGCGTGGCTCTAAAATCAATGGCACACTCATCGGCTCGGCAGGCAGCTCAGCAAGCAACACGCGATACAACATATATAGCAATTGCAGCTCTTGCATAATGCTCAGGCCCAAGCGATTTTGCACCAAATGCAGATAATTGGGCACAAACAGCAAGCCAGTTAATGGATATTGGGCCACAAGCGTTGGCAATTGGGCCTGATAGCGCTGAAAATGCTCGATCACGCTCGATTGTAAGTGCTGGTTGGCTTCAGCAGCTTGCAAATCGGCAAAATGGTTGTGCAAATGCGCGCGCCAATCGGCAAATAATGGATAGTTATTATTATGCCGTAAAGTGCCCAAACGCTGGCGAATTGCCGGAGCTTGGCGCTCGAAATGCTGCTCCAAGCCGCGCATAAACGCAGCCCGATCACCAACCACTTGGGCAATCCAATAATCGAGGTAGCTGCGCACGATCAAGGCTTGCACGGAGGGATCAGGGCTAAATTGCTCCAGCAGATCGTGCACTAATTCGAGCACCCAAAACGAGCGTGCCACGCCGCTGTTGGCACTAGCCTGCAAGACCCGCAGGCAAATGGTGCTGGAATAGGCAAAATGTTGCTCGGCCAAGGCCATGCCCAGCTTGCCAGCATATTTGGCATACTCTGGTTCGTAGGTCAAATCGCGCAGATAGCCCGCCGCATAGAGTTCATCAATTGCTTGCGGCGCATGCTGCAAACCAACCGTCGCCGCATGATCTTGAAAAAAGCGCAACAGCTCGGCATCGAGCAAGGGATCGATCGTGGCGCTGCGGTTTTCGGGCGGGCTTTGGTAGCGCAAACGCACATGGTAGCCACCCTCACCGTAGCGAATAAAAAACCAGCGATCGATATGCGGGCGCAAGCTGCCGTGCTCGCCAAAAGTTCGTTCCCAATCGATCAGCATTTGGTCGCAGACCTGACGCAGATCGGGCTTGCTTGGAGTTGGGGTGTTTGGTGGCTGTAAAAATACTTGGCGATAGTGCCATTGGCTTGAATTCTGCATCGGATTCCCCTTTTCAGCGCAAAATCAATATTGATTGACCAGCAGTTGTTGCAACGTTTGCTTGGGCTGTTGTTGGCGCTGGCGCTCAAGCGAAAGCAACAGGCTACACAAATGGGCTTCCTCGGCGATGCTAATGCTCAGACGATTGTGAGTTAGGTGAAACAAGGCTGAAAGCGCTGCATAGCTCGAAAAGGCCAATTCTTGTTGTTGATCACGTTTGATCACCGGCCCAGCGTAGCGGCGCAAACCCTCCAGACCAGCCTGCACCACCACATGCAACGCTTCGGGCAATAAACTTAAGCGCTCAGCCAAAGGCCGTTGATGAAAGCGCCAATTGCGCTCCAGCGATTGCGCCACCAAGGCATCGGATTGTTGAATAAACTCACCTGGAAACTCAAAATAATCGACCCACGTTTGGCGCAAGCGTTCCAGCAAGCGGCTAATTTCGATGCTTTGCAAAAATCCAGCATGCAGCAACTCATCCAAAAAGATGCGGCTGAAGATTTTGCGGGTTACCAAATCGGTTGTATGCGGAATCACATCGAGCGTGCTGCGGGCAATCGCGGTTTGCAAGGCATAGTAATGGCGCAAATCTTCGAGCGAATCGTGATCGCGGCCAATCGCCAAGTCGTGGCTAATTTCCAGCTCAACCGAGCCAGGTTGAGCCAAAGCGCTCACATCGGTAGCAAGCCCTAATTTACGATTGAGAATCGCAGCTTGGGCCGAAAGTGGCTGCGCCTCGCCACAAAGCTCAGGGTTTTGGGCAAAATAGGCAGCAAAGCGTTCACGAATCAAGGGAACCGCAAACTCGCGCAAAACCTGCTCATCGGCAAAACAGGCAATGCGCAGCTGGTAGCCGCCTTCGGAAAAGCGCAGCCAGGTAATAAACTCAATCTGTTCGCGCAATTGATCAAACAGCGGAGTCCAAGCTTCAGCAATCAAACGATCAGCTCGTGGATCGTATGGCTCGTCAACCCGCTCTGGGCTATAGTAGATTTTGCCATTCAGCACAGCGAAACTCATTGGCCACCTCCCCGATTGAACTCAACCTGAAATTCAATCACATATGGTTGTTGATCGAGGTCAAACCACTGCTGCTGTGGGCTGGGCAGCATTTCTTCGAGCGTCAAGCTCACCTGATCATCGGCAATTACATGGCGCAACATCTGAATGCTGAAATAATTTTCAATATCCAGCGCAAGTGGTTTATGGTTCGTCCACATATTGAGATGTTTGCTGCTGAGTGGGCGTTGGATGCGCACAAAAACTTCGCTTGGCAAGCCCGCTTGTTCGGCCCAGCTATACCAATTGAAAAAGCTCATAAATTCGTCGTTGGCAACGCTGCTTGGAATTGCGGCGCTTGGCACATTCCAGCTTTCACGTTGCAAGACCAAGCGACCAATCCGCAGCCGAGGCGTATGGCTGATTTCATTCGCTGGGTGTTTGCGCGACACGAGGGTTTGCTCGCGCGGGCGCAATTGCTCCATGTGATAGCTGCTGGGGCTGAGTTGAGCCAGCACCCGTTGCAAAATTGGCAACGAAACCATGTGCAAAAAGCCCATGTAGAGCGGCAAAAGCTCTTGCTGGCTGCCATCGGCGGCACGGCTATACACCCGCAATTGATCAGCAACAGGGTCGTGGGCAAGGCGCAAATCGCCAACGCCATGCTGCGTGGTTTGGCTGCGGTAGGTTGGCTCGTCGGGCGGCACAATCACGTTTTCAGTAAATGGCACATGCACTTGAGCGTTGTGTTCGAGCACCGAAACGATTTCGGCTGGCAGTGCTTGGCTGGCTTGGGATTGCAATGGTTGCCACGCCGCTTCAACGTAGGTTTGCCAGCTTGGAGCGGGCAAGAGGCTCAAATAGCGGGTCAGAAAACGGCCAAAGCCAGGCAAGGTGTAATTCAAGGCCAGCAAATAATCGCCTTGCTCCAGCGCTGCTTGGCTGTTAGCGGCAACCTGAAACTGAATGCTGGTTGAGCCATAATGATTATGTTGACCAAAATCAGCCGCCAACTGCCAAAATACCTCGGGATCAAGCACCACCTCACGCGATTCAGGTGCGGCATCGAGCGTTTGATTCAAAAACTGGCCGTAGCGACGTTGGCGCTGCTGAATCGCGCTAATTCGCGACATCGGCAGCCCGGCTGTGTTGGAAGAAAGCCGATTATATTCGGGCGCAAAGCCCAATAGGGCATCGGTCTGGCCGCCTTCGCCAAAGGCATGGGTAAAAATATCGAGCAGCCAACTTTGCGACGGGCCACGGCCATCGCGCTGAAAGCCACACTCCAAAACCGGAGCCAAATCGCTGGCCAAGGTGTTGAGCAATGGCTGGCCCAAGTGAACGGCCAGATCATCCCAGACCACATCTTCGACGATCAGCTGGCCAAGTTGGCTGCTAGTTTGATTCGTATCCGGAGCAAAGGCCAAAATTTGATCGATGGTTTGGCGCAGCTGTTGCTCAAGTTGCCAGCGCTGGGCAACCGTAGCATGGGCATAATGCTGGGCTGCTTCAGCCACAGTTTGCAATAATTCGCGAACCTGGCCAGCCTCAGCCGTAGGAATATGGGCTAATTGCTCAGCCAACGCCAACAACGGGTCTTGATAATCCGAAGGTAAATCTAAATCGTAAAACAACAAGCCGCTGCTGATTAATTGATTGAGGGTTTGGCTCAATTTGGCGGGGCTGAGCGCTGGATGCTGGGCTTGCAGCAGCGCCAGCAAATCAGCGTAGCTCCATTGTTGCTGCGCGCCAAAAGCTGCCAACACACTATCGAGCAAAGCCGAACGCTTGCCACGGCGTTGCCATGAGGCAAAAAATTGATTAGGATCGTCAAGTTGTTGGCGCAAGCGCGAGAACACCAAATCATCGCCATCCAGAAAGCTGCTGGGATTCAAGCGCAACGGCAGGTAGGCATTGATTGCGGGCACGCGCACGAGCGCTTTGCGAATTGCGCCAACCGCTGAGCGCCGCAGTTGGCTGACTGCCCGTGCTTGCGGCGTTTGGCCTTCAATCGCGATTGGTTGGGCCAAATTAGGCTCGGCCGAGCCAAGCACCAAGGGGCCGAAATGGCTGAATGGGCTGGTTTTGCTGGCCATGCGCATCAGATATTGGTACGCGCCGACTTCGGTTTTGCGTTCGCGGCTGCGCAATTGGCTAGGATCGGCGTTGATATACCGCGGCAGGCTGCTGGCTAAGCTTGAGCTGGCCACTTGCACGGCCTTTTGAAACGCAGGCTGGGCATAACTTTGTTGCAACAAGCGGCGTTTGGCTTGCAATTCTTCTTCGAAGGTCTGACGAGCTGCGCGCCAAGCCCGTTGCAACTGCTGCAAGCTGCGGCGAAAGCGCAAGACTTGGCCACGCAAACTGGGATGCTCGAAGCCGCGCAAGCTGGCAACATCGCTGAGCAACGGCAGGCGACGATTGAAAATATCGCGTTTCAAGGCCACCAAACTGCTTTTGAGCGGGCCTTGGGTGCTGCCAATCAACTCGTAAAGCAGATCGACCAGCGCCTGGGTATGGTTATCGAGCCAGCGTTGTTGGCGCAAAATTGCTTGAAAAAGCGCGATTGTGCGTTCGAATTTGAGCTGGTGCAGCTGGTTGTAGCTGGTTCCGCCTACGCGCACCAACACGGGCGAAGCAGGTTGCCAGCTTGGGCGAGCCGCTTGCTCAGCGGTAATCACGATACTTGATTGATACAAATCAGTCATGGCCAAGCTCCTTATAGCGCAGCGGCGTACATTCGCATAATCGTCAGGCCATAGCTGGCAAAATGCAGCCCGAGGTTGGCAACAAAGAAAATCGTCCATATCAACGAAACCAGCGCATACAGGTTATAGGCCCATTGCCAGCGCCCAGTTTGTTGCTCGCTGAGCGGGTCAATAATTGGTGCACGGCCAAACCAAGCGCGAACCTTGTTGCCGATGTTGCGCACGGTGCGTTGGCGCAAATTGGGCTGCTCCAGCAGATTGGTCATAATCCAATAGCCATCCATGCGCGAAACAAAGGGATTGAGATTGATCAGAAAGAGCAAGGCCGGAATGCCGCTGTAGGCCAAAGCAATCGCATACATCAAGCTATCGCTGGGCAACAACCAGAGCAAACTGGCAATCACACCAAACCAGAGTGCATCGACCAACGGGCCAGCCGCCGCCACCGAAGCTCGCTTATATTTGCTTGACACACGGTAAATATCGCTGGTATCGGTGAAGAAAATTGGAATAAACCACCAGAGCAAGCCCATGCCAAATCCTGCTGGCTTAGCTCCCGCCATTTTGCAGGCAACGGCGTGGGCCAATTCGTGAGTTGCAATCTCGGCCAAAAATAAGCCAAAGATCCAGAAAATCAGCTGTTTGTTGGCATCAGGGTGGGCCAACATCAAGGGTGAAACCAATATCACGCCTTTGGCAATGATGTAGCTCAAGCCAACGCCCAGTAAGCCAACAATCAACAACCATGTGGCTGGATTCCACCACCAGCGCCGCCAAGCCACCACTCGATCAATCACTCCATCGCCGCGAATCAGCGTCCAATACAAGCCGCTGCGGCGACCCAAACGCGGCGCATCAGCAGAATCGGGCGTGGTATTGGCCCAGGTTTCATGCACCAGCAAGCGATGGCGCGTACATAAATCGCAAAAATGGCGAATCTTTTCGAGGCTCACGGCGATGCCATAGCGTTGCTGTACCTCGGCTTGAATCTGTTCGATTGAGCGCTGGCCATTGAGCAATTCGAGAATTCGCACGCCAATCACATTGGTGCGCAAAAACGATGATGAGGCGGCGCGGCCAACCACATATTGGTTGGTTTGCTGTTGGCTAAAAGGCGAAACATGAACATCATCAACAACCTGCGGGCGATATTCTGGGCTGGCATCAAGCGCAGCAAAGTCGTTCAGGGTTAGGGCTGGGTTAGTCATGGGTTTGCTCCTTGTGGGGATAGCCAACAGCAAAACCGATTAGGCAGTGAGTTTGATAGCTATCAAAACCCAGCCAACGAGCGAGTTGTCCTTGAATTAAGCTGCCGGTGGCGCAACCAATCATGCCGACGCGCTGGGCTGCGACATACAAGCGCTGCAACTGTGCGCCTGCATCAAGCAAGGCCTGGCGATAACCGCGATCACCAGCTTGGTTGATTGCATTGGGCAGCGAAGTCAGCACCAAGACAATCACTGGCGCTTGCAAGAACTCACGCTGGAAGCAATAGCGTTGTAATGGCTCCTGCGGATCGGCGGTACGCAGCACGGCCAATTGATGGGCATTCGGATTGTAGGCATAGCCACCCAACGCCAAATCGTCAGACTTTAAGACCAGCGGCGCAAGCAAACTCAATGGCTTGGTTGCTGAATTGAATGGGCGGCTGGCATGCTCCAAAAAGGTTGCCAAATCAGCCAAATGAATCGGGCGCTCAGCATATTCGCGCAGGCTTTGACGTTGATCAATCAGCTGCTGATAGCTCAATTGGCTTGGGTAGGCCGCTGGCAGGCCGATTTTGGCCTTGGTTTCAAACAAATCGTGCCACCAGTTGCTTGCTGGTTGGCTAGGCTCAGGCAGCGGATTACCGCGTTGCAAACTCGTCCATTCGTGCATGTAGGAACTGGCACTCACGCCAGCGCCAAAGAAATGTTCGCTCATTGCAGCACCTCGGCATTGGGCGCAACCAGCCGCAGCACCAGCAACGGGGTTTCGCTTGGGCTATAGACCTGAAGAACATAGCGCAATTCTTGATCGTAGAAGACGCTGATTTGCTCGACCTGCCAGCCTGCTGCGCCAGCCAACAATTCAATTGCCTGGGCCGCCGCGCCACAATCGTAGAGCGCCAAACGATAGGATTTTGCGCCATACTTGGCTTCGACGCGGCCAATTGCCGCCGTCAGCACCAGCAAGCCCAAGGTTTGCGCATCCAATGGATCGGCTGGGAAAACCTTAGCAATTTCATCCCAGCTGAAACTTGGCCGAATCGCTTCGAGCGTGGCTTCGTGCTGGTTGAGATGATATATTCCGCTCGCCAAACCGTTGAGCTTGTGATTGAGCAGATAGACGGTTTGCGAGGCCATATTGCCGCCCGACGGCACAAAACGCTGGCCAGCACCAAGCGTTTGGCTGGCGGGCTTGCGCACAAACGCTTGCTCCAGCAACCAAGCCAAGGGCGCAATCGAAGCCTGAACTGGCAGCTGCGCGCTAATATCAACCGCTGAATCTGGTTGCCATTGGGCTTGCAATTGGCTCAGCGCATGGCGTTGAACGTTGGTGTAGCCCTTGGCTCCACTGACAATCGCTAGCGCATTTTTCGGCGCATAATGTTGTTGATGAGCCTTAGGGAAAATCGCATAGCTCCGTTCATCGGTGTTGGCGTGATACCACAAGGGCAGATTTTCAACATGGCCAGCGCCAACCAACAGATCGCGCGGCGCATCAAGATTGGGCTGGCCACAAACCTGACAAAACACCAAACGATGCACCGATTGGGCGACAAACTCCAGCGAAACTGGGTCGAGCAGATAGCGCACGCCGCCTGTAATAATCGGGCTTAAGCCAGAGATTAGGTTGCCAATCACGAGGCTTGCTTGGCTCAATGCCAATTGTTCATTGAGGCTCAAAGGCGCGTTTGGCTCGCTCAAGTCTGGCGTGGCGCTCTCAACTTGTTCGGCGCAGGCATAACAACCAGCTTCATGGGCAAAGGTGGTTGGGCCAAGCTCAATATGCTGTGGGTGCAGCCACAAGCGGGTAAAGCGGGTTTGAGCTTGAATCGCCCGTTGATTGAGGGCTTGGGTCAGCTCGGTTTGAGCCGTGCTGGTCAGCAAACAAATCAGGCCATCGTTATGTTCAGCGAGCCAATGATCAACTGCATCGAGCAAACCATCAGCTGCTGGCACCTGTAGCTCAAGCTCCAAATGCGGCAGGGCGTAGGTGGTGGTTGGAGCACCATTCGCCAACCAGGTTGCCCGCCCCAAGCCAGCCTGGGCCAATTGATGCAGCAACGGCGCAACCAAGCGTTCGTTGCCAAGCAACAGCAACGGCGTTGCTTGCAAGCGTTGCAATACCTCATAGCGATTGCGACAAATGCGAGTTTGGTCGACAAAGCGACTGTAGAAGGCCAATTGTTGGCTGAAGGCACGCGCCACCTGTGGATCAAGCGTGTTGCTTGGCAACGGGCCTTCTTCAAGCACGCCCTGCACATGCAACAGCTGCAAGGTATCGTCAATCGTGGCGGGCTTGAATTGGGCCAAGCGTTCGCCAATCGTTTCGCGGCTGTTGAGACCATTGAGCAAAGGCAATAATTGCGGCAGCAGATTGCGCACCGCTTTGCCACGCAAGACCACATCGTGCGGTCCGCCTAGCAACAACAACAATTGCTCGTTATACCAAACGCGGGCAATTTCATCGGAGATGCGCGGGCGAGTCGGCATTTGCACCTGCGGATCGCGCTGCAAATGGCTGTGCAAATCAAATGCTTGGGTCATAATGCCACCTCGCGCGCTTGCAAAGCCAAGTTGGCCACAACCTGGGCTAACTGATCGCGGCCAATCCAGGTTGTGTTTTGCTGGCCGCCACAGGCTGGGCAATTTTCAAATGGCTCGACATGGTTGCGGCTCACGCCAAGATTGAACGTGTCCCATTGGACTTCGCGACCAAGCGCCAAGGGTGGTTGTTGGCCAAGCAAAAGCCGCTCAATTTCAGTCAAGCCATAGCTGGCAGCCAAATTTATGAGTGCAGCAATTGAAGGTTGAAACAACGCTTGTTGCTGTTGGCGCAAAAAGCCATCGCGCGCTTGCCACACGTCGTTGCGGGTTTCGCACGAGCGCAAGCGCGCTTGATAGCAGGCATAACAGGCGGTGTGCTCGGGCAAAATCGTTGGCCCCAGCGTAATTTGTGCACCCCACAAACTGAGTGCAGTCCATGGGGTTGCTGCGCGCAAACTGGCTTGATTGAGCGCATCGGCAAGCGCTGGATAAGGCCGCTGTGTAATCAGCGCTGCTGCGTGGTAGCGACTGAGCAGCAAGCCCAAGCCACTGGCCGCAAAAGGCCGCGCCAAAAGCTGAATCGGATAGCTGCTGGTCATTTGGCGAATCTGCTGCGAAATTTGGCCATGATCGGCGCTCGATACGGCGGCGACTGTCACCAGCGCCAAGGGCAGTTGCCCCAAGCGAGCGAGCAGCGCTTGCGCCATCACTGCATCGGTCACGAGTAACAAGCGGGCTGAGCGCGTTTCGTGCAAACCTTGGGCAAACAGCCATTGCTGATGGGTTGCCACAAGTGTTGAATAAAGTTGATCCATTGGGCAATCCTTTCAAACTAGGCAAATGGCTGCGGCCAGTGGTTCAAATCGGCTTCGGCCAAAACGGGGTAGCCCATGCGCTCTGGCACGCTATACAAACGTGGCGTTGCCAAAAAGCGCGCATTATAGTTACAACTGAAGGGCATCAGCTGCGGCGCAATCACTTTGACCGTGTACAAACCAACTTCGCGCAAAGCTGGCAAGGTCAAATCGACCACAATCAGCTCTAACCCAGCCCGCCGAAAAATATCGATCAGGCGTTTGGCTTCCACCGCTGGATCGGGATGATCGAGCCGTGGCAGTTGGTCGAGGCTGCGCCAGTTGGTTTGTTCAAATAAGAAATCAAAGGCGGGTGCGGTTGCCGCATCTGCATAGTAGGCAGCGCCATCGCTCAAGCGAATAAAGCTGCGATAATCCTTGGGATTGAAGGGCAACGGCTGGCTCAACGAGTGCTCGATGCCAATCCGCGAGGCTGCCGATTCGTCAAGGACTTTGCTAGGCAAGGCAGCTGGATTGGTGCGGGTTGCCGACATCACCATTGTGCGCAAGCGGCCATGGGGCGCAACTTGCACCGCATACATCGTTGCAACCCCAAGATCAGTCGTTGCATCAAAAAAATAGCTCTGAATTTGGGCAGCTTGCACCCGACTCAAGCGTTCGTTGAAGGCTGGGTCTTGCACGTCGCTCAAATCAACTTGGGGCAAGGCCAATTTTTGCCACCAGGCAATGCTCAAGGCATCGCGTTCGATTGCCTCGCCGATGCCGGTTACAATCGCTTGTTCGTAGCTGGCGGCGAGTGCCGTGCCAGTTGAAATTGAGGTCGTAAACGTTTCGCCAACATATTCTGGCTGCATGCCAACGTAGACCGCAATCGCGGGCACATACATCGGCTGGCCCGAAATCAGCGAATAGCCTTCGACCCAGCGCATGCGTTCGCGGTTGCTGGGCGGAGTCGTGGGATTGGCGGGGTTGCGATATTCAGCATCGGAGCAGCGCGGAAACAATTCTAAATCGACGGCTTCGATGCCAAGCTCTTGGCGGGTGGCCACCTCAAAATTTTGATGGGCATGCTTGACATTGCAATAGCGTTCGAGCGCTTCACAATATGATTTTGCCTTAGCCCATTCGCGTTCCAAAAACACGCCAGTGCCAGCTGGTGGCTCGCTCATGGCAAGCTCGGCGCAATGCACATTGGTGTTAAAGACGGGAATCGCTGGATTGCCAGGCGTGCGCGGCAATTCGGTCGCAGTGCCCAAGATGCCAGTACGTGGATTCACCAACGGCGCAACCCTGGTCAAAATGTCATCAATTGATAAAAACGTCTTTGCCATGAGTACACTCCGTTAAGCAGATGCTTGATGCAGCTGCTGTAGCGAATCAATGGGATAGCTGCGAAACGATGAACAGCGCAAGCACAACGGGTCGCGCGGCAAACGGCCTATTTGGCTGCTGCCATCAGCCCGAATCAGCAAAATGCGGGCGGCGAGCTGCTGCAACTGGCTGTTGAGCCAACGCGCGGCGGTTTGCCAAGCTGGCAGCGCCAGCAGATAATCGTTGGTTGGGGGAGTTGGAAAAAGCGCGCTATAGCGTTGAAAACAATCAACACAGCAATAATCATCAGCGCCAAACAATGGCCCGATCCGCAAGTTGCGCGCAAATGGTTGTAGCACGACCACCGGCAATGGAGTTGTAGCGACGAACGAGCGTAGGCGATCAACGTCCTCAGCCTGGTTGCCGCTGATCCACAACCAGCTTGCTGGGTGTTGTGTCGCCGCGTTGTGGTTGAAGCTCACGCCCAGGTCGGCGAGTTGTTCAAAGAGCGCGGCGTTTGAGGTCGATGCATTCGCGGGCAAAAATCCATCCATCGGCATACTCCATTAATCAGTCAAGGCCCCAGACCCTTGCGGTAGCCGGAGCCTGTGCTGAATAGTCATACGTCCACCATTGAATTAGGGAAGGTGCAAGCAGCAGAAGCAGATTTCTGCTGCCTGGCTCCCTTACACCACACTATTGAACTTCGGCAGCCGCCGTGCAGAAGGTGCTGACGGTACAGAGCGAGCCGGAGGTGCTGATGGAACCCAGCGATGAGATACAGGCAGCGGCGACGTTGGTTACATGCTCTTCCAGTTCATCAGCAAACAATTCGGCTTCGTCGGCGGTCACTTCGGCATCGATCAAGTTTTTTACATCTGACATGGTGTAATCCTCACAATGTAGCTAAGAGAGCCAGGCTTATTGAATTTCGGCGGCGGCGGTACAGAAGGTGCTGACGGTACAGAGCGAGCCGGAGGTGCTGATGGAACCCAGCGATGAGATACAAGCAGCAGCGGCGTTGGTTACATGCTCTTCCAGTTCATCGGCAAACAATTCGGTTTCGTCGGCGGTCACTTCGACATCGATCAAGTTTTTTACATCTGACATAGCGGCAATCCTCACTAACTAATGCGATTCAGAACTATTGAACTTCGGCGGCGGCGGTACAGAAGGTGCTGACGGTACAGAGCGAACCCGAGGTGCTGATGGAACCCAGCGATGAGATACAGGCAGCGGCCACGTTGGTTACATGCTC
>NZ_JBHUPY010000019.1:0-42896 GCF_042688385.1 Herpetosiphon sp. NSE202 | reverse complement strand
CCTCTCCCACTGAACGCGGGCGAGGGGGAGCCAACAAATCGAAAAGCCACGCGCCCGTGGCCCTACTTGGCATCACCACCAATCGAAAAGCCCCTCGCCCATCGGATGGGAGAGGGGTTGGGGTGAGGGGATCAATCAGTCGTTAACACAATGAACCATTACAACTAAACCACTAAATGCGCTTTACAAAGCTACATTAAGGAGTATTCAACGATGAATGAAGCTGTGATTGTTGCTGGTGCGCGAACCGCCGTCGGCAAATCCAAGCGCGGGATGTTTCGCAATAGTCGGCCTGACGATTTGGCAGCGGCAGCGATTAAAGCTGTGGTTGAACAAGCTCCAGGCCTCGACCCACGCGAAATCGAAGATTTGATTTTGGGTTGCGCGATGCCTGAGGGCGAGCAAGGCTTGAATATTGCACGGATTGCCGCGCTGCGCGCTGGCTTGCCAATTGATGTGCCAGCCCAAACCGTCAATCGTTTTTGTGCTTCGGGCTTGCAAACGATTGCCCTCGGCGCAGAACGGATTATGGCAGGTGGCGCTGATGTGATTATCGCTGGCGGCGCTGAATCGATGAGTATGGTGCCAATGTCGGGCAATAAATTTGCCCCCAACCCATGGATGGCCGAGCACTATCCAGAAATTTACATCAACATGGGTCTGACCGCCGAAAACGTCGCCCGTAAATTCAACATCAGTCGCGAAGATGCAGATGCTTTTTCGTATCGCTCGCACATGAAAGCAATCGATGCAATTCAAGCAGGCCGCTTTGCTGATGAAATCGTGCCGGTTGATGTTGAGTTTGCCGAAGCTGAAGCAGGCGGCGCGATCAAGCGCAGCAATGCGACGGTCAAGGTCGATGAAGGCCCACGCCGCGACACCAGCTTGGAAGGCTTGGCCAAATTGCGGCCTGTGTTCCATGTCAAAGGCACAGTAACCGCTGGCAATTCATCGCAGACCAGCGATGGTGCTGCAGCAGTGCTGTTGATGAACCGCCAAAAAGCTGATGAACTTGGCCTCAAACCTTTGGCGCGCTTTATTGGCTTTGCAGTTGGTGGCGTTGGCCCAGAAGTTATGGGTATTGGACCAGTCGTGGCGATTCCCAAGGTTTTGAAAAAGACCGGCTTGAATCTGAGCGACATCGATTTGATCGAATTAAACGAAGCTTTTGGTGCACAAGCTTTGGCAGTGATTCGCGAGCTTGGGATCGACGAAAACAAAACCAACGTCAATGGTGGCGCAATCGCCTTAGGCCATCCACTCGGCTGTACCGGTGCAAAACTGACCGTTCAAATCATCAATGAACTTCGTCGCCGCAATGGCCGCTATGGTATGGTAACGATGTGCGTTGGTGGTGGCATGGGCGCTGCGGGCATTTTCGAGTTGTTGTAAGGCCTGAAACCACGAAGGACACGAAGAGCACTAAGTACGATTAACCAAATCTTCGTGAAACTTCGTGTCTTCGTGGTTAAAACAAGCCTAAAACTCCAACTCACGATAGCCAACTTGGCAGGGTGTACCAAAACTATAGGCTACCCGCCGCTGAGTCAATTCATACAAACCAGACCAAAGCGTGCTCGAAAACTCTTTATGACAACAGACCGGAATCTGATGATCGCTCATGGCTTGGGCGGTTTGCAGCCAAGGATCGCCCTGTTCATGACCGACAGCAGCACATAAAAAAGCTTCGCGCGCCTTGGAATCACTCAGCGGGCGACGGCCTTGCAACGGAATCAAATCGGGATAATTGAAGTGGTTGGTGGTTGCCAACAGCGTATCCGATTCTAAAACGCCGATTGGCTGGCCAGGATAGCACTCTAAACGGGCAAAATGGCCATGACGATCAGCAACAGTGTAGTTAAAGGATGAAAGCTGGGGCAATTCGCGAAACAAGCTAATTACTTCGGCGGTGCTGGTACATAAATCTAAAGCCAAACGCGGCAGCAGATGAAACGGCACGCCGGGCTGCAAATGCTCCTGCCGATCGGCCATAACTTTGTGCAAACCAACAAACAAGCCATGTTCGTTGATGCCATCGTAGCGACCGCCTACCAAGCCACCGTTCATACCAATATGCTTATAGCCGTAGCTGCTGTTGGTCGCAAGCAAATCGCGGGTTGGCATATTGATATAAAAATCATAATTGCGCCCAACGAATACTTGGCCGCTGGAATGTTGCCAGGCCATTGCTGAACAGGCTTGAGGCAAGGCTGCAGCCCGCAAAAACAAACTTCGTTCTGCTGGTGCATCAAACGCAGCAGCAAACGTCGCCAATTCATCCCACAAGGCCGAATGAGTATGCCGAATAATCGCCGCACATTCAGCCAAAAAAGCCAAATCATGCTCCCACGAGCTTGAGCGAAACGGCGATTTAACCCGTTGTAGCATACTCGCCAAATAGCGCCCAATCTCGCTTGGCAAGCCAATTAATTGCAGAAAACGATACATAGCAAGTATGAAGGATGAATTATGAAGGATGAATCGATACTGGACACATACATAGTTTAGCATGAAACGGATAAATTATGAGCCTCTTGAAATTTTATATCAAGCAAAAATATGTGTGTAGGCTATAATTCATCCCTCATCCTTCATAATTCATCCTTTTCTTCATCCTTAATCCCTCATACTTCATCCTTAATTTTAGGAGGTTTCCCCAATGGAACTCAACGAAGAGCTACGCATGTTGCGTGAAACCGTTCGCGATTTCGCCGTCAAGGAAATTAAGCCGATTGCTCGCGAGGTAGACGAAGCAGAGCGTGTGCCATTCGAAACGATTCGCAAAGCTGGCAGTTTAGGCTTGCTCGGTATTCCCTTCCCCGAGGAATTCGGCGGTGCTGACGCTGGGATCGTCGGCTATTGTATTTTGCAAGAAGAAATTAACCGCTATTGCGCCTCAACGGGCACAATTATTGGTGCACACGCTCAGCTATGTGGGATGTCGATTTTTCTTTCGGGCAACGATGAGCAAAAATCACGCTACCTCAGCAAACTCAATGAAGGCAAATTATTGGGTGCTTGGGCGCTCACCGAGCCAAATGCAGGCTCCGATGCTGCCAGCATTACCACCACCGCAACCCAAGATGGCGACGATTGGGTCATCAACGGCGGCAAAATGTGGATCACCAATGGCTCGTTTGCCGATGTGATTGTCGTGTTTGCTTCGACCAATCGCGAGCGCGGCGCACGCGGCGGCATCACGGCGTTTATTGTCGAAAAAGATTTCGCAGGCTTCAAAGTTGGCAAAGTCGAAGAAAAAATGGGCTTGCGCGCTTCGCATACCGCCTCGATTTTCTTTGAAAATTGCCGCGTACCAGCCAAAAACGTGCTTGGCGAAGTTGGGGCAGGCTTTGGCGTTGCTATGAAAACCCTCGATATTGGGCGCTGTGGCTTGGGCGCAAGTGCGCTTGGCTCGGCCAAAGAAGCCTACGATTTGGCCTTGCACTACAGCATTGAACGCCAACAATTTGGCCGCCCAATCGCCGATTTCCAAGCAATTCAGATTAAGCTCGCTGAAATGCGCACCAAAATCTATGCAATGGAGCAAATGGTTTATCACTGCGCGGCCTTGGTTGATGCCAAAAAACCAGCCACACTTGAATCATCGATGGTCAAGTTGTTCTGCACCGAAGCAGCTTCGCAAATTATCGACGAAGCAATTCAAATTTACGGCGGGATGGGCTTTAGCCGCGAAGTACCGCTCGAACGTATGTATCGCGATGCGCGGGTAACGCGGATTTTTGAAGGCACCAACGAAATTCAAAAATATGTGATTGCTGGTGAAGAACTCAAAAAACTGGGCCATAAAATCAAGATGTAGTAACGAAGCTTGTTGCTTGTAACGCTACAATGCCACCATGAATTAAACCATGGTGGCATTCTGTATTTAAACAAGTGAGTATAAGTATGGGTCAAAGATGGCAGTTGGGCTATGGATTACTATTTGTGCTGCTGGCTGGCTGTGGCGAAACTGCCAGCGTTGCATTTGCCGATCTTTGCCAGCAAGCCAATAATGGCCAGTACGTAAGAACGGAAGGCTATCTAGTGGTTGGTTCGTCTATTTTTTGCTCGAATATTGGAGCCAGCCAAATCCAATGTGAGCTTGAGTTTGTTGATGATCTGCGCAACGCCAAGCAGATTGCAGTGATGATAAATGAAGGGACTGGTAAGAATCAAATCGTAGTGCCAGAGAATTATAGCGCGGAGACCATTGTCATTCACGATGATTCGGGAGCGATTATCAAGCTCGGCGAAAAAGTACAGCTTGCTGGCGAAATAGTAATTAATAAAACAAATGTTTGCTTAATCGATACGAAAACGATCAAACGCTTACCATAATCAACGAACCAATGCCCAAATCAGTTGTTTATTGCAATCGTAGCTTGAAAAGTTATGATTTTTTGAGTTTGCTGCAACATTTGCTAACAAAGTCCGTAGATATATCCGAGCAGAAGCGAGTTCAGCAATGAATTTTCGCACTTACCCGCGCCATGGTTTTTGGCGCGGTAGTATTTTAAAGCACGTGATGCTTAACCAAGGCCGCAACTACGGCCAAAACCAGCGTTTCGGCAATTTCGCAGAGCGCGCCATAGGTATCGCCAGTGAGGCCGCCAAGTGAGCGCACCATCCAGCGGGCAATAATAATCGTTGCCACAATTACCACGCCAAAAATCAAGCCAGCCCACCACCAGAGCAAGCCAGCAGCAACCAAACCAGCGCAGATTGTCGCCCACCAAAAATCGCTGCGCCGCGTATGATCGTGGAATGTGCGCCCAAGCCCACCCTCAGCAGCAGGCGGAAACCAAAAAATGCCAATAATATCGACCCAACGGCCAAGCGTTGGCGCAACAATCAACGCCCGCCACGCAAGATCGCCACAGCCAAGCACAAATAGCCATTTCAGTAGCAAAATACTGATCAGCGCAATTGCCCCCATCGTGCCAATGCGGCTATCTTTCATAATTTCGAGTTTGCGCTCACGCGAACGCCAGCTAAACAGCGCATCGGCACTATCGGCAATGCCATCTAAATGCAAGCCGCTGGTGATTGCACCCCAGGTTAAAATTGCACACAAACTGCCAGTTGTTGCGCCCCACAGCCAAGTCGCGCCAAACCATGTTGCCGCCACCAAGCCACCAATCAGTGTGCCCGCCAAAGGAAAAGCGACCATCGAACGCACAAGCGCTTGTTCGCTCATTGCTGGTTTTCCAGGCACAGGCAAGATGGTGAGAAAGCGCAAGGCTTCGGCTAGGTGTTTAATCACCGTATCTCCTTGGTTAAACAGCAACGCAAGGCTTTATCGAACAACGATAAAACCTTGCGTCAAACAAAAACCTTAGGCTACTTCTTCGGAAACTGCGACGGGCAGCGCATTGCTGGCATAGGTACAATCCGGGTAGCGAGTGCACGAATAGAATGTTCGACCACCACGAGCACGTTTGGCAACCACTTTGCCCTCGCCACATTGCGGGCAAGTCGGCGCATCGTTGGGCGTTAGGCGCACAATCGAGCGGCAGGTTGGGTAGCCAGTACACGACAAGAATGGCCCGAATTTGCCCTCTTTTTGCACCATTGGACGATTACATTTGGGGCATTTTTCTTCGGTTGGCTTGGGCGGCGGAATTACCACAAAATCTTTGCCTTGAGCGCGCACCTTGCGAATGCCTTTGCAGGTTGGGTAGTTGTTACAGGCCAAGAACGGGCCAAAGCGACCTTTTTTGAGGCTCATTGGGTTGCCACATTCTGGGCAGGTAGTGTTGCCGAAGATTTCGGGCTGGGTGGCAATATGAATTCCACCTTCGCCATCACGCTCCAAATCGCCAGTCCAACTACATTCTGGATATTGCGAACAAGCCAAGAACTCGCCATTACGGCCCCATTTAATCACCAAATGATTGCTACATTGGGGACATGGCAGCTCGGTTTTGATTTCTTCGCGCTTGACATTGCGCATCTCGGTTTCGGCAGCATGCAAGCGCACAGCAAACGGATCGTAGAATTCGCGCAGCACAGGCACCCAACGGCGCTGGCCCTCGGCAATATCATCAAGCCGCTGTTCCATATCCGAGGTAAAGTTGTAATCGACAATATCTTTGAAGTGCTCAACCAGCAAATCGGTCACCACGCGGCCCAAGGTCGTTGGCATCAATTTCTTTTCAACCAACTCAACATACTCGCGAGCAACAATCGTCGAGATGGTTGGGGCGTAGGTTGATGGGCGGCCAATGCCTTCGCTTTCCATCTGCTTGACCAAGGTTGCCTCGGTATAGCGCGGCGGTGGCGTAGTAAAGTGTTGCTCGCCAAATAAATCGTGCAAATCGAGGGCTTGGCCTTCGTTGAGTTGCGGCAACAAAGCCTCTTTGTCTTCGTCCTCGTCACCTTCATCAAGGCTCACGTTATAGACCGCCAAGAAGCCATTGAATTTGAGCACCGAGCCAGTTGCGCGAAAGGTAAATGGCGCGCCAGCAGCGGTTTTGATGCCAACTCCAGCGCCAATATCGATGCTCGTGCTATCAAAAATTGCTGCTGCCATCTGCGAAGCCATAAAGCGCTTCCAAATCAAATCGTATAAGCGCAGCTCATCGCGGCCAATCGTGGCTTTTAATTGATCAGGTCGGCGCATAACGCTGGTTGGGCGAATTGCTTCGTGAGCTTCTTGTGCGCCTTTGGCCTTAGTTTTATAGATATTGGGTTTGGCTGGCGCATATTCTTTGCCATACAGCTCAGTAATTAAGCTGCGAGCCTCGTTTTGCGCATCGACCGCAACGTTGGTCGAGTCGGTACGCATATAGGTAATCAAGCCGACCGTGCCATCCTTGCCGCCAACATCAACCCCTTCATAGAGCTTTTGAGCCACTTGCATGGTGCGTTTGGAGCTAAAGCCAAGCTTGCGGCTGGCCTCTTGTTGCAAGGTACTGGTGATAAATGGTGGCGAAGGCGAGCGGCGTTTATCTTTACGCGTAATCGCCCCAACAATATAATTTGCGCCTTCCAAGGCATTCAACACAGCATCAGCATCGTCTTTGCTGGGAATCGCAAATTTATCGAGCTTTTTGCCATTGCGGGCGTGGAGAATTGCGCGAAAAATATCGTTTTTAGCCAGCTTTTTCAAGCCAGTTGGCGATAAATCGGCTTCGATCGTCCAATATTCTTTGGGTTCAAAGCCTTCGATTTCGCGTTCGCGCTCGACGACCATGCGCACAGCAACCGATTGAACGCGGCCTGCTGAAAGCCCACGCCGTACTTTGGCCCACAAAATTGGCGAAATTTTATAGCCAACTAAGCGATCGAGCACCCGCCGCGCTTGTTGGGCATCGACCAAGTTCGCATCGATTTCGCGGGGATTGCGAATTGCGCTTTGGATCGCTTCCTTGGTAATTTCATTAAAGGTAATCCGATAGACTGGCTTGCGTTTGCCAATATTGGCTGCCTGCAAAATATGCCAAGCAATTGCTTCGCCTTCGCGGTCGTGGTCGGTTGCGAGGTAAATTGCAGAAGCAGCTTTGATTTCGCGTTTCAAGTCGGCAATGAGCTTATCTTTGCCCGCGCTAATTTCATAGACCGGGGTAAAATCATTGTCAATATCAATGCCAATTTTACTCTTGGGCAAATCGCGCACATGGCCCATGCTCGCGGTGACGCGATAGCCAGCGCCCAGATATTTTTGAATCGTTTTTGCTTTAGCTGGCGACTCAACAATCACCAATTTAGTATCCATAGGGTTTTTCCTTAAAAGTTCACACTGTGCCACCAACCGACGCATTCGAAACGCGGCGAATCAGTTCAAAGTTGACGTGTACTGGAGCAGCGTCGCTTAGGTGGCCTCGTTGAGGCACGAGCGGGAATTCGTGCGGCGTGAAGTACAGTGCCACAACTATCCACTTCTGTCAATATAGCGCATAGCGAAAGTATGAAGGATGAGGGATGAAGGATGAAAGCCGATAACCCAACGCCCGATCCCCGATCCCCAGACCCTGGTCCCTACAATTTGCCTTCTGCCTTTTGCCTTTTACCTTCATGCTTATGTTCTATGTGTATTGGATCATTCCCTCACCCCCAGCCCCTCGCCCACTGAACGCGGGCGAGGGGAGCACCGGTTTTTACCGACGCGTTGCGCAAGAACCACGATGTTAAAGCCCCTCGCCCGCCGCGTGGGAGAGGGGTTGGGGTGAGGGGATCAAGCTGCCTTTAACGCAATGAACCAGTACACATAGCCGATAGCCCAACGCCCGATCCCCAATCCCTGATCCCTGATCCTTACAATTTGACTTTTGATTTTTGACTTTTACCTTCATGCTTATGTTCTCTGTTCTCTGTTCTATGCTCTCTGTTCTTTTTTGATTTTTGCCTTTTGCCTTCTGACTTTCGCCTTGCATTGCCTTGAGCTACAATAATCGGCTATAATCCATCTAGAAACATTGCTGTACTTCGCTATGCTCACTCCCTAATCTCAACCGCGATCGATCCAACCTCCAATTCGCTAGGCTTGCAATGAGGATTCACTATGAAAGAAGTTGTCTGTATCACGCTCGGTCGTTCGCGGCGTGACTTTAGCTTTACAACAACGCTGTTGGGCGAAGAAATACGGGTGCGCCGCATTGGAGCCGATGGCGATGTCGAACGGGTCAAGCAGTTGATTCGCGAGCACGATGGCAAGGTCGATGCAATTGCGCTTGGTGGGGTGATTGCTGATTTTCGGGTTGGCAAGGCCAGCTATCAACACAACCAAGCTTATACGATTGTCAATCAAGCTCGCACCACCCCCACCGCCGACGGCGTGCTACTCAAATCGACGCTCGAACGCTGGACGGTTGCCCAAGCTGTGGCCCGCGAGCCTGGCCGCTTCAATTATCGGCGGGTTTTGGTTTTTTCGGGCATCGAACGCTATTCCTTGGCCGAATCGCTGAGCAACTATAACGTCGATTTACGCTTTGCCGACCCCAAGGTGCATTATGGTTTGCCGTTTACGCTTAGCTCGCTGAGCCAATTGGAGCGCTACGCCAAATTTGCCATGCCCGATTTGGCCAAAAAGCCTTATCGGCGGATTCACCCAATTGGCAAGGGCGCAACCCACGATAGCCGACTGGAAAAAGATTGCGCATGGGCCGATGTGTTGGCTGGTGATTTTGCCTTCATTCGGCGTTACGCTCCCCAAGATTTGCGTGGCCGCACGATTTTGACCGACGATCCCTCGCCTGCTGAGATTGAAGATTTGCGCCAACGCGGAGCACATACCTTAATTACGCTTACGCCAAAAATTAGCGAAGAGCATCCGTTTGTTTCGGCAGATGTGCTTGAGGCCATGATTTTGGCCGTAACTGGCAAGCGCGAGCTTGATGAAGCAACCGTTTTGCAAATTACCGCCGATGCCAATTGGGAACCGCACATTCAGCGCCTGACCAACGATGAAGAATTAGAAAAATTTGCCTTTGTGATTCACCCGCTCTCGACCAAATTTATCTATAAAGATCCGCGCTTCAAAGTGCTCAAATATGTGCCGCAGCGCTTGGTCGAACGCGCTATGGCCCATTTGCCACCAATGTATCTTTCGAAGATGAAGGGCATCAAATCGACGGGCACGGGCAAAGAGATTGAGGGCATTTTGCTGACCTTGGGCGCTACGCCACGCGAATTAATGCGCCGCCCAACGGCATTTACCTATCGCCGCTTGATCAAAGCAGCGCGCATGGCCGAACGCATGGGCGCAAAGCTGATGGGATTGGGCGCATTTACCTCGGTGGTTGGCGATGCAGGCATCACAGTGGCCCAAAAATCCGATATTGGGATTACCTCGGGCAACTCGCTGACCGTCGCCGCAACCCTTGAAGCCGCCAAACAAGCAGTTATTCTGATGGGCGGGCGGGTTGATCAAGGCACTGCTGTCGTGATTGGGGCAACTGGCTCGATTGGCGCGGTTTGCTCGCGCTTGCTGGCCCAAGCCATTGGCGATGTGGTGCTCATTGCACCACGGCCTGAGCGCTTGATTGCCTTGAAAAAGCAAATTGAGGCCGAAACGCCCAACGCCAAAGTGACGATTGCCACCAAAGCTGATGATTATGTTGGCAGCGCCGACTTAATTGTTACTACCACGACCGCCCTCAATACCAAAATTGTCGATATTGAACGCCTAAAACCTGGCGCGGTGGTCTGCGATGTGGCCCGTCCACCAGACATCAAAGAAGAAGATGCAGCCAAACGCCCAGATGTGTTGGTGATCGAATCGGGCGAAATTACTTTGCCCGGCGAGGTTGATTTTGGCTTTGATATTGGCTTGCCAGCAGGCACGGCCTATGCTTGTCTCTCGGAGACAGCACTCTTGGCGCTTGATGGCAAGTTCGACGATTACACCCTTGGCCGCAACATCGAAATGGATCGCGTCAAGGAAATGTATCGTTTATTCAAAAAGCATGGGCTTAAATTAGCTGGTTTGCGCACCTTCGACGAGTATGTAACGCCCGAAATGGTGGCTGAAAAACGCCGTTTGGCCGATCAGCGGCGCAGAGATTTGGGCTTGCCAGTAACCACCGAGGCAGAAACCCTAACCAGCGAAATGCCACTCGAAGTTGGTGGCAGCAGATAACGACCGTCAACGGCGTAGGCATTGAGCTTGCGCCGTTGCTTTTTTCGCTGTAACACTCGCTGGCTAGCAGCGTATGGGTTTTGCTTGAAACAAGCATCTACTAGCGAGAGATTGATGATGCAAGCATGTACCTATTGTGGCGGCAATGTCCCCGACGATTGGGAAGAGTGTATAACCTGCGGCTGGCTGCGCGATGGCTCGTTGGCGCTGCCGCTTGAGCCTGCCAAATGTCCCTATTGCGGCGATGAAGTACCTGAAGATTGGGAAGAATGCCCAAGCTGTGGCTGGCTCCGTGATGGCTCGTTGGGAATAGCCCTGCCAGAACCGCCACCGCCAAGCGTGCGCCAATTAATCTGCTTGCGCTGTCAGGCCCAAATGACCTTTTTGGGCTTCAAGCAATTTCGCGAAAGCTCAAACTCGATGGATATTTTGCAAGGTCGCTTTGGCTCGTTTCGCCACGATTATCAAATTTTGGAATTACATGGCTGTGGCTATTGTGGCTATGCAGAATTGGCCTTGCCGCATATTGGTAGCTAAGGTTCGTTCACCCCAACCCCTCTAACGTGGCATGGGCAAGTGACTTTAATGCGGTGGTTTTGGCCTGATTCTTTAAATCGCCAATCGTGTTCCCCCTCGCCCGCGTTCAGTGGGTGAGGGGGCTAGGGGGTGAGGGAATTGCAACAGTGTAGTTATTGTGGCGCTGACGTTGCTGACAATTGGGAAGAGTGTACAACTTGTGGCTGGCTGCGCGATGGCTCGTTGGCCTTGGCTAGCCCAATTGGCGAGCGCCAAGTCGACTGCTTGCGCTGCGAGACGGCGCTTGAATTTCGTGGCGTAAAGTATTTCCACGAAGGTTTATCCTTAACTGGAGCCTTGGTGGGCGCAGTTGGCAACTTCATCAAGCGCGAACGGCTGGAAATGTATGTTTGCCCGCAGTGTGGCCGCTGCGAATTATTTGAGCCTGAGCTAGGCCGCTAACGCAACAATCGACAGCTTGCGGCGTATAAACCCATAGCGAACCACAACAGGAGGAACTACTATGGGCTTATTTGATGGATTAATGGGCAACGCTTCGGAAGTCGATCCGCAGGCAGCGCAACGCGATTTTGCCCAACTACTGGCGTGGGGCGAACAAGTTCAACGAGCCTATCAACTCATTCGCGATTTCTTTATTTTTACCGATAAACGCTTGATTTTGGTCGATAAACAGGGCATTACTGGCAGCAAAGTTGAATATCATTCGATTCCCTATCGCAGTATCACCCACTTTAGCATCGAAACCGCTGGCCATTTTGATCTCGATGCCGAGTTGAAAATTTGGATTTCGGGCAATCCTGTGCCGATTCAAAAACAATTCAATAGCCGCATCAATATTTATCAGTTGCAAGCTGTTTTGGCTGCCTTTGTTGCTCGTTAAATAAAAATAGCTCGCATGAAAAAATCATGCGAGCTGTATTTTAATTTATTCGGCGTGAAACTCCAATACATACAAGCCATAGTTAAAATCGCTGACATAGACATATTGATCGCGCACTTGCACGCCCCACAAATTGACACTTGGCGAATTGCCGTTTGGCCACGCCGCAACCTCTTTTGGCTGGCTAGGATCGCTAATATCGAGCATGCGCAAGCCATCGCGATACCACGAAGCATACAAATATTGGCCTTGAACCTCGGAATTATGCACAGTTGGGTTGGTAGCACGCTTCGCATCAATTGAATTTGGCGTGTTATAACGGCCAATTTCAACTGGCTTGCTCGGATCGCTCAGATCAAAGAATTGAATTGCCCCGCCACCATCAAAATACTGTTCGATTGTTGCCTTAGCCTCAGGTTGGCTCAGCAAGGCCGCAGCGGTCGTGCTGCTCAGCAAATACATCGGCAGATTAAAATCAGTGATCAAATCAACATCATCACCAAATGCTAACTCCTGATAAGGCTTGTTGGCGTAGATCAACAAGCCTGCTGCCTTGCCATTTTGAGCCACGATAAACTTACGCTCAATCGAACAGCCCGCCATTTCGATCAATACAAAGCGACCAGCAAAATCGGGATAGTCGGCCTTCGGATCGCATGCTTGCTCAAGCACCACAAACTCGGTACTCAAGGGAGCAGCAAGCTTTTCACCAAAAGGCAACGAATGGGCGTAAGCTGGCTCGGCAAGTGCTGGGTGGCTAATTTTGACTTGGGCCTTGCTAAAATCTTCGTTATTCAAGGCCAAGAATTGCCCGTCATTCCAATCGACAACCGAGTGAGCATCGCCCTCGGCGAGCGCTGGATAGGGCGTTTGGCCAAGGTAGACTGGTTGGGTCGGGTCTTGAATATCCAAGATAATCACGCCTGCATCCCAATATGAGAGATAGGCGCGTTGGCTATTGCTGCTGGCCCGCACGCTATGCAAAAAGATTCCAGGAAAATTACCACGCGCTAGGTCGGCATAATCAAGCATTTGCCAATCAGGCTTTTGATCAATGCCCCAGCGGCTGAGCTTAGTTGGTTTGCTTGGCGTGCTCAAATCGACAATCCACAATTCAGCCCGATGTTCAACTCTAGGGGTTGAGCCAAACAAGTTGTTGGTTGGCGCTGCAAGCAAGGCCAAGGCTTGGCCACTTGCGTTAACGGTCAGATCAAGCTCATGCACGCCGAGGGTGGTTGCAAAACGAGCCAATTCGACTGGTTTGCTTGGATCGGTAATATCCAAAATTTGAATGCCTGGCTTGGTTTCGCCGCTGCACGGCTGCATGCCCACAATTGCAATATCCTGCTCGCCAATCCGCGCCATATCCATATCTTCGAGCGACACATTTTTGACCACCGGCGAGTAGCCAGCAACTTCTGGCTGGCGCGGATCGCTCACATCAATTATGGTAATCCGATTTTCGAGTTGGCATGAACCTGGCTGCATGCCCAACAAAATCAAATCGTTGTAAAGCGTAAGATCGGCGTGACGACCCTCGGTCGGCGGCTTGAGCCGCAATCCGCCAACTTGCTCAAAGTGCGGGCCGCTGATAATTGGCGTTGCGGTGGCAGCTGGACGCGGCGTTTTAGTCGGATTTTGATTTGGACTATCTTTATCACTGCGTGTTGGCAGCACAGTTGGTTTATTGGCAAGCTCAGTTGGCGTAGCAGGAGTGGCATTTTGGCTGGCGCAGGCAGCGATCAAGCTTAGGCAGACTGCCAAACCAAAGCAGCGCGATAGACGTTGAAACAACATTTGTTCTCCTCTCAGCATAGTTTTTATGCGTGGCTTGCTGGTTGTTGGCGCATAAATTGAAAAATCGTGCGAATAAATTTAACTGGTTCCTCGAACGGTGGGCAATGGCCGCTGCGTTCGAAGTGAATCAAGGTGGATTGCGGCAAGTGTTCGTGCAAATATTCGCCAACTTTGCCTGGGTAAAGCCAGCTTTGCGCGCCATAGCACAACAGAATTGGCACATCCATCGTTGCCAACAAATCACGATAATCACGATCGGCCATATCTTCAGCCAAAGGCAAAAGCGCTTTGGGATCGTAGTTGCGACGATAGGGCGAGGTAAACCAGGTGGCAAAGCGTAATAGCGCGCGATTGGGATGCACAACCCCCATTGCAAAGCGGCGCAACACCCGGCGTTGTTGGCTTTCAAACAATTGGCGCATACTGGTGATATGGTCGGCGGTGTAAGCCCCGAACAAACCCATGGTCCATTCTGTGCTGGTTTGCATACATGGGGTCTGATCAACTAAGACAATACTTTTGAGATTATCGACCCCAAACTGGCGCACATATTCAAAGGTCGTCAAACCGCCCATCGACCAACCAACGATTGTTGGTTTTTCAAGTTTGAGGTGCTCGATTAATTGATGCAAATCTTGGGCTAGGCGGGCAATGGTCAGCGAGCCTTGGCCTGGAGTGCGCCCATGGCCCCGCAGGTCGATTGCGATACAGCGATACCAACGGCGCAGCGCTGTGGTGATGCCAACCCAGTGTGAACCTGCGCTTGTCCAGCCATGAATAAAGATAATTGCTGGCTTTTGGCCGCCAGTGTCAGTGTAAAAGATCGGGTTTTGATCATCGGCTAAAAAGCTTGACATAGCATCCTCCATAGTTTAGGGGTGTTTCGCGGCCAGCAAGATCGATTTGTGACGTTATTTGACACAACTGTCAGCTATACTCATCTCAAAACCAAGCGGGTCGTGATAGTAAACGCTGGGATGAGTATTAACGATTGAACTGGAGTACAAACGATGGAACAGGAAGCTTTAGTAACCCGCACCTACCGCGCTGCAATTCGCTCTGGAGATGATTATATAACGATTGAAGAGACAATTGCACTCCCTCCAACGGCTGATGATGCAGCAATCAGTCAAGCTGTCGAAACCGGCTGGCGCATCTTTCGCGCTCAACAAGCAGCGGTCGAGGCCCAAATTAATGCCTTGCGTGATGCTCACCCTGCGATCAATACGCCACGCATCGCCGACCCCGATTCGCCTGCGAGCGAAAAACAACGCTCGTACTTAGAGTATTTGATCAACGCCTTGGCAATTAACGATGGTCAGATGCAAGCAACCTTGCAAGAACACAATGCAAGCTACGAAACCCTGACCAAAGGCCAAGCCTCGGAAATTATCGATGGCTTGAAGCAGCAATTAGATCAGAAGCCAGCAACCAACCAAGCGAGCGCTACGGCTCCGGTCGCTGCTAGCCCAAGTGCCAACAGCACCAGCAACATGCTCGAATCGACGGCAAGCGAGCCACCAGCCAGCACCCGCCAATTGGCAGCGCTGCAACGGGTCGCCGGTCAGCAAGGCGTTGATCTGAACGTTGAAATTCGGCAACGCTTTGGCGCGCAACAGCTTGATGATCTTTCGGTCAACGAAGCAGGCGCATTGTTGCAAGAACTGCAACAACGCAGCTTACGCCGCTAAAAGTCCTAGAGCTGGCTAGCCCGTGCACTAGCAAAAATAATGACTATTGGCTAGCCAAAAATTCACAATCTGCGTCTCTAACTATGGGCAACTGAGTAAGTACACTAAACCAGAGGAGTTTCAAATGAACGTTAAAGGAACCGTAAATCGAGTTGAATTGATCGGCTGGCTGGGCGGCGAACCAACCCAACGCTTTTTGCCATCGGGTGTTGGGGTCTGCGATTTCAATGTGGCGACCAAGCGCTTTGGCAGCAAAGACGAACAAGGTGAGCAAACCTTCGACACCGAATGGACGACGATCGAAGCCTGGAATGGGCTTGGCGATATTTGCCAAGATCGCTTGCACAAAGGCAGTCGGGTTCGAGTAGTTGGCAGCTTGCACACCCGCTCGTGGGAAGACAAAGACAGTGGTCAGCGCCGCTCCAAAACCGTCGTCCGCGCCGATGAAGTCTTGTTTCTCGATAGCTACGGCAACGACGAATAAGCCTAAAAAGCCAAAGCCCTCAGCAAATTTGCTGAGGGCTTTGATCTTTGGAGCCGCATGTCGGACTTGAACCGACGACCTACCACTTACAAGGCGGTTGCTCTACCAACTGAGCTAATGCGGCTTAACGCGAATTATTATACGCATGAATCGTGGTTTGGTCAAGATACCACAAAAGAACATAGAACATAGATGGAATCGTTCATTGCGTTAACGACGACTTGATCCCCTCACCCCAACCCCTCTCCCACGTGGCGGGCGAGGGGCTTTAACACCTTGGTTTTACCGCAATTCTTCATTCAAAATGGCGGCTCCCCCTCGCCCGCGTTCAGTGGGCGAGGGGGCTGGGGGGTGAGGGAACATGGTTGCTAACCCAATGTACCATTACACCTACTCACTGGCTCCTCGACCCTTGAGCCAGTAGCCAAACGACTAGAAAATTTATACAATCAGCCAACTAGCGTGCTTAACGGAGGCAGGGTATGAAACGAACTCCAGTTGATTCATCAAATTTGGCTTCGGTTGGCTATGACCCTACAGACCAAACCTTAGAGATTGAATTTAACAATCGCTCGATCTATCAGTACTCAAATGTTCCTGAAGAGGTTTATGCTGAACTGATGAGCGCAGATTCCCATGGACGCTACTTCAATCACAATATCAAAGGTGCGTATCCGTATCGTCAAGTTTCGCGCTAAACAGCAACAGGGCTGGCAATTGCCAGCCCTGCTTTGTTTTTGAGTGACTATTTGAATCGCCTAGACATCCAAGTTTTTCACGTCGGCGGCGTGGGTTTGGATAAAGCGTTTGCGCGGCAAGACAATTTCACCCATCAACATCGAGAAGGTTTCGTCAGCAGCCAGAGCATCTTCAATCGTCACCTGCAAAATCATGCGATTGCCAGGATTGAGCGTCGTGTCCCACAATTGGTCGGGGTTCATTTCGCCAAGCCCTTTAAAGCGCTGAACGATGACTTTGGTGCCAGCTGGCAATGAACGAATATATTCATCGCGGGTTGCTTCATCGTAGACGTATTTATAGGCCTTGCCATGTTGCACCCGGAACAATGGTGGTTGGGCAACATACAAGTGGCCATTGGTGATCAAATCACGCATATGGCGGAAGAAGAAGGTCAGCAACAAGGTGCGGATGTGACTTCCATCCACATCAGCATCGGTATTGTGAGCATACAAACCACCAGTGCCACACAAGAAGTTTTCGTCTTCTTCGACCGAGAAGTCGTAGACAAACTCGCCAGTTGGGGCTAGTTCTTCAACCGCTAAGACTTCTAAGCCAACCATATCGTCGCTAATTGGCGTGAAGGCTTGGGCTTTGGTCGTTGGTTTAGCCAAATGAGCTTCGACTTTGGCGGCCAGATGATGGCGTTGCCATACGCTGCGCAATTGTTCTAGCTGTTGCTTGCCACTAATTGCAATGTTGTAGTAGTCGTGCACAGTTTGAATTGGTACATCGGCTGGTAAGTTGGGCTTGATGTTGCTCACGCCAGCAAAAATACCAAGTTGGCCAAACACATAGAGCAAGCCATCTTTGAGTTCTGGCGAGTTGGTTGTCATGCTAATGGAGCTATCGCTGAGCGTGCCATCACCAAGGAAATAGCCTTCGAGATAGCTGCGTTGTAAATCGCTGCTCAAGCTAAAGAGCATATCGGGCACTTGTTTTTGATGAGCAACAGCACCCAAGCCCAAAGCACGAATCAAGCAGGCGGCCAAAACGC
Source organism: Herpetosiphon sp. NSE202 (assembly GCF_042688385.1). Classification (NCBI taxonomy): domain Bacteria; kingdom Bacillati; phylum Chloroflexota; class Chloroflexia; order Herpetosiphonales; family Herpetosiphonaceae; genus Herpetosiphon; species Herpetosiphon sp. NSE202. Next base: position 25,193 of record NZ_JBHUPY010000019.1, on the reverse strand, counting down.
TATGGAAGTAGCATTTGATTCCGCCATTATCGGGCGATTGATAGAAACGTGGCGTTTCACCAAAAAGCTGTTCAATCGTGGTTTTTAGCTCAGCGAAGAAGGCTGCATCTTTTTGACCTAACGACAAACTAACTTGATGTTTGCTCAAGGAACCTTCGGCAGTAAACCAGCCCAAGAACCACAGCAATTCTGGCGTGATTGCCAACATACGTGGGAAGGCTCGATCGTCGTGGGCTTGCGGCACAAGCTCAACATCACGATCAAGCAAATCTAGCTCATCGTTGTTGAAACTAGCAAAAGCTTTGTAGTTACTGACTTCACGCCAGCGTGCGTTGCCACTGCTATCATCTTGCAACAACAAACGCTCGATCTTCGAAGGTACCAACTCATAGCTGATTGGTTCTTCCCAGCCAATCGTTGCCAAGTAGTTATCGAATTGCGATTGAATAGGCCGCAGCATGCCACGTTCCCATTGGCTAATCGTAATTGCTTGCTTCACCCCAAGCCGTTGGGCAACCATTTTTTGGCTTAAGCCATGGGCTTGGCGATATTCAACCAAACGTTCCCACGCAGCAGTATGCAAGCTGATGCGGGCTTCGTTCCATTGCTCAGGCTGCGAAACATTGTTTAACACTCGCTGAGCAGCAATTGAGCGCACGCTTTCGCCCCGCAGATAAAGATTATCAATCAAGCCTGCTTCAGCAAACAACTTGATCAGGTCGATTTCGCGAGGTTGGATTGCTGGCCGGGGAATCCGACGGCTGGCAACCAATTGATCACCAAGTTTGATCTGATTGCCTTTTTTCAAGACTGGCTGGCCATTTTCAAGCACAAACACGCTATGCGAGGCAGTTACTTTGACCGAACGACCATAGCGCGTGCTAAGTTTGTACATTGGCTCGTGGTTAGCGTGGCGCATCACTGCTTTGAGTGGGCGGAAGCGCGCAAGATTGCGTTTTTGGTCGAAGCTAATTACTTCGTACTCGCTTGCCTGGCGTTGGCCTGCAATACATTGATCGATAAATTCGCCAATGCGCACAAATTCAGTATGGCCTTGACCATTGCGAATGAGGGTTGGTTCATCGCCAGCAACGCTCATAATCAATATGCGATGGTATCGTAAGCGCGAAATATCGAATGTTTCGCCGATACCAGTGCCAAGTGCAGTAATTAATGCACGAACTTCGTTATTGGCAAGCATTTTATCCAAACGTGATTTTTCGACGTTCAGAATTTTACCGCGCAAAGGCAAAATTGCTTGGAACCGCCGATCACGGCCTTGCTTAGCGCTTCCACCGGCGCTATCACCTTCGACGATGAAGATTTCGCAGTGGGCTGGCTCTTTATCTGAGCAGTCGGCGAGCTTGCCGGGCAAGGCAAAGCCTTCGAGTGCGCCTTTGCGTTGCACCAAATCGCGGGCCTTGCGCGCTGCATCACGGGCACGTGAGGCCAAGAGTGATTTTTCGATAATTCGGCGAGCTTCGTTGGGATTTTCATCCAAAAAGCCCGAAAGTGCTTCATTCAGCACCGTTTCGACTGCGGTTTTGGCTTCTGGCGTGGCCAACTTCGATTTAGTTTGGCTTTCGAATTGTGGGCGGAACAGTTTGATGCTGATAATTGCGGTCAAACCTTCGCGCACATCTTCGCCAGAAAGCGTATCACCTTCTTTGAGCAAGCCTTTGCTGCGGCCATAGGCGTTGATAGTACGGGTTAGGGCTGCGCGATAGCCAGTAACGTGCGTGCCACCATCGGGATTAGCAATGTTATTGGTAAAGGCCAAGAGATTTTCGTTAAAATCGCCAGTGTATTGCATAGCAATTTCAACATTAACATTTTCATGGGGTTTTTCAACATAGAACGGTTGCGCGAGCAATGGGCCTTTTTCGCGGGTCAGATGACGCACGAACGAGACAATCCCACCATCGAAATAGTAGGTTACTTCGCGATCGTTGTTATAATCGACCAGTTTGAAGCGCAGGCTCTTGTTGAGGTAGGCCATATCGCGCAAACGGTTCGACAAGGTGCGATAGTTGAATTCGACGGTGGTAAATAATTGGGCATCTGGTTTGAAGATAATCGTCGTACCAGTGCCTTCAGCATCGCCAACCTGGTGAACTGGCGCTTGAGGCATGCCGAGGCGAAAATCTTGGGCCCACAATTTACCATCGCGTTTAACTTCGGCGCGCAGGAATTCGGAAACCGCGTTAACTGCCGAAACCCCGACCCCGTGCAAACCACCTGAGACTTTATAGCCTTGCGAGCCTTTGAATTTACCGCCAGCGTGCAGCTCGGTCAGCACAATTTCGAGTGCTGACCGACCTTCGACGGGGTGAATATCGGTAGGAATCCCGCGCCCATTATCGACGACAGCAATTGAACCGTCAGTGCGCATTTCGACGATAATCGTATCGCAGTAGCCAGCCAAAGCCTCGTCAACCGAGTTATCGACAACTTCATAGACCAAGTGATGCAAGGCCGATGTGTCTTGGCCACCGAGATACATCCCCATGTTTTCGCGTACTGCTTCCAAGCCGCGCAACATTTGAATCTGAGCGGCATCGTATGTACTCTGATTAGGATTTGTCGCCATCGAATCGAACCTCACTTTTGTGTTAGGGCAACAGGAAAACGGTGGGCAAGTGAGCCAACACGTTCGTTATAAAAGACTAATTTGGCTGCTTGTAAACTACAGCTGAGCAACCCAAACAGGGCGCTTGCTGCAAGAATGCTGATCATGTTGGTGGCTAGGGGCCGCAGCAAAAAGGCCGTCCCATGAATCAAAACCCCGCTAGCCAGAATTAGCGGCAGGGCTTCGCGTGGTTGTTGACGCACCAAGTTGTAGCTCTGATAGAGCGCAATCAAGGCAGATTGTTGACCAAGCATAATTGCTGCAGGCGCAAGGCTAGCATAGACCCAGAGGGCAATGAGCACCATGCCAAAGGCGGCAAGCACCAATTGCGCCCCAAACGCGCTGGCAGAGAGCAAAAAGCTCGCAGCAACCACTGCCGGGATGCCAAATAACAAGCCTAAGCCAACGATAATCATGCTCAGTTTGGCTAAGTTCCAGAGCTGTTTGGGCAGAGCAGACCATGCAGGCTGCGCCTGATCGAGATTGCGCCCCAGCCAGAACAAAACGATTGTGCTGAAGCCAAGCCCAAGCACATTCAACCCAAGCACCAAGAGCAAGGTCAACCAGCCATCGAACAGCCATGGCGCGCCGCTATGCAGCGAGGGCGAGCCAGCGCCGCTAAACAAACTTGGCACAAGGTAGGTTCCGACTGCGCTCGAACGCAAATCGACAGTTTGCAACAGCTCGTTGGCCTGCGCCCAAAGTTGTTGGCCTTGCGCACGGCTAAATCGATTGACCACGCTGCTAATGCTGGCAAGCCAACGATTAGGCGCTAACGCTGGCATTAATGTCAGCCAGAGGTCAAGCAAAATGGGTATTAAAATAACCCAAGGTGCGCGACGAACGATGCGAAATCCTTGGCTTAGACGTTCCGGAAGATTACGCCGTTGTGGCTCTTGGGCTTGTGGTTGTAAACGTCTATTCATGGCTTTATTATACCACAAAAGCCCTATTCTAACATAATATTTTAGCACAAAATTTCTATATTTAGAACATAGAGCAAAGAGCATTGAACATAGAATTGAAAGCTAGTTTATAGCCACAGATTGCACAGATTATTGTTGATTATGTCCTCCTAGCCCAAAGCCAATAGCCCATAGCCATCATTGCTCTGCGCCGCTGGGTTAAAATTACGAGTCATAAGGGCTTTTTTAACCACGAAGAACACGAAGAGCACGAAGGTTTCGTTTTTAGCCACGAATTGCACCAATTGCACGAACAATATTCCGAATATAGAGGTAGTTTTTTTAACCACGAAGAACACGAAGAGCACGAAGGTTTCGTTTTTTTGCCCCAGATTCCACAGATTGGTTTGATTCTTGACTTCATCCTTCATCCCTCATCCTTCATCCTTCATCCCTCATCCTTCATCCTTGTTCTATGCTCTATGTTCTATGTTCTTTCCCCTATGCTACAATAGCGCTCACGACCAACGGAGGCCCTATGTCGCTGCTTGCTTTTCATCAACTTGAAACCCCTGAACGCCGTTTGTTGCAACGCCCGCCATGGCGCTATGGCCTGACAATTGGCTTGACGCTGCTTGGTGCCGCGGCCATGATTTTGTGGAGCGCGACGTTTGAAGGCCAAGTAGCGCAAGGGATTGTGACCGAGGTTGGTTCTTGGGTGCTGTTTACGGCTGTTTTTTGTGGGCTGGCTTGGTTTCGCCAGCCGCGCGCCAAACGCCGGACAGCCATACTATTTGGTTTTTGGGCAGCGGTGGCAATTGGGGTCAATGCTGCGGCCAAACATGGCTTAACCCAGCATTTTCTGGCCGCAGGCTTGGGCGATTCGCCGCGCTTGTATTGGGCTGGCTTATTTTTTATTCCCCCAATCTTACTGCTTTGGTATTCGCAACGCGATCAACAATTGCAACAGCATGGCTTGCACCTGCGCAAATGGCGCGATCAAGTGTTGCTTGGTTTGTTGGCAGGGGTGTTCATTGCGCTGCATTTTTTATCAACAGTGCGCTTTAGTGGCATCGTTGGCCTCAGCATCAAGCCTTGGCAATATATGTTTTGGTCGTTGGGCTTCGAAGTTTTTCAATCGCTCGGCGAAGAATTATTTTTTCGCGGCGTGATCTTGCGTTCGTTGCAAACGATCTATAAGCTCAATTTTTGGCTCGCTACTGCCGTCACCACGCTTGCTAATTTGAGCATTTACTTAATTCGCAGCCAATGGCAAAATCCAATTCAAATGGTGGGCGTGGTGATTTATTTGTCGATGATGTCGATTGCCGCCTCGCTCTTATTTCGCCGCTATCAAAGCGTCGTGCCAGGCTATCTGTGTAATATTGTGTTTAGTTTTAGTGCGATTTTACGCTGATGAATCGTGCCCACCGCCAGCGTGATGTGATTAGCATCAGCCTTTTGCTCTTGGCCATTACAATTGTGATGTACCTTGGCGAAGGGCGTTGGGCGGCTGCGCCTGCCTTGCGCTACCTCTATTTGATTCCAATTGCTCATGCCGCGATGGGTTTTGGCGTGATGGGCAGCATGGCGGTGGCGATTTTGGCCGATCTGCTGTTTGCGCCGCTCGTCGCAACTTCATTAGCCAAATATGGAATGTTGGGCGCGCCAACAATCGAGATTATTGTGACCTTGGTTTTGATGCCGGTCTTGGCCTATTTTGCTGGCAGTGGTTGGGGTCGGCTAAGTCGCCAGCGCGAGCTATATCAATTTTTAAGCCGCATGGGCGATTTATTTGGCCGTTCGCTGCCACGCGATCAACTGCTTGGCGAGATTTTACAACAGGGCGGCACGTTGATTGATGCCCAAGCTGGCGAGATTATTTTGCTTGAACAAGGCCAAGCGCGAATTGCCGCTAGTTGGGGCTTTGAAGCCCAAGCCACCGCCGCCTACCAAACCAGCTTGGCTGCCTATATTCTCAAACGCAACGAACCTTGGTCGGCGACCAGCCTCGAAAATAACAGCGATTTTCAGCGGGTTGGCTTTGGCCAGCGCATCGATGCCGCCTTAGCCGTGCCGCTGCGCTTAGAAGGCAAGCCAATCGGCTTATTGGCCTTCTACAATCGGCTTGGCGGCTTTAGCAAACAAGAGCAAGCCACCGTTGAAGCCATGGGCAGCAAAGTCGAAGTTGTGTTGGAGAACTTCCGCCAAATTGAGGAGCGCTCAGAGCGTGCTCGCTTGCAACGGGAGTTTGATTTGGCAGCTGAGGTGCAGCAACGCTTTTTGCCCCAGCAATTGCCAGCAATCAGCGGCTACGAAATTGCTGGCTTTACCCAACCAGCCCGTGAAGTTGGCGGCGATTTCTTTAATGTCATCGATTTGGCCGATGATCGTTGGTATCTTGGGGTTGGCGATGTTTCGGGCAAAGGTGTGGTTGGGGCGTTTTTTATGGCCATCGCCATGAGCGTGATCGATTTATATTTGCACGACAGCCCGCCCAGTAACCAATTGGGCCTTGCCAATCGGCTTAATCCGCTGTTTTATCGGCGCATGGCCCAGCAAAAAATCAATACTGGCTTAGCCTACGCCATGCTGGATGCCAAAACTGGCCAGCTGCAATTGGGCAATGCAGGCTTGATTTCGCCCTTGCATGTGCGCAAAGACGGCCAATGCGAGTATCTGGATTTGAGTGGCTTTCCCTTGGGCGCGGTTGCCAATGCTCAATACACTGAAGCAGCCTTGGAGCTTCAGCCTGGCGAGAGCTTAATTTTCGTCAGCGATGGCGTGGTTGAGGCTGCCAACAGCGAGCGTGAATTGTTTGGCCTGAATCGGCTGCGCAATTTAATTAGTATGCTCAGCCAACGCTCAGCAGCGCAGTTAGTCAGCGAAATTATGAGCGCTGCCAACCATTGGAGCGACGGCCAATATCAAGACGATATGACCGTCGTCGTGTTGCGCCGCAACTAAGCGTCGCGATCTTCTTGCAACGCCCGTTGTAATTCCTCGATTAAGCCCAATGGCGCTAAGCGCACGCCTAGCAAATTACTGACTTCCGCCGGATCGGCATTTAACACTTCGTCGATGCTGCGGAAGTGTTCGGCCAAGGCTTGGGCCAAACGCTCGCTCACAAATTCGTAGCGCAGAAAATCGGCTGCACTCAGGCGACTGGCTGCTTGGGCCAGATTCAGTTCCTGCAAAGCACCACGCAACGCATCACCCCGCACGCCTAAATCGTAGACCGCATCAATCGCTGGAATTGCCAAGCGATCAGCTTCGCCAGCACGCAAGGCGATAATTGGTACATTCGGGGCAAGCGCCCAAACTGCGCCCAACGCCAACAAACTCGCTTGGGCTGGCTCACTGGCATCAACTACAATACATGCCGCCTGTTGCAGGCTCTGCAAACTATGCTCAGTCAACGAAAGCGCCGCGTCAATCCCAACAACACGCAAGAAAAATGGTGCGCTCTCCAGCACAGAACGCAATTCTTGATTAACTTGGGCATTGCCAAGCGTGTTAATCAACAAGGCATAGGGCGCAACGGTTGATTGGGGCAGATCGATCGCGCCAGTCGTGCCCGTAATTGCATTCATCAAAGCGCTTGCCACCCGATTGTTAGCATCGAAAATTTGCTTAGCATGTTCGGGCTTGACGATGCGTTGCGCGCCTTGAGCACTTAACATCAGCGCATTATTGTAGAGAAAAATCAATACATCGCGCATTTGGGGGTCGCTGTAGTGATTTAATGTTGCTACTTGATTAATCACTGGATTGCGCGCATTCAAATAGAGCATGCCTTTGTTGGCAGAACTTTTGCGCTCAGCTTTGCGCTCATCGAGCATCGCCCGCAGCAATTGCTTAATCGATTGGCTTAAATTTGGGTCTGCCAAGAGCGTATCAACTTGTTCGGTTGTTTCGGAGTTTTCGGCGAAAATCAAAACCGCTGGAATCGATTCGGGCAGATATTGCGCAACTTGGGCTTGCACGCCCATTTCGGCGTAGCGTTCTTCAAGTTCCAGCCAACGCTCATCTTTATTGGTCAGCGCCTCGAAGATAAAATCGCCACCAACATCTAAGCGCCGCAGGCCAATATTTTCGGTTAGCTCAGCGTAACGGCGCAAAAACGGCTCATCGGGAAAATATTGAGCATCGATCACCCGCAACCCTTTGGCCGCAAATAACACCGCATGTTGGCCAATCCCGCCAGGCGTGGTGAAATAGAACAACAGCCGTTGATGCGGATCGTCGCTGTTGATGCCGCTGCGCGAAAGTTGCGATTGCTCAAAATAGCGTGGCAAATTCATGCGCCCTGCATCGGTATCAAACAGCACAATATCTTTGATGCGAGCAAACAGTTCGTCGGAAATTAATGCCCACGATTTAATCACCCGATTGTGCTGGGTAACGATCTCGCGGAACAAGCGTTGATCGTTGAGCGCCAGTTGCTCAAGATAATTGAGAATCACTTGGCCAAGCGTGCGCTGCACCCGCTCGAAATATTCATCACGGCGCAAAGCCTCGCGCGAAGTGGTTTCGCGCAAATTGGGGCTTTCGACTACACCTTTGACGAACTTGGCCCACTCTGGCAGCAGGCTGCGCTCGCCACGACAAACAAACATACGCCGCACATAGACAATCAAATCGCCATGTTCGCGCACATTCAAATAGGGCTGTTTGGGAATAAACAGCACCCCGCCAAGCTTGAAAGCCCCGTTATCTTCCTCGACATTCAGCGGAATTACTGCCAACACCGATTCGCTTGGATATAGCTCGTTCAAATAGCGAATATAGTCGCTTTCGCTGGCATCGCTATGCCATGGCGCTTGCATCACATTGACTGGGCGTGGCGATGGGTCGAGGTAAATCGGCACGCTGAGCAAATCGGCAAATAAGCGAATCAGCCGACTCAGCTCATCTTCGCGCAGCAAATGCACTTGGCCTGGTTTGATTGCAACCGTGACGGTTGTGCCAGCAGTGGCGCGGGTGGTTTGGCCCATACGATACGATTGCTCGCCAGTACATTCCCACCAAACCGCCGCCTCGCCTTCGCTGCGAAACGAACGGGTCACAAACTCAATGCGCTCGCCAATGATAAACGCGGCCAGCATGCCCAAGCCAAAGCGTCCAATCAAGCGCTCGGCCAAACTGCGCTCGCCAAGCGCTTCAAGCCGCGAGCGCACAGCATCGGTGTTGCTTGCGCCAATCACCGAGAGAAACTGCTCGACTTCGGCCTCGGTCATGCCTGTGCCGTTATCTTCAATCGTCAGGCTGCGGCCAAATGGGTCGTAGCGCACATGAATTTCGGGCAACGGCGCGTTGGGATCATCGGCCTGACGCACGAGGCATGTATCGTGGGCATTTTGCAGCAACTCACGAATTGCCACATGCGGATCGGCGTATAAACTTTCGCCAAGCGTGCGAATCACGCCAGGCACATTAATTGTCATTTGACCTTGGCGAATTCCATGAGGTCGTTGCATACCAACTCCTTAGCCTTGAGTAAGCGCCAGTTCTAGCAGCGACATTTGGGAGTTTTGCACTGCCTCGCCTAGCTCGGGGGTCAGTTCGATGCCGCTAGAAAGCAAGGCATAGCCCCACAAGGCGCGAACGACAGTTGCCCAGCGTTGATCGCTCGGTTGGCCATCGCGCAATTGCTGAACCAGTGGATTGAGCGTGTTGAGACACAGCACATAATCATCGCTGCGCTTGCGCCCCACCGATTGGACGAAATTGAGCAGGCTTCCACTACCTTTCAACAGGCTATCCACAACTTGTTCACGTTTATAATCACTATCACGCATCGCCAAAGCCGCCAAATTAGTTGGCTCGAAGCGCGTGGCATAGACCTGCATGCCCAATTGTGCGCAGTGTTGTTCAAGTTTGCGCCATTGGGAGTCAGTTTCGGCTTCGAGCAATTCGGCGATGCCAGCGGTTAGTGGCTGGAAACTTACGCCATGGCGCGCTGCACAATATTTTTTCAGAAATTTTTCTTCGATTAAATTAATGTGCAGCACTGGCACGCCGCGTGCGCCGACAATCGCTCGTTGCTGGGCACTGGGCGGCAAATCGTTGAGCACATAAAAAATTGTGCGTTCGCCAGCAGCGCGCACTGGAATCCGCTCAAGATAGCGGCTCAAGGTAATTGGGCCAAGATCGCTCTCGAAGGTCAGCAAATCGGCAACTGCGGCGAAAAATTGACTATCATTCACCGCTGCTTGCTTGATGCCGCTATTATATTGTTTGACTACTTGCAAAAACGTGGCTGGCTCGCGCTGGGCCAAACGAATTAAGAACGAACGTACAGCGTCGGCCAAGGCTTCGCGCAAGGCCCGATAGTTGGGCCGATCGATCATAAAGCCTTCGCGGCTGGCAACCAATTCGAGCAACGGCGCATCGATAATCCCACAGACAAACGTCGCCCAATCGGGCAACAATTGCAGATCTTCGCAAACATACATGCGCCGCTGAAACACATCGAGCTTGCGCGGGCGAATTTTTAGGGCTGCTGAACTTGGCATAATTGCCAAAACCCCGCTACATTCTGCATTGTGCTGCTTGATGGCGATTGGCTCAACTGCCAAAGGCACCGAGCCAAAGCGATGCTTCACATAGTCGATATATTCATGTTCCGATCCATCCAAATGCCATGGTCCGTTCATGCGATTGATTGGACGCGCATCGTCGCCAAGATAAACCGGAAATTGAATAAAATCGGCATAGCGAATAATCGTTGAGCGCAAGGTGCTTTCATCAAGCAAATTGTAGAAGGCTGGCTCCAACTCAATCGTGACCGTAGTCCCGATAGTTTGGCGCGTGCCAAGCTCAAGGCTATAATCGGCGCTACCTTGCGAGCGCCACAACACCGCTTGGTCGCTGCCTTCGGCCAAGGTATCGACGGTTACTTGCTGGCCAATCACAAAGGTCGAGAGAAAGCCAATCCCAAATTGACCAATTAACATTTGGGCAGCGTTCTGATCGGCGGTTGAAAATTTGACTTGGCGGGTTTGGCTGGCCCCAATTGTGGCTAAATAGCGCACCACATCGTCGCGGGCCATACCAGTGCCATTATCTTCAACAATTAACAAGCGTTGGTTTGGCTCGATGCGCACATGAATTGCTGGCTTAAACAGCGCTTGTTGGGCAATCCGCCGCACACACGAATCGCTGGCATTCTGAATTAGCTCACGAATCGCAACATGCGGATCGCTATACAAATTTTCAGCCAGTAAACGAATGAGATGTTCAAAATCAACCTGAAATGTTCCAGTACTCATCACTCAGCGCTTTCCGATTAGACGATCAAACCATGAGCCTTGTTTGTTGGTGGCGGTGGGCGCTGATTGTTTTTTAGTCAGCGTTTCGATCCATTCGCGGGCTTCTTTCAGCCGATGCTCAAGCTGTTGGGTTTGGGCAAAATGATAGGCTTCGTTGGCAAAATACCAGGCTTCATCGCTGCGATTCAATTTATACAAGGCCCGCACATTAGCTAACAACGCCCAAGCCTCATCGCGAGCGTGCAAGCGTTGTCGTGCCAAGGCCAGCGCTTCGCGGGCAAACTCCAAGGCCTGTTCGCCCATCTCTAATTGTAGGGCAATTTCGGCGCGCCACATGGTCGCATCTTGATGATCGTTGGCGCAATCGTAGGCTAAAGCGGTGGCAACATTTTCGCTAAATAAATTAAACGCTTCTTGCAAATTGCCTTGTTGATAGTGGAGATGGGCCAAATAGCGCCGCGCCAGCACAACCCAAGCTGGGTTGCCCTCGCGCTGAGCATACTCAAACGAGAGCAAGCCATAGCGCAAAGCATCGGCATGTTCTTCCCGCTGCGAATGCAGGCGTTGCAGCACGCGATAAAAGACATAGCGGTAGAAATCGGCGGAGTAGGTATCGTGGCGAATGATGCTCAAGCCTTGTTGGGCATAGCTCAGGGCATCATCATACTCTTGCATGGTCATGGCGTTGCCAGCAAGCAAGCGTAAACAATCGAGTTGCCAAGCGCTGGTATTGCGGGCTTCGGCTTGGTGCAAACAATCGAGCAACAAGGCCTTGATTTCGGGCCAACGACCTTTGAGATCGAGGTCAATCAACGCACTACACAGCCGAATCGTGGCGACTAATTCATAGTGTGGCTCGTTCAGCTGCCGCGCACGCGCCAACATGGTGGTTGCCAACTCTAAGGCCTGCTGACTTTGGTCCAAGTTCATTAGGGCTGCGGTGAGCTTTTGGTAGCACAGCAATTCATTATCGCTATCGGCTTCCTGCCGCGCGACGACAATTCCCTGCTCCAACAAACTCGCAGCGCTGCGAAACTGGCCTTGCCGAAAAAGCTGAGTTGCTTGATTACAAAGATCGGCGGCGTATCCCATCGCACCAACCTCCCGCCATTGGACAACCTAAGACCAGCATGCTTGGGGCGCGTGCTGGCCTCATTGTCGGTTTAGTATTGAATTTGGGCGTAATATGGCCGATCGCCAAGTTTTTCGCGCCCACCTAAAAAGGTCAATTCAATTAAAAATGCTGCCTCAACCACCTCGGCCCCAAGCTGATTGAGCAAATCGCAGGCCGCGACGACGGTTCCGCCAGTCGCCAAAAGATCGTCGATCACAACCACGCGATCGCCAGCTTGCAAGGCATCATGGTGAATTTCCAAGCGATTGGTACCATATTCCAAGCTATAATCAACGCCGATGGTTTGGGCAGGCAATTTGCCTGGCTTACGAATTGGCACAAAGCCAATTCCCAAACGCAACGCTAATGGCGCGCCAAAAATAAAGCCCCGCGATTCAATGCCGACAATCGCTTGCAATTGCTGGTTGGCATAGCGCTGAGCAAAGTGCTCAATTGCTGCATCGAAGGCTGCTGCATTGCCCAACAACGGCGTAATATCTTTAAATTGAATCCCTGGAATTGGAAAATCGGGGATATTGCGAACAAACTGGGTTAAATCGAGGCTCATTCAATAATTTCCTTGGCCGCACCCGGCCCAGCTTCAATATAACGACGAGCAGCTGCCACCAATTGGGTTAGCCGACCATCAACAATTTTGCGCCATTCAGCTGATTCTTGATCAGTTAATGCGCCACCGCCATAATGCAACTCCATGGCCAGCTCCCAGCCACGGCGTAAAGCAAATTTTTCGATAATCGCTTGGCGATCTTCGGGCCAGCGCTTGATATAGCGTTGAAAGGCAGTTACTAATTTTTTGGAGCCATCAGCGTTGAGTGCGGGCAAGTCGAAATAGTTATTATTGGCATCTTCCGGCGCAGGGCTTTTGGCGCTCGAAAAGTAAATTGTTTGGGTAGTAAAACAATAGCGTGCCTGACCTGCCTTCTCATAATCGCCGGGATTGCTGGCAATTGCCCCAATCAACATGCGATCAGTGATTGTCATAGGCTACTCCTGTCTGGATTGTGCTATAGCGAGTCTAGCATAGCCAACACGCCATCGCAAGTTGCTCAGCATGCTGCCCGAATCGTTATAGCTTCGGCTACTAGCGCAGTACGAACCGCTTGGGCAAAAGCGAGCGCTTGCGGCGTATCGCTATGCAAGCACAAACTTTGCACGGTTAACCTGATTGGTACATTAGTATAACTTGGAAATGGCATGCCTTTGGCAAGCGCTAAAGCCTGTTGGAGTGCCACCGTCTGGTCATGATGCACGGCCCCTGGTAATGTGCGCGAACGTAATTGACCATCATGTTCATAGGCTCGGTCGATAAAGCCTTCGGCGATTGTCTGCACGCCTGCCGTTGCCGCCTGTTCAAGCAACAAGCTGCCAGCTAAGCCCATCAAGGCAAGCGTTGGGTCGAGTTGCTTGATGCTGGTGATCAGCAATTGAGCTAAGTCGGAATCAACCGCAGCTTGATTATATAAAGCACCATGCGGTTTAACATAGCGTACCTTAGTCCCCTGCTGGGCTGCCAAATGTTGTAACTGCGTAATTTGCGCAATTATGCTGGCCTGTAGTAGGCTTGGCTCAAGCGCAATCACCACCCGCCCAAATTGTGCTCGATCAGGGTAGCTTGGGTGCGCGCCAATGCAAACAGCATGCTGTTGGGCCAAACGCAAGGCTGTGCGCATGCTCTGCTCATCGCCAGCATGGCCGCCACAGGCAATATTACACGACGAAAGCAGTGGCATCAACTGGGCATCAAACGCGCTGCCTTCGCCCAAGTCTGCATTGAGATCGATGTTCATGCCAGCCAATCTTCTGCTAGTGCTTTGGCCCGCAAGCGTCCCGCCAAATTCGAGCGCACCAGATTGCTATCCACACCTTTCGATGGCAGCCAAAAACGGGTTTCGACAATCAGGCCATCGGCTTTAACCGCCGTAATCAGCACTTCGGCGGCTGGTTTTTCCAGCACATGCTCGGTGGTGCGGGCAATTTCAGTTAAGGCTTGTAGAATTGGCGCAAAATCAACATCACGCTTCAGCGTTAATTCAACACTATGGCGGCGTTGCACGTAGCGGGTCAAATTGGTGATTGTGCCAGTGTAAATCGTGGCGTTTGGCACCATTACCTCGCGACCATCAGCAGTGCGCATGGTCGTGGCCCGTACTGCAATATCGGTCACAGTGCCTTCATCATTGCCAATTAAAATCCGATCGCCAACTCGAAACGGGCGCTGAAACAACAACAAAATTCCCGCCGCTAAGTTTTTAGTGATGTCTTGCAGCGCAAAACCGATGATTAAGCCGCTCACGCCTAAGCCAGCCACAAACGAGAGCGCTAGCTGGCCCCAACCCATCACCAGCAACACAATCACCAAGCCAGCGACGATCACTAAAATGCGCACCAAACGCAAAATCAAGCTTTCGGCTTCGCTCGGTAGCTCAACTCGCTTCAATACGCGATTGGTCGCACCGTTGGCCAGCCGAATGCCATAGCGCAAAGTTAATAAGATGACGATTGCAGCCAGCACCCGTGGCAGCACCCGAATCGCAAACTCCTGAGCTTGCTGCCCCCATAGATTCCAATCCATAGACGATCCTCATACTTGGCTTATTGCGGTTTGGTTGAGTAGAGAATCGAGCCATTCGAGGCCCGAATAGTGATGTTTTTGTAGCCAACATCAGTTAACAAACGCCCAAGCTCCTCGCTCGCTTGCTGTTGCGATTGCGAGAGAATGCCTTTTTCAAGCGCATCTTGACGAACTTGCTCACGCAGCGTATTTTGGGCTTCGATGGTCATGTCGGCAATTTCATGGGAACAACCAGGCAACCACTTGGGCGTATCTTGGGCGATCAGCCGACTATTTTGGGTATCAAGCTCGTTGCTCAGGAGTTCAGCATCAGGCAACACAATTTCGACGGTCGCTTGATCGGGGTAGCCATCGTTGCTGACGATTAAGCGTTCTTCGCTAATTTTGCTCAAATCGATGCCTGCTTGCACATTGAAATAACCAAGATAGGTAATTTCTTCTGTGCATGCACCAAGCAAGCCATGTTCGCGAATAATTGTCGTATCTTTGGTGAAGTTCATCGAGAGGGTTGAGAGTTTAGATTGACGGCGGATTGCTTGGAGTACGGTCATACCTGGTTTAATCGTTGAGGTTGGTTGGGCCATTATGCCATCAATGCCAAATGATGGCGATAGAAACGCATAGCCAACCACACCAATCAGCGCCAACACCAATACCAACATAAGCGTCGTCCGAATTCGCATAGGGTTATCCTCCCCACTATGAAATAGCCTTACGCGCAGTTATAGTAGCCGAGATTAAGCCAAAAAACAAAAGAAGCGTTCCACAGATTGTGGAACGCTTCTTGCTTTGATAATGTTTATGGAACAGCAACTAGCGATAAGGCCGCAGCGCGCCGTAATAGTGATTGAGCCAGTAGCTGCTGTAGATGCTGACTGCACCAACACCCGAAGCGGGAGTCATTGCATTGACCATAATGCCATCGCCAACGTAAATCCCTACGTGAGTGATGCCAGGGCCAGCAGTGCCAGCGTAGAACAACAAGTCGCCTGGTTGCAAGTTGCTCATGCTGCCAATGAAGGTGCCATAGGCGCTGCTATATTGGCCAGCAGCACTGTGAGGCAAGCTCACGCCAACTTGACGATACAAATACTTGGTCAAGCCGCTGCAATCGAAGCCGCCACTTGGGCTTTCGCCACCCCAGCGATAGCTGTAGCCAACATAGGCCCACGCCATCGAGGCAACATCACCACTTGCCGTACCGCCGCCACCGCCACCGCCGCCACCAGCAGGTTGTTGAGGCTTGGCGGGGTTGCTCTTTTTAGGAGCAGGTGCAACCGGCAGTGAAGGAACGTTATCGGTAAATGGCACCCGACGGAACACAAAGTTGCTCACATCAACCAGATCTTGTGAGATCCAGCCTTTGGTGCCTTTGGCTGTTTCGACTTTGACCCATTCTTTGTAACGAGCCAACAAGCCTAATTCAGCGCCTTTGCTCAGTTTACCCAATGAATCGAACTTGGTGCTTGGGCCAGAGCGAAGGTTTACGCCTTCGTCAGTTGCCCAACCAACCAAGGCTGGGTTGGCTGATGGAATCGATTCGGCTTCGGCGATGCGTTCGGCAACGCCAGCTTCAAGATTCAAGAATTCTGCTGAAACCCAACCAACAGTGCCTTCGCCAGTTTCAATTTGATACCAGCCTTGGTAGCGGGCCAACAATGAAACTTGGTTATCAAGGCCCAGCTTCTTCATACTGATGTAGTCAGTACCGGGGCCATCACGCAAGTTCAAATTGTCTTGGGTGATTTTGCCCACTTTGGCTGGTGGTGGAGTTGGCACATTTGGTGCATCGGGCAAAGCATCGATCACTGCTTGATCTAAATCGACCAAATCAGCGGCGAGCCAGCCTTCTTGGCCACCTTCGGTGCGCACTTGCACCCAATCGGCGTGGCGAGCCACAACCTTTACCTTGGTGCCAGAATCTAATTTATCTAAGCGATCGAATTCAGTGCTAGGGCCATTGCGCAAATTGGCAATATCGCCGCTAATAACTGCTTCGGGATAGGTCGGATTATTATTGACAGGTCGGCCTACGGGAATAACCAACGAATCATCAAAGTCTGGGCTGCTAATTGGCCCATCGCCAACACCTGGATCAGGCGTGGCCTCTGAATCATTGAGGGCTGTCAATGGTGCTGGTTCGTTACGGTGGGTCATGGTCATCAAACCAAGCGCTGGCCGAACTTGGCGTTCAGCAGTTGGCGATGCACTGACCAGAATTGCTGTATCGACCTGAGGCGTGGTGGCATTTTTGTTAACCACTAAACCAACAGGCAACAGCGAAAGCACCATGAGATGAAGTAGGTAGCGACGTGGAGCTTTACGCAGGTACGATGGAACCGCACGAAGTGCAGAAACAGAACGGGCATTTACGCGTTGGCGTAAACCGGTCGTTCGTAAAAGCGAATTTTCGTTGTTCACAGCCCGCTGCTGGAAGTCTTGGAGATCATGATCTTCTTGGATCAGATCATTCGAGGACTTAGCATCTTGCATGCAGCTGTAACCTCCCTATTATCGAACGCGGCTTAATGATATCGCGCTGACAATTAAATAATTAACGTTTATGCATCGTGCAATGCCGAAAGGGAAGTTAACATATTTGTTCCATGTTTGCAAATCTCAGCTATTTTTCAGACTCCTCGCTTAAGCTTTTCAGCTGCTTGTCAGATAGGGCTTTTAGCCCATTCCAAAGCCATAAATCAGCTGATTTTCAGTCAATTTAGAACATATTTTCTTGAAAGTGGATGAGAAAACTCTAATCATTATGTGATGTTAAGCACAAAGTTGACCATAATTTCGTTGTAAAATTAAGCTCATTTTTACCAATTTTCGTAACTTTATTAATATTATTTAACTACAATATGCAGCTTTTTGGCCCCATGCTCAGCGGAAAAAGTGGCAATTTAAAGGATTTAGGGCTATCTAATCATCCAAACGTGATCATGAACTAGGCTTTCTCATAAACCTTAATCATCTGGGCTGCAAAGCTATGCCAATTAAATTGGCTGGCCCGTTGCAAACCACGTTGGCGATATTCGGTATTTAATGCTTGATCATTTAACATGCGCAGCATTGCCATGGCCCATGCTTCGGTATCGTGCGGCGGCAGCAAAATGCCAGCTTCGCCAACGATTTCGGGCATGCTACTGGTATTTGAAGAAATAACTGGCGTGCCACAACTCATCGCTTCTAATGGTGGCAAGCCAAATCCTTCATAAGTCGAAGGCCAAACAAATGCACTTGCGCCAGCAAAGAGCGCCGCATTTTCTGCATTCGATACGCGACCAGTAAAAATAATATCGGCAGCTAAATCTTCATCGAGGATTGTGGTTTCTAAAGCAGGGAAAAATGCTGAATTTACTTTGGGGCGGTTGCCAGCAATCACTAATTTAATTGGTTGCTCGATGCGGCGACGCACGCGGCCAAATGCACGCAACAGCGTCGTGAGATTTTTACGCACATCAAAGCCGCCAATATAATAAAAATAAGGCTGGGTAATATTAAAGCGTTGCAAGGTTTGGCTAATTTGCGCTTCGCTCTGCGGTTGATAATCAGGAGCAACGCCTTCATAAATCGTATGCACTTGTAAGGCGTTGACCTTCAAAATATCAATAATATCATCACGAGTATGGTCGGAGACTGCGACTAATTGACGGCAACGGCGCACAGCGCTGGTTGCTAGCGCCGTGTATGCCCGCATCACCATCGAGCCACGATAAACCGGCAAAATTAATGGAATCAGATCGTGCACCGTGACCACGGTTGGCACTAATTGGCGGCGTGGCGGCGCATAATAAGGCACGTGCAACATATCAACCGCCAAACGCAAGGCAGCGCGGGGCAACTCAATTTGCTCATACCAGATTTTGGCCAATTTTGGGTGCAGCTTATCGAATGGAGTTGGCACCAAATCGACCGCAATATGCGGAATTTGGGGAATTTCGGCATGGGTGTAGGCGGGCAAGAAAAGCACATATTCATGCTGAGGCCCAACGTGGGGCAAATGTTCAATTAAATGGCGTAAATATTGGCCGCTGCCCACCATTGGTTCTGCCCAGAACGTGCCACTAATCCCAATCCGCACAATAAATACTCCCATTGCTGCTAGCGATCAGGCTGCATTATACCAGTGCTCAGGCTGATTGCTGCTATTGGCCAAACATCGCCACAACCCAGGTGATCAGAAAAATCGAGAGAATGGTTGGAATCGCCGTAATTAATGGAAAAATACTTTGTAGCACTTGAAAGCTCGCCCGTTTGCCAGTGCTCAATTTGGCAGCGTCATTCGGATGAAGTTCCCACGTTTTGCCTTTAAAGCGCTCGCTGCGCCGAATTTCGACCTGCCAACGCTGGCTTAGCCATTGGCCAAAAAACCAATTTTCGCTGGTCCGAACCCCGCGCAACCACCACAACACATTCCCCGCCAAAATTAAGGCAGTTAAGAATAATTGGCTGCCATTCATCAGCATGCTCCTAAAAAACCAAGGCAGTGGTCGCTTAGACCACTGCCACGTCCAAGTTTATTTATAACCCATGCGAAGTGCGCCATCCAAGCGAATGGTCTCGCCGTTTAACATTGGGTTTTCGAGAATATGCTGGGCCAGCATGGCAAACTCAGTAGGGTCGCCCAAGCGCGGCGGGAAGGGCACTTGAGCGGCTAAAGTTTGGCGCGCTGGTTCTGGCAAGCCAGCCAGCAACGGCGTATCAAACGTGCCTGGGGCAATCGTCATGACCCGAATGCCATGGCGAGCCAATTCGCGAGCAGCAGGCAAAGTTAGGCCAACAATCGCACCCTTCGAGGCACTATAAGCCACTTGGCCAATTTGGCCATCGAAGGCAGCAATCGAAGCAGTGTTGATAATGACCCCACGTTCGCCAGCGACGTTTGGCTCGTTTTGGCTGATGCGTTCAGCGCCCAAGCGCAGCGCATTAAACACCCCATTTAAGTTAACTTGCATGACTCGATTGAATGATTCCAGGCTATGCACACCATTGCGGCCCAGAATTTTCTCGGCACTGCCAACGCCAGCGCAGCTAATAACTGCTTGCAAACGGCCATTAATCGCAATCGCTTGATCCAAAGCGGCAGCCAGCGAGGCTTCATCGGTTACATCGCAAGCCACAAATTGGGCATTTGCGCCTAATTCATTGGCCAATGCCGTCCCAACCTCTGCATTGCGATCGGCAATCACGACCTTGGCTCCAGCGCTATGCAAGCGGCGCACGGTCGCGCCACCCAAGCCCGAAGCTCCACCAGTCACGACCACACTCAAAGCTTGAATTTCCATTGTGGTTCCTTATTTAATGGGGGATCAGGGTTCAGGGATGAGGGATCAGTTTTTTTAACCACCAAGGACACGAAGAGCACAAAGAGCATCCATCTATTTCTTTGATTATTCTGCTATGTTCTATGTGTACTGATTCATTGCGTTAACCACCGCCTGATCCCCTCACCCCAACCCCTCTCCCACCAGCGAGGCGAGGGGGAACCGCTGAATCAGGGCTCCCCTCGCCCGCGTTCAGTGGGAGAGGGGCTGGGGGTGAGGGCATATACCTGATTGCCAACCCAATGAACTATTACATCTATGTTCTACCAATCCCCGACACCCAACAACCAATCCCCGATCTATACTCGCTCAATAATGGTGGCGGTTGCTTGGCCATGGCCGATGCACATCACTTGCAGGCCAAATTGAGCATCGCGGCGTTCGAGTTCGTTGAGCATTTTGCTCATCAACACTGCACCAGTTGCGCCCAAGGGATGGCCATGGGCAATCGCGCCGCCATTGGGATTGACCCGATTTGGATCAAGCTTGAATTCGCGCAACCATGCCAACACCACCGAAGCAAACGCCTCGTTAATTTCCACCAGATCAATATCGTTGATGCTCAAGCCTGCTTTGGCAAGCGCTTTGTGAGTTGCAGGAATCACTTCGAGCAACTGCATGCGTGGATCGCCAGCGGCAACGACGCGCGCACGGAATTTGGCACGCGGCTTGAAGCCATCCGCAAGGGCTTGTTCACGTTCGCCAATTAATACCACCGCAGCGCCATCGGAAATTTGGCTAGCATTAGCGGCAGTAACCACGCCATCGGCGCGAAACACTGTTCTGAGCGTGCCCATTTTGGCGCGATCAGCCTCGAAGCGAATGCCTTCATCGTAGATCAATTCGTGGGCATTGCCAGCTTTATCGCTGCCAACAATTGGCGCAATTTGGCTGCTAAACCAACCAGCTTTGGTGGCGGCGGCGGCACGCTGATGGCTCTCGAAACTCCAATCATCAAGCTCAGTGCGCGACAATTGATATTTCTCGGCAATCAATTCGGCGGATTCGCCTTGATGCACCAGCTGATGTTTTTCGTTAATTGCAGGATTGAAGGTGGCAAAATCGCCAGTTACATCGCTAAACATGGGCACGCGGCTCATCGATTCGACACCGCCTGCAATGACGTAATTTGCATCGCCTGCGGCAACCGCTTGCGAGCCAAAATGAATCGCCTGTTGCGCTGAGCCACACATGCGGTTGAGCGTAACGGCAGGCACCGTAATTGGTAAATTTGAAAGCATCACACCCAAACGGCCAATATTTGCGCCTTGTTCACCAGTGTTGGTAACGCAACCAGTCACTACATCTTCAATTAAGCTTGGGTCGATTCCAGTGCGTTCAATCAGGGCATTGAGCACATGAGCATACAAAACATCGGGGCGCACGTCGCGCAAGCTGCCCTGTTGGCGACCAATCGGCGTGCGAACTGCATCAATTAACACTGCTTCAGCCACGAGGCTACCTCCTTGGAGCTACTGACCACCTGTGTTATCAGCGAGTATAGCAGATTCTAGCGCGAGGATTAGATTCCCTTGCCCCAACCCCTCGCCCGTGGCGCAGGCGAGGGGCTTTTTCGCTCTGTGGTGGTTTCGTGATTTTTGGTGGTTCCCCCTCGCCCGCGTTCAATGGGCGAGGGGGCTCTTACAAGAGTAGGTTTTAAGATCCCCTCACCCCAGCCCCCTCTCCCGTGGCGCGGGCCAGGGGCTTTAACCCTCTGGTTCTCCCGCAACTCCTTGGCGAAAAACGTTGGCTCCCCCTCGCCCGCGTTTTCGTGAACGAGTGGGAACCACGGAGTCGGTGCTCCCCCTCTCCCGCGTTCAGTGGGAGAGGGGGCTGGGGGGTGAGGGAAATCCATTCAGCAACGGCTATGTTCTATGTTCTTTGCTCTATGTTCTTTGCTTTATGCTTTCGATTTAGCAATCCGTTCGATGCCGCCCATGTATGGCCGCAGCACTTCGGGAATCGTCACGCTACCATCGGCATTTTGGTAATTTTCGAGAATTGCGATAATCACCCGTGGCAAGGCCAAGCCCGAACCATTCAGCGTATGCACAAACTCTGGTTTTGCCCCAGCTTCTGGGCGGTAGCGAATATTGGCGCGCCGCGATTGATAATCGCCAAACAGGCCACACGACGAAACTTCAAGCCATTCGTTCATGCCAGGTGCCCACATCTCCAAATCGTACTTGACGGTCGCAGTGCCCAAATCGGCGGTGCACAATTGCAACAAACGATAGGGAATATTCAAGCCTTTGCAGACATCTTCGGCATTGCTAATCAGCGAGAACAGCTCATCGTAGCTAGTAGCAGGCTCGACCAATTTAACCATTTCGACCTTATCGAATTGATACAGCCGCTTGATGCCACGGACATCGCGTCCGGCGCTCATTTGCTCGTTGCGGAAACATGGCGTGTGGGCAACGTAGCGCAATGGCAATTGAGCTTTATCCAAAATTTCTTCGCGATGCAAGTTGGTTACTGGCACTTCGGCGGTTGGAATCAGCCATAAATCGGTATCTTCGATGTGAAAAATGGTATCGGCAAATTTGGGCAAGTTGCCAGTGCCAACCATTGCATCGGCTTTCACCAAATAGGGCACGGCCAATTCGGTATAGCCATGCTGATCGACGTGCATATCGATCATCCAGCTAATCAAGGCCCGTTGCAAGCGCACGCCCAAGCCCTTCATCACGAAAAAGCGGGTTCCGCTCATGCGCACGCCACGCTCGAAATCGAGAATTCCTAGCTCTTCGCCAAGCTCCCAATGTGGCTTCACTGCAAAATCGGCTTCTTTGATGGTGCCTTCGACGCGGACCACCACATTATCGTGTTCATCCTTGCCAACAGGCACTTCGGGCAACGGCAAGTTGGGCAAATCGAGCATCAAATTATTAAGTTCAAGATCAATTGCGTTGGCTTGGGCATCAAGCTCGCTAATTTGATCGCCAACCAGTTTCATAGCCGCAATTTTCGCATCACGTTCGGCTTTATCTTTAGTGCGGGCAACATCTTTCGAGCCAGCGTTGCGCTCGGCCTTGAGCCGTTCAACTTCGGTAATCGCCTCACGCCGTTTCACATCCAAGTCGAGCACTTGATCGACTAAGCCTGGATCGCGGCCAACTTTGGCAAAACCTTCACGCACAACATCGGACTGTTCACGAAATAAACGAATATCAAGCATGCTGAAACTCCTTGAATAACTATGCCTCGATTGAGGCAGGAACTTGATCTAATGCTTCAATTGCCACAACAATTCCTGGCCGAATTACGCCAAATGCCACATAGAAGCGATAGGCTTGCTCGGGCTTAGGCAGCGTTTTGCTATGTTGATCGTTGAGCAAAAACATATATAAACTATCGCGGTGCAAGGTGGCCGAAACGGCTTCAGAGCGATGCACCTTAACCTGATTAACACTGCCTTCGATCGTTTCGACTTTGGCTTTTTTCAAGCGCTGGCGAGCTAAAGCACCATTAATTGCGCTGATTAATGGAAACAAAGCAATTGCCAAAGGAACCCAAAATTGCCAAGAATTGGTGCGTTGGGTCAGGGCAAAAACCAGAAAGAACCCACCAAAGGCCAAGCGAATCCAAATATCAAAAATCGAAATTTTCAAAATGCGCTTGATTTGATCAGGGTGCAACTCGCCACGGCGATTGCTTTGCAGCTCGGCCTTGATGCCCCAAACCAGATCACTCGTTTGTTGCGGAGCAATTTGGGCGTTGTGTTCGAGAATTTTGGTTAGTGCTTCGCCGCTGGGGCGTTTGGATTGACGCTTGCTCATGCTGTTTCGACCGCCACAATAATGCCCATCCGTGAAACGCCTTTGGCGACGTAAATTGTATAGTTTTGGCCGATGGTAAGCGGCTGATCGCCTAATTTGGCTAACAGCGCATACGAGCGTTTGTTGATCACCAACTCCGATTCAAACATCGCAAAGGGCACTGGGCGAATTTTTTCTAGCTGGCCGGTAATTGCCTGCACAACCCCAGTCTTGAGCGCAGCTTGGCTTTGGCGGCGCGTCCAAGCGTTGAAAAGCAGCACCGCGCCTAAAGCCACCACCACCCAGCCCAGCACATCGGCGCGCGATATGCCAACCCCCATCAAGGCTAAGCCAATAAACACCATCGGCAAAAATGGCACACGAAAGGCGCGCATTGCTTGGAGCTGGTGTTGTTGGTCGGGGGCAAGTCGGCCTTCGCGATTATGGATTAAATCGGCTGCATCGCCACGAATAATCATAAAGGTTCCTCTGGTTCTGGCTCATTCAGCGCTTCTGCAACCAAGCCTCGTTGGGGCTGGGGAATTGCGCTCAATGTGCTATAGATGATTGTTTCAATTTCGTACAGGCGGCGTTGACCGCGCCGCAAGACTGCAAATTCAAGCACTTGGTGGCTGCCTTGATGCAGAATTGCTTGGCGAATCCAGCTTTGCAGCACACCTTCACAATGCGGACAGATCGATTTAAGTTCGCCGCTTTCGCTACTAGCTTGGGCAACCGAGGCCAAAAAAGCTGGCATTTTGCTAATATCAGGCAGCGCATGACTAAAATTACATTGTTTACAGCGCACCACAATCGATTCTTGGTCTGGTTGGGCAAATTGGGTGCTGATTGGGCGTTCTTTGGCTGGGTTGAGCAAATCGTATGATGGTTGTTGCATGCCGCCACCCCAGGCCAAACGGCTAAAAATCCAGAGAATAATGACCAACGCAATAATGCTACCGAAGGTAACTAAGCCGACTTCCCATGACATATAAAACCTCAAACGCTTGGTTGCGCAAACATTTCGCCAATTAAAAACGCCCCTCGTCCCTAGAGAAGGACGAAGAGCGTAAAACTCTCGTGGTGCCACCTTCGTTCGTCGTTGCATGCAACAACCTCGAAAAGCTTGCTAACGGAAGCAACCCGAACGCGGGGCGTTAAGACTCAGAAATTGGATAGTTTGGCAATGTTCGCCGCAATCGCAGCAGCTGCGGCTCTCTGAAGAACAAAAATACCCAAACCACGGATTTCGTCAACGTCAATAGGCCCATTATACCACGAAGCCTCAGCAGCCCGTGAGGCTTATTGGCGATGCTGGTTCCGCCAAAAGACCGATTCGATTGATCCACGAAGAGCACGAATGACACGAAGGAGGGGAACCGCGAAGACCGCGAAGATCGCGAAGCGCAAAACTACGAAGCTTTATTTTTAGCCACGAATTCCACGAATTGCACGAACAATGTTCCGCTAGCCAAAAGCCACATTTCCTCTGCGCCGCTGCGTTAAAAATATTGAACCGCGAAGACCGCGAAGATCGCGAAGCGCAAAACTACGAAGCTTTATTTTTAGCCACGAATTCCACGAATTGCA
>NZ_JBHUPY010000018.1:0-132900 GCF_042688385.1 Herpetosiphon sp. NSE202 | reverse complement strand
CGAACAATCTTCCGCTAGCCCAAAGCCATTAGCCTATAGCCCCGTTCCTCTGCGCCTCTGCGTTATTGTTTTGCTTTTTGCCTTTTGACTTTTGACTTTTGCTTTCTGACTTTTGCCTTTGCTTCATCCCTCATCCTTCATCCTTTCAAAATAGACAATATCGCCAGCATTGAGCAGGGCTGGTGGAGAAGCTTGCGGGTCAAACAGGCGTAAGGGCGTTGTACCCAAAATATGCCAGCCACCAGGCGAACTTTGTGGGTAAATCCCAGTTTGATCGTTGGCAATCGCAACCGAGCCAGCAGCAACCTTGGCTCGTGGGGTGGCGCGACGCGGCAAATGCAAGGCAGCTGGCAAGCCATCGAGATAGGGAAAGCCAGGCAAAAAGCCAACCATTGCCACTCGATATTCAGCCTGCGAATGTAACGCAATCACCTGTTCGATATTCAACGAGCAGCGTTCGGCAACCTCAGCCAAATCAATGCCATCGTAGCGCAGCGGAATCCGATGGATGGTCGGCGTTGGCAAGGTTTGCTGGGTGACATGGAGCCGATGAATGCCCCGCCGCACTTGGCGAGCATTGGTCTTAGCCAAATTAAATACAACCGTGACTGTTTCCAACCCTGCGACCACATCAAGCACCCCAAATAATTGGGCATTACGCAGCGCCAACGCCAATTGGGCTGGCTGCGCGGTTGTAATCAACAAGGCACTATCGCCAAATATTTCAATCTTTAGCATACCTAGAACATAGAGCAAAGAACATAGAACATAGAGAAAACCAAAAGGCAGAAGTCAAAAGTCAAAAAAGCGCTGAAAGGATATTGGCTATCAGCTTTGGCATTTTCATCTCTCATCCTTTCGCTCTCTGCGCCGCTGCGTTAAACATCTGATCCACGAAGGACGAGAAACCGCGAAGGACGCGAAGAGCGCGAAGAATGTTTTTAGCCACAGATTTGCGGGATTTTGATTTAATTCCCAAATGGCCGATCCCCAATTTTGACTTCTGGCTTCTCTTTCATCCCTCATAATTCAACCTTCATCCTTTATTTTAGCCACAGATTGGCACAGATTTTTGGGATTATGTTTCGCTTAGCCCAAAGCCTAAAGCCAATAGCCCATAGTCATCGTTTCTCTGCGCCGCTGCGTTAAACATCTGATCCACGAAGGACGAGAAACCGCGAAGGACGCGAAGAGCACGAAGAACGTTTTTAGCCACAGATTGGCACAGATTTTTGGGATTATGTTTCGCTTAGCCCAAAGCCGAGAGCCAATAGCCATCGTTTCTGCCCCTCTGCATTAATGCTTTTGACTTCTGACTTCTGACTTTTAAAACGGTTCCGGTGGGCGAATTTTATAGACCATGGCTGCAAACCAAATAATCATGCCAAAAATTGCACAACCGCTGGTAATCAAAATTGCAGGCCAACGGCCCCAGCGCGTGCGTTGCCAGAGCCAATCGAGGGCAATTCCGGTAGTCAGTGCAATCGCCCAAGCGCTAAACATCAACCAGCGGGTGGTAATGGTCGAGCCATTGATAATTGGAAAGGCCGCCAAAACGAGGCTAACCACAAAGGTTGCGCCAGCCACCAACTGCAAACCGCGATGCTTGCGCGCCAGCCACCAGCCAAATGGCGCAATTAGCACAGGCAATAAACCATAGTGTCGCCAAAAACCAAGCTCGATCATATCCCACAGCAATTGCATACGCGGCACAGCTTCGCGCTGATTAACCGCGTTCATGCCGCCTTCAGCAAACGATTGGCCTTGCTGCAAAAATAGCCCGATAAAGCTAGAATAATAGACCGCCCAGACCAACACTTGGGTTGCCACAAGGCTGAATAAGAGTGCCCAACCCTGCGAACGCGGGCCGCGCCACCACAGCCATAGCACCAATAAACCACCCATCAAGCCAGTATTGAGATAAAAGCCAAAGTGGCCGAGGGCAATCGTGCTCAAACCAAGCGTGATCCAAAGCCAATTCCGCCGCTCATGCCAATGTTCCCACGTCCAAACCATAAACGCAGCCAACAGCAAGGCCACAAATTGGCTGAAAATATGCGAATCAAACGACCAAGCGTTGGTCATAAAGCCAGCTGGCACCAGCCCATAGATGATTGCGCCAAGCAGCGACCCGCGCTGTGAGCCAGTTGCCCGCAAGCCCAAGCAAAACAACACCGGCAAGGCCAAGGCTTCGCAAGCAGCTGCGGTTAATTGCAACAACCATTCAGCCGAAATTCCGGTCAAGGTCAATGGTTGCAACAAAGCATACAAGACTGGTGGATACGGAAAATCGATGCCGCGATGGCGTGATGGACGAAACAAATCGCCAAGATTGGTCGCATGAATCCGGTTGCGATGAAAGCCAATATCGCCTGGCATATGTTCGAGCAGCAACCGCCCGCCCAACTTGAGCGACCACACCAGCACCGTCGCCAAAATCAGCCAGCGCAAGACATCGCGATTAACTTCTAAGCCCAAGCGCTGCAACATTGGCGGCAAGGCCCAGCGCAACAGCAGAAGCGCAGCCAAGCCATATAAGGTTGTTTGGGCAACCGCTGGCGCTGCATAGCTGGCACGCAACGGTGCAAACCACGTCGCGGCCACAATGCCCAAGCCGGTTAAGCCAACTGCTAAGCCAATTTCAAGGCTCGAACCGCCAAGCCAGAGCACGCTTAGGCCAAGTGTTGTGAGCAAAAAGAGCCACGCCAAAGTTGGCCAAAGTGCTGGCCAAGCCCAACCGCTGCTACTCAATTGACCACCACTAAACGCCGCGCCCAATTCACGCGGGTCGTCGGTAGCAATCGGCTGCTCAACCTTAATCGCCACTTTTCCAGCTGCATCTGCAGGCAGCAGCACGTGCAAAACTCGCCCAGCAGTGCTGGAAAATTGACTAGTGCCGATGATCAAACTAGCTGGATTGCCTGTGAGTTGCGGCAAATCGAGCCAATAGTTGCGTTGCGCCACATAGGGGAAACGCAATTCTGCATTCAGGCTCGACCAACGGTAGCGCGCTGAGCGATCGGGCAATTGTTCGCCAGCATTAAAGCCCACAACAAACGGAGCATCGTTGTTGATGCCCTCTTCTAAGCCAATATTCAACGGCACTTGCCATTGGCGATTGGATACAAGCCCCAAGCCAATTAATAGCCCAATTAACAACGTAACCAGCGTCAACCATTGGCGACGCTGGCTTAATACATTCAGTGTATCAACTACCATGCTGCTTGCAAAATCCCCAGTAAATCTTCAACTGATGGTGCCAACGGGTTATGATAGACCGCCCCATCGCTAAATGCCTGTTCCGCCAACATTGGCAAGGCATCCTCGGGAATGCCTAAATCGCGCAATTGGGTAATCAGGCCACAGTCGCTGGCCAACTGGCGCAAGCCTGCAATCAAATCGTCGATTACTTCTTCACGCGAGCGGCCACCAGTGTTAATCCCAAAGGCGCGCGCAATCCGCGCATAGCGATCAGGCACGGTGTTGGCGTTGAATGCTACCACATGCGGCAAGAAAATTGAATTCAGCAAGCCATGATGCAAGGGGAAATGGCCACCAGTCGCGTGCGCCAAGGCATGCACCGCACCCAAATAGGAGTTGGTGAAGGCAATTCCTGCCATACACGAGGCAATTAACATCTGGCCGCGCGCTTCTTCGTTGGTTGGGCCGTGATGGGTTGCATCGCGCAGATAATTGGAAACGATCTCGATTGCGCCCAAGGCCAAAGCATCGCTCATTGGCTCAGCTTCGGTCGAGACATAGGTTTCAAAACAATGGGTCAGTGCATCCATGCCCGTGGCGGCGGCCAAATGTGGTGGCAAGCTTTGGGTCACGTGCGGGTCGAGAATTGCCAACTCTGGTGCAAGATATGGGCTGGTAAACGAGAGCTTGACGTTATTAACTTCATCTTTGATTACAGCAAAATTGCTGGCCTCGGAGCCAGTGCCAGCAGTCGTTGGAATCGCCACCATCGGAATTAAGCGCCGCTCAAGCACATTAATCCCTTCATAATCGAGCAAGTTGCCGCCTTCGGTGATCACAATCCGCATCGCTTTGGCGGTATCAATCGGTGAGCCGCCACCAAGCGCAATCAGCAAATCGGCTCCAGCTTCGCGGGCTTGAGCAGCAGCAGCTTCGACGACCGCAACTGATGAATTCGGTGGCACATCGCTATACACGCCGACAATCTCGATCGTTTCGGCCAAGGCTTGTTGCACTTGCTCAACCAAGCCCGACTTGACCAAGCCTGCATCGGTCACAATAAAGCCTTTGGTTGCGCCAAGCGAGCTTAATTCAGCGCCCATTTCAGCCACCAAGCCAGCTTTATACAGCACCCGTGGAATCAACCGAAATTCAAAAAATTCTTGCATAATCAACTCCTTGTATGTTGAGGATCGGTTGTTGGGGCTGGGGATTAGAAGCTGAAACCACGAAGCGCACGAAGGACTAGTTATCCACATTTTATGCGTGATCCTTGCACCTGATCCCTAACCCCTAATTCCTGACCCCTAGCCCTATGTTCTTTGCTCTATGTTCTATGTTCTTAATTTAGCGTTCGCCGCGCAAAACCGCCCGGGCCTCGCCAATCAATTGTGCTCCACCTAAATCGCCAACATCGCGCAACGCTTGTTGATCTTCGGCCAGCCACACATCAGCATCAGCACTCGCCAAAATTGGATACTCGGCGCGCAAGGCTGCCAAATCGCTGGCATCTTCACATGCCAGCACCGCCCGCCGAATTGTATTCCAATTGGCTGGCGGCGGCGCGCTTGCTTGCACAACCGTAGCAGTTGGCTTGGGGTTGGCGTGGCTTTGGCTTGATTGATCAAGGGTCTGGCGCAATTGAGTTAAGCTAATTCTGGCTCGCTCAAAGGCTTGGCTAATTTCAAATTCGCCAGCGTCAACCGCTGCTTCGGCCAAACCAGCCAAGCCCTCGTCCATCGCCTCGTCAAGTAAGAAAGGGTATTCATGCAGCACAGCTTGCAGTTCTTCAGGCGTATCGGCGGCCAGCATGCGCATAATCGCTTCGGCCAAAGGCGGCAAATCGTCTGAATCATCGGAGCCAAGCGCATCACCAATCGCTTCAGCAGCCGATTGCGGCGTGTAATTAAGTTGATCTAAGGCCTCAGCTACGCCAGCAACCCCAGCTTCTGCTTGCACATTGCCAAGGTAGGGCAATTGATCTTCGCGCGGCAAAGCTCCAATTAACATCCACAACAAACCTTGGGCCAATTCATTCCATTCGGCTTCGGGCATTTCGTAGGGCACGCCAAACAATACCGCGCGCGCCCGCCGATCGTGCAGCAAAACAGGTGCAGGCACAACCCCAGTTTGGCCACAGCTTGGGCAACGGGTATCGTGCAACGTCACATCGCGAATCGCCTGCACCAGATCAGGCCGTTCCTCGGCATCAACAATCAACCACGCTTCGGCCACAAACGGCGTTTGGCAGGTTGGGCAAACAAGTTCATAGGGTTGGCTATATGAAATTGGCATATGCGGCTCTCGCTAGGCTATGAATCGACGCAAAAAATCGCCAAGCCCACTGTCCATTGGCACAACTGTGGCTAAGCGATCGAGCATCAACGTTAAGTCAGATTGTTGGGCAACAGTTAAGCTTTGCCAGAATGCTTGTTGCTGATCAGGGTCATGGCTTTGCACCAAGCCTTCCAGCAATTCAATCGTTGCTGGTTGCGGCCACGACCAGGCAGAGTTTGCCATAAAAGCCAGCAATGCACGCTGTTTGGCAGCATAATCAAGCATCGCTTGCAAATCGTCAAGGTCAGCAGCAAGCTGCACATGGCCCAAATATTCAGCCTCGGCTAGCTGTTCGAGCAGCAATTGCTGATGCAACAAGCCAACCAAATGCTGCGCCAAAGCCTCAGCCTCGCTAGCACTGGCAACCGACAATGGTAAGGCCAAAATCAATTGCGAATAACGTGCATCGTGGTAAAGCAGTGGCGCAATTAATGAGCCAATCGCGTCGCAATAGGGGCATTGGGTTTCGCGCAAACGGCCATCAAGCAGCTGTTGCAACAAACCAGGCTGCTCCTCGCCATCGAGAATCAGCCAAAGGGGCGCATCGAATTGCGCCCCACAAGCGGGGCATTGCACCACGGCAACTTCATGGCGAGAACGCATATTCCAACGTTAGGTTTAGCCTAACTTGCCTCCTGTTGAACTTGCTGAGCCTGCTTTTGCTTTTCCATCTCGACCAAAACCCGCCGGAGCACTTTGCCAACTTGGGTTTTGGGCAGTTCCTCGATAAATTCTACTTGAGTAGGAACTTTATAGGGCGCGAGATTTTCTTTGCAAAAGTCGCGAATTTCTTTGGCCGTGGCGGCTGCATCGGGCTTGAGCACCACAAAGGCCTTAACTGTTTCCCCACGATAGGTATCGGGAATGCCTGCTACCGCCGCTTCGAGCACGGCTGGGTGCATAAACAGCACTTCCTCAACTTCGCGTGGCACAATATTATAGCCCGAAGCGATAATTAAGTCTTTTTTGCGATCGACAACATAGAAGTAGCCATCGCTATCGGTTTTGACAATATCGCCAGTGCGCAGCCAACCATCTTCGGTCAGCACTTTGGCGGTTTCATCATCGCGGCCCCAATAGCCCTTCATAATTTGCGGCGCACGAATCAGCAATTCGCCTTCGCGCTCCGAGCCAATCGCCAGCGGCTCTTCGGTCTCAAGATCCAAAATTTGCACTTCGACATCAGGCATCGGTACGCCGATTGAGCCAGATTTGCGCACCCCAAACACTGGATTACAGTGGGTTACTGGTGCGGCTTCGGTCAGACCATAGCCTTCGACCAATCGCCCGCCCGTCAGGTCGCCAAATTTCTCTTGAACTTCCATTGGCAAGGCCGCCGAGCCACTGATACAGGCTTTAATCGAGCGCAAATTGTATTTATCAATATCTTTGTGATTGATAATGCCAATGTAGAGCGCAGGCACGCCCGGGAAGATCGTCGCTCGCTCGTTGTGCAAGGCTTCGAGCACGCCATCAACAGGCCGTGGATTAGGAATGATGACCATTTCTGCGCCAATTGCGATCGCAAAACACATGCCAACCGTCATGCCATAGACATGAAAAAAGGGAATTGCACACATCACACGTTCTTGGCCAGGCTTGAGGCCATTCATCCAATTCAACAATTGGCTGGTATTGGCCATAATGTTGTAGTGGGTCAGCATTGCAGCTTTGGGTGCGCCAGTTGTGCCGCCGGTATATTGAAACAGCGCCACATCTTGGCCTTCGACCACAACTTTGGGCGGGGCTGGTGGATATTCAGCCAACAAGGTGCTAAATAAGAGCGTCGTGCGATCAGGTGTAATGTCAACCCAGGTTGGGTCTTTTTGTTGGGTTCGGCGCACGAGCATGCTTTGGGGGAAGGCTAAAACATCGTGAACGTAGGTCACAATCACCCGCTTGAGCGGCGTTTCGGCCAAAATTTCTTGCACTTTGGGGTAGAACGAACTAAGCACAAAAATTGATTCGGCCCCAGAATCGGCCAATTGGTGTTTAAGTTCGCGGGGTGAGTAGGTTGGGTTAATGTTGACGACAGTTGCGCCTAAGCGGAGTGCAGCAAAAAAGCCAATCACAAATTGCGGCGTATTGGGCAGCATAATCGCAAACCGATCGCCCTTGCGCACGCCCAACCCATGCAATGCCGTCGCGAATCGATCAACCGCTTCCTTCAATTGCCGATAGGTCAGCGAACCGCCAATTGCCACCCGACCACCAAGTACATATTTCAGCACAAAGTTAGTAGCCACCTGATTGGGATAATTGGCAACGGCGTTATCCAATAACGAAATCAACGGCTCGCTGGAGTATTGCAATGAGGGCTTGACCGTTGGCTCGTAGTGTGTTGTCCATGGCGTATCCACAATGATACCTCCTCAACAGCGGACAAGCAAAAGATTTAGAGAGGCAACTGGGCGAACAGGGTGGGTTTAGGATGCAGGTGTTTCCTCAGCGTTGGCTTCAAACCAACCCCGTTCTTGGGCAATGAATTTAATCGTGGCATCATCGGGGGGATACAAACCCGCCACCTGATAGGCATAGGCCAAGAGGGCTGCGCCGCCAACTAAACCCACAACTGCGCCAATAACAAAGGCTAGAATCGCTCCAAAACGCCGCATGCTGGAAACTCCTTGTGTGTCGGTGGAGACCATTGTGATGGCAGATTCTGCCCATCCCAACGGTAGAAATGCGCTACCATCATAACGCATAGCAGCATTAAGCGCAACCGCTGCTCCAATTTCAGCCCGAGTTTCAATTCAAGGCTATTTTAGCCAAAAGCTTAGCGATTCGGCGCTTTCACTTCGTACTCGCCAAGACAATCAACCCGCGCAATTTCGTGGTAGCTACGATCAGTTGCTTGCAACACATCGAGATCATAGGCCTCGCCCTGAAAAATAATCAAATCGTAGGCTTTAGCATCAATTGTTTGAATAAAATTATCGACTGGAGCATTCCAGCCTTTGCGCCGAAAAAACTTGAGCACTGCTGCATTGCCAATCACATCCTTGCGATTAATCACCGCAAAGCCTGGATTTTCGACCAGAATCGGCCCTTTGGCTGCTTGAATATACGCGTTGAGTTGATCGCAGGCTTTACGATCTGCAAGGCTTGGATTCAGGCCAAAATCTGGTGTATTTTTATTAAACCAACTAACCGGTTTGATGTTCGGGAAGGCAAAAAAGCCAAGCTGAAGCAGAATCAAACTAGCC
Organism: Herpetosiphon sp. NSE202; assembly: GCF_042688385.1. NCBI lineage: Bacteria > Bacillati > Chloroflexota > Chloroflexia > Herpetosiphonales > Herpetosiphonaceae > Herpetosiphon > Herpetosiphon sp. NSE202. Next base: position 124,156 of record NZ_JBHUPY010000018.1, on the reverse strand, counting down.
CAAGCATAGCGCAAGCGATAATTATGGGGCTGTTCCAGCAGATCTTTGCTGATGAAGCCCACTATAATTGCTGTAATCGCAATCGACTCAATAAAATAATTGGTTGAAGCACCGTCGCGACCTGTCGAAATAGTGGTTGTTAATGCAATTGTTGCATAGATTAGGAGCAATTGCTCACGCTTGAAATCGTTAATTGCAAACCAAGCATAGGCTAATACAAATATAAAATGGGTAGCCATAAAATTTTTGACTTGACCAAGAAACACCCGCGGATACCATTCCAATTGGTTATAGGTGATGATATGGCGCAGAAACTCACCGTCGCTACTGGAATTCAACCACAGAATTGCTGGAATGAGCAGGCTTGACCAAGCACTCAAAAAAATTATTAATAGTTTACGATCGTGAATAAGCAAATATAAGCCAATTGCTGCAACCGACGCTAACGCACTTTGTTTGGTAGCAACCGCCGCAAAACATGCCAGTGCCGCCAAAAGCACCGCACGCAGATCTAATTTAATCCCAAGCGCAATAATTGCCAGCAAGCTAAAACAAACTGCTAAGCCATCAACTCTGCTCCAAGCGCTCCAATAATAGACATAGATCGAATTAAAGAAGAGCAATGCAGCGAATATACAATAGCCAAGCGCAAAATTCTTTTTATACAGCAGATAGAAAATTAATCCTGATATAGCGATAAATGCCAGCGCTGAAAGCAGCCTGGTTGCAATAAATGTCGGCCCAGTAAGCAGCATGATCTTTGAGGCTAGCCAAGCAAACAGTGGTGGATAATTCGAAACCAGAAATGGGCTTTGTTCAACCGGTTGATAAATTGCTGAGCCTTGCGCGAGCAGCGCAGCATCACGCAAAACAAAACCTTCGCCGTTGGTAATATCATACGGAAACGTAATAACCGCATACATATGATATAAACCACGCAGCGCTAAAATAACTAAAAGGCAGTTAATTGCAACCAAAAGCCAATGTGCAAATTTTGCGCGGCCCATTGCCAGCTCCTTCTCTCAAACTTGCGGGCAATCATACAATAGTTTTGGTAATTAAGCTTTTAAGATCAAGTGGCTGTGGATTGAAGGCATGGCAATTGCCAGCGACCAGCTAGCAACCTTTGACCAAACAGCAACGTACTAGACGAAGGTTGTACAATGCAATTACCTATCGTGTTGCACTTTTTTGTGCTAGCATTGAGGAGCGTGTGATGTCTGAGAACGACTATCGTCCTAAATTTGATCCCCAAACGGGTCAACCAATTCCAAATCAGCCCAACTACAATCAGCCTCAAGGTGGCTATCCACCACCACCGCCCCAACCAAACTATGGCGCACCGCCAGAAGGCGCATACACGGTGGCCAGCGAACCAGGCCGCCCACTTGATTTGCCTGAACCACAAGTTGCCTTGAGTGGCCGTGGTATGACCACTGGTTTGCGCTACAAAGTGATTGGCTCAGTGCTGCAAGCGGTGATCATCGAGCTTGATCCAGGCCAGATGATCTTCTCGGAAAGCGGCGGCATGTCGTGGATGAGCGGCAACGTGCAGATGAACACCAACTCTGGTGGTGGCATCGGCAAGATGTTCAAACGCGCCTTCTCTGGTGAATCATTGTTCATCGTCGATTTCACGGTTGCTGGTGGCACGGGCTTGATCGGTTTTGCCAGCGAAATGCCTGGCAAGGTTGTGCCATTGCACCTCGCGCCTGGCCAAGAAATCATCATGCAAAAAGATTCGTTTATGTGTGCCGAAAAATCGGTGCAGCTTGATATTCACTTCCGCCGCAAATTAGGCGCAGGCCTGTTTGGTGGCGAAGGGTTTATTATGCAACGAGCCACCGGCCCGGGCGTGGTTTTTGCCGAGCTTGATGGCGAAGTAGTTGAATACTACTTGCAACCAGGCCAAGTGATGAAGGTCGATACTGGCCACGTGGCGATGTACGAGCCAAGCGTCCAATTCGATATTGAAATGGTGCGCGGCTTCAAGAATATGCTGTTTGGTGGCGAAGGTTTGTTCCTCGCAACCTTGCGCGGCCCTGGCAAAATTTGGCTGCAAACCATGCCAGTCATGAATGTGGCCAAGAAACTGGCTGAATATATGCCAGCCAGTGGCGGCGGTAGCGCTGGTGGCAACATCATCGGCAGCCTGCTTGGCGGCGACTAATTAGCAGCACGATTCCAGCGATGAAGGTTATTGGGCCTTCATCGCTGTTTTTTTAATCCTTTGGCTTTGGGCTATTGGCTATTTGTACTGGTTCATTGGATTGACAACGATGAGCATGCCCTCACCCCCAGCCCCTCTCCCACTGAACGCGGGCGAGGGGAGCACGGATTGTGTGGTTCCCCCTCTCCCGTTGACCGGGCGAGGGGCTGGAGGTGAGGGGACACGGTTGCCAACCTCATGTACCAATACAGCGTTTGACTTTTGCTTTCTGACTTTTGACTTTTGCTTTTGGCCTTCATCCCTCATAATTCATCCTTCTGAATGGGAGTTTTAGAATGGCAACTATTCGCTTAGAACCAATTACCGAGGAAAACTTTCGGCCTGTACTTAAACTCAAAGTCCGCGACGATCAAACCCAATTTGTGGCCCAAAATATGTTTTCGGTTGCCGAAGCCTATGTTCACCCCGATTGGGAGCCGCGGGCGATTTATGCCGATACCGATTTGGTAGGCTTTGTGCTAATGGGTCGTGATCCCGAAACTGGCCACGATTGGATTATTCGCTTTATGATTGGCGCTGAACACCAAGGCAAGGGCTATTCCAAACCAGCGCTTTTGGCAGTAATCGATCATCTTAAACACAAATCGTATCGCAGCGAAATTCGCCTGAGTTATGTGCCGGGCAATGCGGTTGCCGAAAAGCTCTATCAAAAAGTTGGCTTCGAAGCAACTGGCGAAGTTGAGGATGACGAAATCGTTATGCGCTTAGTCGAAGCATAATCAGCTTATCAGCATAGCATCATAGCAATCTCACCCCGAAGCGATCAAAGGCGGCGTATACTGCACGATGAAAGGAGGCCATCGTGCATCGTTATTCACGTCTGATGATTATTTTGGGGCTTGGATTGCTAACGGCATGTAGCAATAGCACCCCCACCCCGATACAACCCCTGCCAGAACAAGCAACCGCCAGTATTCCTGCCGCCAGCAACGAGCCAACTCAGCCAATCCCAACCCAAGCTGCTGTCGCTCCTGTAGTCGATGAAACTGCGGTTGTGGTGACCGAACCAGCGCCACCAAGTAAAGCAGCTATAGCTGTTTTCGACGATCAACAAAGCCCGCTGAGCTTGTTGGCCAGTTTTTACAACGCCGTCAATCGCGCCGAATATCAACGCGCCTACGGCTATTTTGAGCTTGAGCCAATGCCATTTGATCAATTCGAGCAAGGCTACGAGCAAACACTGAGCGTCAATGTCTTAGTCAATCCCAATGTTGTGATTGATGTAGGAGCTGGCAACCAAAATGCGCGCGTTGCCGCCGCCTTAATTGCCTACGATCGCCAAGCTGGCTGGCAATATTTTGTTGGTTGCTACGATTTGCATCGAGTTAATATCACTGGACTAAGTGAGCCATGGCAAATTCGCGGCAGTCAATTCGAGCTGGTCAACGATTTGCCAACATTAAATCAGCGCGTTGGCCAAATTTGCCCAGCAACCAGCCAACCAAACGCGGCCCAAACCCCAGAACAATTGCTTACGCTCTACACGAATGCGCTTAATCAAGCAGATTATGCCCAAGCATTCAGCTATTGGCGCGAGCAACCAGCGAGCGATGTGGCAACTTGGAGTCAACAATTTGCTGCCAAACAGTTCAACCAAGTCTTGATCAACCCGCAAGCCTTGAGCGATGCTGGGGCTGGCAATATTTATTATTCGACCAATCTGGTTTGGTTTAGCCCCGATCAAACTGGGCAATTGCAATTTGAGGTGGGCTGCGTCACGCTACATCGCAACAACACCGAGCCAGATCAGCCTTGGCAAATTCAACGTGTTGCGCTAGAAGCGATTGAACAAAGCCCTGCCGTGATTAACCAAGCCCTAGCTACAAGCTGCCAATAAATTTAATTCTACAAACAGCGTTCGGCATCAAAGCCACGGAACCGCGAAGGACGCGAAGAACACAAAGTTGATAGCTAAGCAGCGTAACAACAATCCAAGAACCACAGGGACTAAAACCCCCTGTGGTTCCCGCAAACAATGCAGAATCAGCTACACTATCTCAAATGAAGCAAATTTAAATGCTGAGGAATGCTAGTTATGCCAGTTGCCAAACGTCTCCGTGGCTTGTGGGTTGATGCAGTGTTGTTAGTGCTTGCGATTTCGCTTTTTATTCCAGCAGTTGGCGCGGCTCAAATGACGGGCTTTTCGCTTGGCCTCACTATGACGTTGCTGCTAGCCCTGATTGCGGGCTTAATATTCAAGGCAATTCGCCATGGAATGCACTTGTACAGCCCTCCAGCAGAACGCGAAGCCAAACTCAACGGCAAAATTCAAACTGCAAGGGTGCTGAGTTCAACGCCAACCGGTTGGTTGCGTGGCACCTATGGCCGCCGAATTTTCGAATTTGAGCTTGAATTACAACTCGAACAAACCACCCTCAAAATCTATCCCTTCCTTGAGTTGCTCAAGGCTCCCGATGCTGGCGATACCGTTCAGGTCAAAATTCACCAGCAAAATCCCACGGTAGTTGTGCTCGCTTAATCGTTTGAAGCGCCTTTGTTTATTCCAACAAGGGCGCTTCAAACCTATTGAATAGCGCAAAAAGACCAAATTCAAACAACAACAACAATGCTGGGGCAATTATGAGAGCAAGGCTTCAGCATCGATAATGGTTTGGGCGACATCTTTGAGTTTAACCCGCTTTTCACGAGCACGATGGCGCAAACGCTCATAGGCATCGTGTTCGCTAATATTCAAGCGTTGCATCAAAATACCCTTGGCCCGTTCAATCAATTTGCGTGCTTCCAACGATTCGTGCAAAGCATCGACTTCTTGGCGCAAGGCCCGAATTTCGGCAAAGCGCGCTAAGGCAATGTCGATCGCTGGCGTTAAGGCTTCCATCGTTACTGGTTTGACCAAATATCCCAGCGCGCCAGCTCGTTCAGCTTTGCGAATGGTGTCGCGGTCGGTAAACGCCGTCACCATCACAATCGGCATTGGCCGCTCAGCATACAGGCGGGCCGCAACTTCGGTGCCTTCCAATTCTGGCAACTTAACGTCAAGAATCGCCATATCTGGGTCTAATTGGCGCGCTAGCTCTAAGGCTTGGGTTCCGGTGCGGGCAACCCCCACAACCTGATAGCCCAAATCGGTCAGATATTCTTCCATGGTCAAGGCCACAAGTTCGTTATCTTCGGCCAATAAAATCCGAATCGTGGCTCGCTGCTCGTCAGACATAACAAAGCTCCGTCTTCACTAGAAATGGCTAACTACATCCTAGCATACTTTAAAAAGCATTTACACAGATTAAATACAGGCAAATAAGCATCTAAATATATAGATAAAGGCAAAAAATATCTATTAGGGCTACGTTGATTTCGTTGATTTGAATCTTCAGTTGCGTTATTTTCCAATCGGGCTTAATCCAATGCGCAGCATTGGGGATTTCCCCAATATATTATTTAATTAGGATCATGAAATAGACGTTAACAGTAGAGCATGTGGATTTGTGGAAAGATCGCGTTTCATGCTCTTCTAATGCGCCATGATTGATCGGGATAGATCGTGGAAGAGTTTCCCCATGTTCCCCATGCTTTTGGGGATAGACTCATGATGTGGATTATTGTGCACGATCTGCCAACATGGTTTCCCCATGCTTGTCCACATGTTGGCTAGTTTTCCACAGCAAAGGGCTAGTTATCCCCAATTTGTGGATAAATTTGGGGATAACTGGCGAATAAACAGGGATAACGCTACATCTAGGATAACTTGGCTGAACATGGCCCTAGATATAGTAGATCTTGATCGTGGATGTTTTGTGGAAAAGCTGCTGATAACCCGGTGGAAAACCTCTGTATAACATGATCACTCCATGAGCCTGTGGATAGCTGTGGAAACTTGTGGATAACATGCAGGCCTGATTTTCGCCAAAAAAAGCCGCCACTGAAGCTTCAGTGACGGCGAAAGGAGCGGGTATGGGTTTCTTATTGATCAGATTCTGGATCGATTGAGTCGATGAATTTGCGGAAGATCGAAAGCTCTTCTTCATCGGTGGTTGGGGCAGCCTCAGGCTCGGCCTGCGAAACCGATGTCGTTGGAATATCTTCGCTTTCGTCTTGGTCGTCCATCATATGGCCCAATTCGTCCATCACATGGTCGGCCACGAAAATAGGGGCTTCGGCGCGAACTGCCAAGGCAATTGCATCGCTAGAACGTGAATCAAGCTCGATTGCTTGGCCATTGTTATCGATCACTAAGCGGGCAAAAAAGGTGCTATCGCGGAAGTCGCTCACCACGACTTCGCGAATCGTGCCGCCCAGTGCTTTGACGGTTGCCAAGAGCAGATCGTGGGTCATTGGGCGAGGTGGCTCATGGCCTTGGACGGCTAGTGCAATTGCATCGGCTTCAAACGGGCCGATCCAGATTGTCACATAGCGACGGCTGTTCAGCTCCCGTAGGACAACAATCCGTTGTTGTGTGAGTAGACTAAAGCGTATGCTATCAACCTGGACGCGAACCATAACGCTGAAACCTTTCTATGCATCATCGTGGTGCATACTTATGAATTGATACCGCTCCCTTGCGTTGCATCTTACCACGCCCCCTATAGCAGCGCAACCAGTTATGTCATGCTCTGGTGTCATCTTGGTTTTGCCATATGGGTGAGTTATGTTCACCTCTCTAGTGCTAAACTGCTGCGCCAACCGCTGCTTGAATTGAATTAAAGCCATCGCGCCGCAACAGTGCAGCTAGCTCACGGTTAATCGTACTAACCAATTGTGGCCCAGCATAAATTAGGCTGGTATACAGTTGGATTGCGCTCGCGCCAGCCAAAATCCGTTCGTAAGCATCGTGACCATTAGCAATGCCACCAACGCCAATCAATGGAAGCTTGCCATTTGTGCTTTGATAAATATATTTGAGAGTTTGCAAGGCTTTGGTTTTGAGCGGGGAACCGCTTAAGCCGCCGGTTTCGGTTTGCTGAGCTGAACGTACGTTTGCGCGGCTGATGGTTGTGTTGGTGGCGATAATGCCGTCAACTCTTGCATCGAGCGCCGCGCCAAGTGCTGCATCTAAGCCTGCGCGATCTTCGTCGGGCGAGAGTTTGACGAACAGTGGCGCTTGATGGCGTAATTGTTGGCGGGCAGTTTGCACAACCTGCAATAATTCGGTTAATGGTTCGCGCCGACTAAGGTCACGTAACCCTGGCGTATTCGGTGAAGAAATATTGATCACAATATAATCGGCATATTCGCCAAGCAAATTAATTCCTTGGCGATAATCATCGGCTGCTTGTTCATTCGCGGTATTTTTATTTTTGCCCAGATTAATGCCCAGTGGAATTAAACGCGGCTGTTTGGCTAAACGCAGCGCTAAGGCTTCGATACCTGCATTATTAAATCCCATGCGATTAATTAATGCCTGATCTTCAATTAAACGAAATAAACGTGGTTGTTCGTTGCCAGCTTGCGGTTTGGGCGTAACAGTGCCTAATTCCAAAAAACCAAAGCCCAATTGGCGCATACCACGAATATGCGTACCATCTTTATCAAAACCAGCAGCTAAACCAAGTGGATTATTGAACGTTAACCCACACAGATTTGTTTTAAGGATTGGGTCATTGTGATGAAAGGAACGGAATAAATTTGCGGAAAATGGTAAATAAGTGACCAAATCAAGCCCAGCAGTGGTAATTCGATGAGCTTTTTCTGGGGCTAAACGAAATAATAATGCCTTTGCAAGCTGATAGATGCGCATAAAAAGCCTCACATAGGTGCGAATGGCAGCGACACTCGCTTGCCTTGGCGATTATACACAATCATTTGCGGGCCATGAACATATCCCACATATCCCAAGTTTCCCACATATCCCACATGGTTATCCACATTTTTGGGGGTAACTTATACAATTTGGGGATAGTATTTAGAACATGTGTTTTTATTAACAAGTGGATTTAATAATTATTTGAAACATTTGTGTTATTATGGCTGGATAAAACAATTTATTTGACAAATTGCAAAAAGTTATCCCACATTATCCCACACTTACCCACATTTTTGGGCTATTGTTTCTTTTTGCACAATCTTTTTGGGGGATAGCTTGCTAGTACTTTGGGGTTAAGCTAGATTGGGACAACTATGAAGTCTGGTTCTGGCTCGAAGTTGGCCTTGAGGAGATTGAGTTGTTCTGTAAAAGCGCGTTCGGCTAGTGTAAGCCCAATTGGCTGAAATTGCAAATACTCAGAAGGCAAGCGCTGAGCGAATTTGGGCAAATCGGTGCGAATCACGACCCCAAGCACTGGATAACCACCAGTGGTTTGGGCATCGGCCAAAAGCACAATCGGCTGGCCATCTGGTGGCAGCTGAATTGTGCCGGGCACAACTCCAAACGAACGCACTGAATTGGTTGGAGTTGCTAAGGCTTGGCCTTCGCAACGATAGCCCATACGATTGCTTTTGCTACTAATACACCACGTTTCGGCTTGAAATTCACGCTGAATCGAGCTATTCAAGCTGCGATTGGGCAGATAGCGAATTGGGCTTTGGCTCGAATCAACGGCCATTGTGTCCAAACCTCGGCCTGCAATCGTCAGATCTGGTTGGTTATAGCTTAATTGATCGCCGATTTTCAATGGTTGCGCCAAGTAGCCAGCCCACGGTGCGCCAAGTAAACAGCTTTGCGAGCCAAGTTGTGGCGCAATATTAAAGCCGCCAGCAATTGCCAAATAGCAGCGTGCGCCGCTCCGCCGCTGGTTAAATGTCAATTCGCTATTGGGTCGCACTAACCATGCCATGCCAAGCGCAATTGGTTGACCATCAAGCTCTGCGCCTAAATCGGCTCCAACCAAACTAATGATTGTTAACTCGCTGAAATGCAGCCGTGCGCCTGCGCCAGTAATTTCGAGGCTAGCTAAATCGGCTGAATTACCAACCAAGCGGCTAGCGAGGCTATGCGCCAGCCAATCGAGTGCGCCGCTGGCAGGCACGCCCCAATGCCGCAGGCCAGCACGCCCCGTATCCTGCAAGCTTATCAACATGCTCGTTTGGCGAATCGTCAACATAGGCCTAAGTATAAGCCGAAATTAAAAGTCAAAAAGAACAGAGCGCAAAGAACATAGGATGAAATCAAAAGTCAAAAGTCAGAAGTCAAAAGTCATAGCTTTAACGCAGAGGCGCAGAGCGACCGAAGGATGAATTATGAAGGATGAGGGATGAAAGCAAAAGCCCATAGCCTATAGCTCTAATAGTTCATTGGGTTGGCAACCATGTGCATGCCCTCACCCCCAGCCCCTCTCCCACTGAACGCGGGCGAGGGGAGCACTGATTCAGCGGTTCCCCCGCTCCCGTCGAACGGGAGCGGGGGCGAGGGGGTGAGAGGATCAGGCCATGGTTAACGCAATGAACCATTACAGCTATGTTCTATGCTCTCTGTTTTTCGTGTCTTTCGCGCTCTTCGTGTTCTTCGTGGTTTCATTCTTCGTGTCCTTCGTGCCCTTCGTGGATCAAAACCTGATCCCTCGCCTCCCGAAAGATTGCGCGTATAATGATGCTACACATTGTTCTGTTAAGTTGATTATCTACTATCGAATGTCGTTTTTTTGGCGATTGTACTTGTTGGAGGCAAGCCCATGACTACTCGTACCCTTCGGATTGTGCTCCTGCTGGGGTTGTTGCTGCTTTTTTTTGGTGGCTCGTATACGCAAGCGCGTGAGCTGCAACGTCCAATGCTCCGACCACAAATTACTTTTGTCCCAACAATTTACATCGACCAAAGCTTCGATAGTCCCATTTTTCCCCCTGCCAATTGGGCAACCACGATCATCACCGCAACTGATACGCCTGAGCCTGAATGGACGCAAGTAACCAGCGCTACCCGCCCAACCGCTCAGTCCCACAGTGGTGCGGGTATGGCTCATTTCAATAGTTATTCGACGAGCAATGGCAATGCAGCGCGCTTATCAACCGTGCTTACGCCAACCACCAATGTGCTGCGGGCAAGTTTTTGGTATTACCATAGCGCAATTTTTCCAACCTCAGCTGATACGCTGTTGGTTCAAACCAGCAACGATGGCCAAAACTACACGACGCACGCTAGCTATCCACGCTATCGGGCAACTGATGGCTGGACGCAATATCAGCTTGATTTGCCATTTGCCAGCATCGGCCAGCCGTTTTACTTGGGATTTTTGGGTATCAGCGATTTTGGAGCCAATCTTTTAATTGATGATGTGCTGATTCAAGACACGCCGCCGATTGAAATCTTTGGCACGACCAGCAACCAAGGCTGTGCTGGCGATACATTGCTCTATCCATTAAGCGTGCGCAACAACTATCCCAATTCGCAAACGATCAACCTTAATCTTGGACCCAGTGCTTGGCCAAGCAGTTTACCTTTTAATACGCTGACGATTCCGGCTCAAAGCAGCCGGCCAATTACGGTGAGCGTACATATTCCGGCGACGGCCCAACCACGTACCAGCGATCAAACGACCTTACAGTTAAGCAACGAATTGGTTGAGCTTAATCAAGCTCTTGTGACCAATTGTAGCCTTGGTCATTGGCTTGATCGCGAAGATTCATTGCTTGCCGCCCGCTATTCGTCGGTTGTTAGCGCCGATGGTGCGCTGTTTCAAATTGGTGGGCAAGGGCCAAATAATAATTCTCCTGCCTTGCCCAATACGTTGCGCTATCAGCCAAATACCGACAGCTGGCAACAACGTGCGCCAATGCCGATTGCAACTTTTGGCACTGATGCGGCTACGCTGAATGGCGAAATTTACCTAGTTGGTGGCTATCGCACTGGCGGCGGCTCAACCACCACAGGTTTGATTAGCGACCTGCAAATTTATTCACCAACGCTCGATATTTGGCGCAGCGGCCCAAGTCTACCAACGCCATTGGCCTACTATCAATCGGCGGTGCTTGCTGGCAAACTATATATTATTGGCGGCTCGAATGGCACTAATGTCTTAGCCAGTGTTTGGATATTTGACCCAGCCAGCCAAGCATGGACTGCTGGCCCAGCGATGAGCACGGCGCGGGCGTTCGCCTCGGCGGGAGTGGTGGATAACAAAATTTATGTGGCTGGCGGCACGGCCACCATCAGCAACCAAACTGCCTTGGATACGATGGAATTCTATGATCCAAATGTAAATGCTTGGCTGGCTGCGCCAAACTTGCCCCGTCGCCAAATGCAGGGCAGCGATGCCCAAATTCTCGACCGCTTTTTTATCATTACAACAGGTTATTCGATGCCAGTCGTGGCATCAAACTCAAGCCTAATTTTCGATCAGCAGACCAACGAATGGTCGGAAGTGTTGCTCAACAGTTCGCGTTATGGAGCAGAAGCTGATAGCATCAACGATACAGTGTTTGTAGTTGGTGGTCGCCAATTTGCCAACAATAGCTTTACGATGAGCAGCCGCAATGAATCGTTCCAAATTTGTCGTTTTGTGCTAACGACGGCCACGCCAACTCCAACTAGCACTAATACTGCCACCGCAACCAATTCGCCAACCAACACCAATACGCCGACAATCAGCTTAACTCCGACCAATACCGCAACCAATTCGCCAACAATCAGCATAACCCCAACGATAACGACCACACCGCCAAGCAGCACGCCGACTCATTCGCCGACCGCGACGCTGAGCCACACCCCAACAACCTCGGCCACGCCGCCGACCAATACGCCGACCGCGACCCAACCAATTGGGCTGCGCAAGGTATTCTTACCGCTGATTGGGAGTCAGTTGCGCTAGTAAAGAGCATAGAACATAGAACATAGAGCATAGAGCATAGATCTATTGGTTCAGCAGGTTAACCACGGCTTGATCCCCTCACCCCCTGGCCCCCTCTCCCATCGAATGGGAGAGGGGGAACCACGCAACCCGTGCTTCCCTCACCCGCGTTCAGTGGGAGAGGGGCTGGGGGTGAGGGCATGCTTCTGTTGCCAATCCAATGAACCATTTCACATAGCGCATAGAAATTTAACGCAGAGGCGCAGAGGAATTAGGGCTATGGGCTATGGGCTATCGGAAGATAATCACAATAATCTATGCCAATCTGTGGCTAAAATAGCCTTCGCGCTCTTCGCGTTCTTCGTGGTTTCAAACTGCGCGCTTTGCATCCTACATGGCCCAATCGTCGTCCTATTTATAGGTGCTTAAATCGTACGATATTAAAAAAATAGGTTGACAATAAAAAGTTACGCATGGTACAGTTTGTGATATGGAGATCACGATTGACGCAATTCAATTGAATCGGCCAGGAGGAAAGAACGATGGATGATTTGATTGAGGATCTACTTGCGCATCCCAAAGTGCTGGAAACCCAAACCCATCTGCACCATGGGATTGCAAAATACGAACATTTAATGCGGGTTACCCGCTATTCATATCGTATTGCCCGTTTGCTCAAAGCCGATGTGCGGGTTTGTACGCGCGCGGCTTTGCTCCACGATATTGATTCGCGCTATGGCACGCTGGAAAATCATGGCGCTGTGGCGGCACGCTGGGCCGAAGAACAAGGCGAAGATTCGGCTGTCTGCCAAGCAATCGTTGGCCATATGTACCCGATTGGCCCTGCACCCATGACCCGCGAAGGCTGGATTTTGTCGTTGGCTGATAAGGCTGCTTCATTGGCCGATTTGACCGCCTACGTGCGGGGCTTGGTCAATGGTCGTTCGCAAAAAATGAAACGCGATCTGCAAGCCAGCGATCCATTTTATCGCCCACGGCGCAAACCAAAACGCCGCGAACAACTGCGCAAAATGCTCGATATTGATATTAGCTAAATTTAAATATTGAACGATAGATCGAATTGTGTAACAGTTTTGTTGCACAATTTTTGTATTTAAAATACTACGTTTAGTCTATGATTCCTCATGATATTTCTAGTTTATAAGGAATTATAGCTATGTATACTATTCCAAAAGCCGATAAAATGCCTAAAAGAAAATCATTTATTGGTTTTATAGTGAAAAATACGATTCTTATTTCATTAATGACATCAATTCCAATTGGGATATTGATGGTTTACGTCAATAACTATTTTCTATCAATATTGGTGTTTGTTTATTGTATGTATTTGTATGTTCCAATAGGTTTAGTTTTGGTAACTGCACATAGCTTGTTAACAACATTTTGCATTAAACTTCTTGGCGATAAGAATCGAAAACAATTAACTATCATTTGTACAATTATTGGAATGCTCTTAATCATGGGTGTCTCTCTTTATGGGCCACTTAAACAGCCAGCTTTGGGCGCAGAACTGGTTGTGTTCAGCAGGTATTTTGGCGGATTAATCATGCCAGCGTTGCTCTAAGTTGGCTCTGTTATCTGGGCTATTTGGCATGATCCAGACCCTTGGGATTTGTTGGGCGTTGGATCGCCCGCTGCTTAATCCAATGAGCATAATGTGCTTAAATAGAACTTAATATTTTTGACCGAATCTACGGAGCGGCGTATTATAGCACTATATGCTTGGATCACAATACGAGCATATCAGTGTTTTAGGAGGATTGAATGATGCGTTTGCTACGTGCGTTCGCGTTGTTGCTATTGGTGGCTGTTTTGGCTCCGCTCGGCTTACAGAGCGGTGTCGTCAAGGCCCAAAATGAGCAACGCACGGTCACAATTTTGGAAACCAGCGATATTCACGGCAATTTGATGGCCTGGGATTACTACACCGGCAAGCCTGCCGAATGGGGTATGACCAAGGTCGCAACCCTGATCAAACAAGAACGGGCACTCGATCCCAATCTGTTGTTGGTCGATAATGGCGATACGATTCAAGGCACGCCCTTGACCTACTACTACAACGCAATCGACCAAAATGCCGCCCATCCAATGGCTGCGGTGTTTAATGCGCTTAAATATGATGTTGCTTCGTTGGGCAACCACGAATTCAACTATGGCTTGGATGTGCTGAATCGTTATATCAGCCAAGCGCAATACCCCGTAATGAGTGCCAACGTGCGCAAACGCGATGGCAGCGAAGCCTTCAAGCCCTACATCATCAAAGATGTTAATGGGGTGAAAGTTGGCTTTTTGGCTTTGACCACGCCAACCGTGCCAACTTGGGAAAAGCCAGCCAACATTGCTGGCTTGCAATTCGCCGATCCGGTGGAAATTGCCAAGCAATATGTGCCGCAAATTCGCGCCGAAGGGGCCAACATCGTGGTCTTGTTGCAACACACTGGTTGGGAAAAACAGCCTGCTGACGCTACCAAGCCCGAAGCATGGCTGACCGACCCCAGCACATGGCGCGATACTGGCTCGTTGCCAGGTGAAAACGTCTCGATCAAATTGGCTCAAGAAGTACCTGGCGTTGATGTGATTTTGACTGGCCACTCGCACTTGAGCGTACCTAAAGCGGTGATCAACAACGTGTTGCTGATCGAGCCATCATACTGGGGCCGCTCGTTGGGCAAGGTTTCGATTACGGTTGAGAAGAATGGCGATAGCTGGAATGTGATCAACAAAGATTCAACCAACATTTCAGTTACTAATGTTGCTGAAGATCAAGAGATCAAAGCAATTGCCCAGCCTTACCACGACCAAACCTTGGGCTACATCAGCCAGCCAGTTGGCACAGCCAGCGCCGAATTTTCTGGCGGCCCCAAGGCTCGTTATCGCGATAGCGCCTTGGCCGACTTGATCAACAATGTGCAAAAGCAAGCTGCAGCTGACGCAGGCTACCCTGTCGATCTCTCGCTGGCAGCGATTTTCACCGATGGCGGCATGATTCCAGCTGGCCAAATTACCCTGCGCGATGCCTACAGCATTTACATTTACGACAACACGCTGTATGTGATGGAAATTAATGGCGATATTTTGCGCCGCGCGCTAGAACGTAACGCCGAATATTTCCGCCAACTTGATCCCAATGCCTTGCCAAGCGATCCCAAGGCTGTGGTCAACGATAATGCCCGCGATTACAACTGGGATTTGTATACCGACATCGAATATAGCTACGATTTGACCAAGCCAGCAGGCCAGCGCGTGACCAAGCTCCAATTAAATGGGGTTGACATTGCGCCTGAACAAACCCTGCGGATTGCAATCAACAACTATCGAGCTGGTGGCGGCGGTGGCTTTGCCATGTTCCGCGAGGGCAAGATTTTGTATCAATCGACCAGCGAAATTCGCGATTTGATTGCAGAATCGGTTAAAAACGCTGGCACAATTGACCCAGCGGTGGTGAATAAAGTTAACTTTACGTTGGTGCCCGATTTGTATGCGCACTATTTTGGCAACGCGACTCAACCAAGCGCTACGCCAGTGCCAGCAGCGCCAACCGCCACGCCAGCGCCAAATGTGCCAATTACCTTGCCTGATACCAGCAGCACTCAACCAAGCTATGGCTGGGTTTGGGCCTCGGTTGCCATGCTCTTGCTCGCGTTGGGCTTGATTGTGCGCCGTAAGTAAGGTCAAAAGGCAGAAGTCAAAAGTCAAAAAAGGGAGAGAGAGAGAGAAGGATGAGGGATGAAGGATGAAATTTAACCGCGAAGAACGCGAAGAGCACGAAGTTGTTGTTGATGCGATGCTTGCATAACCAAGTTTAACGCAGAGGCGCAGAGCGACCGAAGGATGAATTATGAGGGATGAAAGCAAAGCTAATAGCCTATATCCTAGATGTAATGGTTCATCAGGTTAACCACGGCCTGATCCCCTCACCCCAGCCCCCTCTCCCACGTGGCGGGCGAGGGGCTTTCATCCCGTGGTTCTTTCGCATGGCGTTGGTAAAAACGGCTGCTCCCCCTCGCCCGCGTCCAATGGGATCGGGGGCTGGGGGGTGAGGGAACACGGTTGCCAATCCAATAAACCATTACACCTATAGCCAACAGCCTATCGTCCTTCGTGCGCTTCGTGCTCTTCGTGGATCAAAACTCTGACTTCTTGCCTCCCTAAACCCCCGCAAGCCCATAGCCGATAGCCAACAGCTTATCGTCCTTCGTGCTCTTCGTGCTCTTCGTGGATCGCCAACCCCTATGCTCTATGTTCTCTGTTCTATGCTCTTCGCGCCTACACATCCTCTAGCAACAGGCGTAGCGAGGCCGCATCGAGGTCTTTTTTATCGAGCAAGGCTACTGCACCAACCGCCAAACCACGTCGATGAAACTCGCGATCAGGATAGGCGCTGACCAGCAAAACCCGCGTATTCGGTGATTGCTGCTTGATTTGAGCGGCACAGCCGATGCCATCTTCATCTCCCAAAACCACATCGACCAAGGCTAAATCTGGCGTGCGTTGACTGACTGCTGCCAAGGCTTCTGCTTGATGCGCGGCCTCGACCACAGCACAATTGGGCTGCATTTTGCTAATCATGCGGCTAACATGTTGGCGATAGCGCAAATTATCATCAACAATCAATACATTTAGGGCTTGACTGGGAACAAGATTTTGGCTGCTGGTTGGCATCATTGGCAATTGCGGATGTTGAGCTGCATAATGCACAGCTTCAAGTCGACTTTGCACCCCAATTTGGCGATACAAGCGGGTTAGGTGATTTTCAACGGTTTTGACGCTTAGGCCAATCCGGCGGGCGATTGCGTGATTATCGTCGCCCTGCTGCAAACACCAGAGCAATTCGCGTTGGCGCGGCGTGAGGCCAGTATCAACCAAGGGCACGCCGCGCATCAGCTTGGAAAGCAAGGGCGTGCAAACCCAGCGCTCGCCAGCAAGCACCCGTTGCAAGGCCAAACGAATATCGGCCAACGGTTGATCCTTGAGTTGGTAGCCATCAACGCCCGCTTGCAACAAACCCTGCACATACACATCGTCGTCGTAGGCGCTGACGACGAGAATTTTGAGTTGGGGATAGTACATGCGAATTTGGCGAATCGTTTGCAACGGCTCGAATTGCGGCATGCTCACATCGATCACTAAGGCATCTGGTTGTAGATCAAGCGCTGCTAAAACCCCTGGGCCATCGCCAACCTCGGCCACAATCTGCACATTGGGCAAATCGCTTAGGGCCGTAGAAATGCCCGCTCGCACCACAGCATGGTCATCAGCGACCACAATTCGGATCTGACGCTCGCCATTGAGTTGCATGAAATTCCTCGCTTTAGGGGAAATCCCCCCATTGAACTAGGGGAAAGACCCTAGGAAGATTGGGGGATTGGGGGTTTGGTTGACCAACGGCTTTGGCGTACACTTGGGTTACATCAGTCAGCACGGAATATCGTGCCATAAGCGGCGTATTTACGCAACTTAGGCAACCCACCATCAACCAACTATCCAGCATGGCAAAACTACACCTACAGAAAAAAAGCAGTGGTTCGCTCAACGTAGCTTTTGGTGCTGGTATAGGGCATTGGTGCGCTCCTGCAAGGCGCAGGTTCGGTCGATTTAGTTGGCTTTTTGTTCGGACAACTCGGTATCAATGATGATTGTAGGTCTTAACAGACGAAGGAGTCCACTCTATGAACGTGCGGCGTAGCGCATTCACCTCCCTCTTGCTTGTGCTTCTCTCAGGCGTGATTGCAGCCTGTGGCAGCGAAAGCGCAACCACTGCTCCAACCACGGGCACTGGTGGCACGACCAGCGGTGGCGGCAAAAAAGTTGTTGCCTTGTTCTTGCCCGATGCAAAGACAGCTCGCTATGAAACTGCCGACCGCCCCTACTTCGAAGCCAAAATGAAAGAGCTTTGCCCCGATTGCGAAGTACTTTACAACAACGCCAATCAAGATGCTAACTTGCAATTGCAACAAGCTGAAGCTGCTTTGACCAACGGAGCCCAAGTTTTGGTGCTCGACCCAGTTGATTCAGCTGCTGCTGCCTCGATTGCCGACAAAGCTAAAGCCCAAAATGTGCCAGTCATCGCCTACGACCGCTTGATCCTCAACTCAGATGGCGTGAGCTACTACATTTCATTCGACAACGAATCAGTTGGTAAATTACAAGCCGAAAGTTTGATCGCTGAATTGACCAAACAAGGCATTGCCAACCCAACCATCGTGATGATCAACGGCTCGCCAACCGACAACAATGCAAAATTGTTCAAAGCTGGTGCGCACAGCGTGTTTGATCCATTAGTCAGCGCTGGCAAATTGACGATTGCCAACGAATATGACACCCCAGACTGGAGCCCAGACAAAGCCCAAGACCAAATGCAACAAGCCTTGACCAGCCTTGGCAACAAAGTTGACGGCGTGTATGCAGCCAACGACGGCACTGGTGGCGGCGCAATTGCAGCCATGAAGGCCGGTGGTCTGTCGCCATTGCCTCCAGTAACGGGCCAAGATGCAGAATTGGCAGCCATTCAACGGATTTTGGCTGGCGACCAATACATGACCGTTTACAAAGCGATTAAGCCCCAAGCTGAAGCAGCAGCCGAATTGGCCTTCGCCTTGATCAACGGCAAAACCTCCGACAAGGCAACTGGTAAAGTCAACAACGGCAAAATTGATGTTCCTTCAATCTTGCTGACCCCAATTTCAGTGACCAAAGCCAACGTCAAAGACACGATTGTCAAAGACCAATTCCACAAAGTTGATCAGATCTGTGCTGGCGATTTCGCCAAAGCCTGTACTGATGCTGGAATTCAATAGTTAGCCTCCTCGCCGCTGGGTTGGCATGGCTCACAACGCCAGCCCAGCGGCCACTCCACTGACCCACAGCAAAAGGAATAGAGTCATGACAGCAACAGAAGCAGCGATGCCTGTCTTGCAATTGCGCCAAGTTAGCAAACGCTTTGGTGCGGTTCAAGCCCTCTCCAACGTCGATTTCGAAGTTTATTCGAATGAAGTGGTGGCGCTGGTTGGTGATAACGGCGCAGGTAAATCGACGCTGATTAAAACCATCGCCGGAGCCTACAAACCAGACGAAGGCGATTATATTTTTGAAGGCAAGGTCGTTTCAGTCAATAGCCCACGTCAAGCAACCGACCTCGGGGTTGAAACGGTCTACCAAGATTTGGCCTTGTGCGATAATCTCGATGTGGTTTCCAACCTCTACCTTGGCCGCGAAAACGTGCGCCGCAGCGGCCTCAAATCCATGGATTTGTTGAATGAAACCGAGATGGAGCGGCGGGCAACTGAAGTGCTGCGTGATCTGAGCGTCAAAATTCCTAGTGTGCGGGTTCAAATTGCCAATCTTTCTGGCGGTCAACGCCAATCGGTGGCGGTGGCGCGCTCGGTGATGTGGAACTCCAAAGTTGTGTTGCTTGATGAGCCAACTGCTGCGCTGGGCGTTGAGCAAACCCGCCAAGTCAAAGATTTGATTTTGCGTTTGCGCGAACGTGGCTTGGGCGTGGTCGTGATTAGCCATAATGTTGCTGATGTGTTTGAAGTATCCGATCGCATTATTGTGATGCGGCTGGGGCGGCGGGTTGCAACCTTCCACACAGCGCGCAGCACCAACGAACAAGTGATTGGCGCGATTACCGGGGCAATGCTGCCCGCCAATGCCTATGGAGAAGCTGAATGAAGACCCAACCAACTAATCTCGCTGCTGCGCCAAACAACTGGCGCGAAGCATTAACAGAACGCTTTCGCCAAGGCAATTTAGGCTCGCTGCCAGTCATTATTGGCCTGATTATTATTGCGATTGTGTTTCAAAGCATCAACAAAAATTTTCTTACGCCACTGAACCTGACCAACTTGATGGTCCAAATTGCTGCAATGGGCACCATTTCAACTGGGGTTGTGCTGATTTTGCTGCTTGGCGAGGTCGATTTATCGGCGGGCCAAGTGAGCGGCTTGGCAGCAGCAGTGATGGCGGTGTTGGTTTCGCGGCATAATCTGCCTGCTGGCGTGGCGATTGTTGGGGCAATTGTGGTTGGAGCCTTGGTTGGCCTCTTGCAAGGCTGGTGGATCGCTTCCTTCCGCGTGCCCTCGTTCGTGGTGACCTTGGCAGGCTTGCTTGCTTGGCAAGGGGCGCGCCTGCGGGTGCTTGGCGACACTGGCAGCATCAACATCACCAATAAATTTATTATTGATATTGCCAACTTTCGGCTGCCAATTTGGCTGGGCTGGGTGTTTGGCGTGGTTGGCGTGGTTGTGTATGCCCTGATTGTGTTCAACGAATATCGCAGCCGCCGCGCTGCCGAATTGCCAGTTGGCTCGCTGAACGGCGTGCTGTGGCGGGTTGGCGTGGTTGGGGCCAGCGTTTTGGCTGGGGTTGCGATGATGAACGTCAACCGCAATGCCAACGCTGCTGGAATTCCAATTCAAGGTGTGCCAACCGCCGTCATCATCTTTATGACCTTTTTGATTATCTTCGATTTTATTACCCAGCGCACGCGGTTTGGCCGCTATGTGTATGCAGTTGGGGGCAATACTGAGGCTGCTCGCCGCGCAGGGATCAATGTTAATCGCATCCGAATTACGATTTTTATGCTGGCTTCGGCCTTAGCTGCCTGTGGCGGGATTTTGGCGGCTTCACGTTTGAACGCAGCCAATCAATCATCAGGCGATGGCGATGTGCTGTTGAACGCAATTGCGGCAGCGGTCATCGGCGGCACGAGCTTGTTTGGCGGGCGGGGCCGCATTTGGTCGGCCTTGTTGGGTGCATTGGTGATTGGGGCAATTGCCAATGGCATGGATTTGCTGGCGCTCAAATCATCGATCAAATTTATTGTGACTGGCGCGGTGTTGTTGCTGGCAGTTACAATCGATGCGGCCTCACGGGCACGCCGCGAAAATAGTGGACGTTAGATCCAAAATCATTTATTAGAATTAAAGTCATTTCGCCACCCTTCCGTCCCTCCGCCGGAGGGAAACGCCGGGGGTTTTCAGCCCCCGGCACCTCCAAATATTTGTTTTATGGATTATTGTTGTGTGTCTAATACCCCATCCTTCGTGTTCTTCGTGGTTTCTGTCTCTCCGCTTCCTGACCCCTAGCCCTGACAACTAGTCCCTTAAGTTCCTGGTTCCGTGCTAAAGTGCTGATAGATGATTTAGCAGCGAGCGAGTGTATGAGCAACGAATTTTTGAGCGCAATTTATGAGACCCTCAAGCAAGTACCCACAGGCCGAATTGTGAATTATGGGCGTTTGGCCTTGGCGGCGGGCTACCCTGGCTATGCGCGGGCCGTTGGCAAAGCGCTCCACTCGTTGGATGAGCAATATCCTGACGTAGCATGGTGGCGCGTGGTGAATCGCGAGGGCCGAATTTCGACCAATTGTCCGGTGCATACGGCGATTGAGCAACGCCAGCGTTTAGAAGCTGAAGGCATCAAGTTTGATGATCGGGGCTATATCAGCTGGAAGCGTTATGGTTGGCTGGAAACCAGCGAACTTGAATTTTGAACTATCCCTCACCCCAACCCCTCGCCCGCGTTTTCGTAGGCTGGCTTTCAAGGGTCGGTTGTTAAGATCCCCTCACCCCAACCCCTCTCCCGTCCAACGGGCGAGGGGCTTCAACGCGCTGGTTCTCCCGCAATTCCTTGGCGAAAAATGGTCGGCTCCCCCTCGCCCGCGTTCAGTGGGAGAGGGGGCTGGGGGGTGAGGGAACGCTCCACCGCCGACCAATCGCTCAAAACCGACCCTTGAAAGGCTGGGGGGTGAGGGAATAACTTACTTCACCAATATCACGCCCGATTGAGCTGAAACGGGCACAGTTAGTTGGCCATTGCTAACGGTGTAGCTGCCGCCATTCAAGCGATCAGTCAATACCGTGCCATTGGCTAAGTGGCTCACGTCGATGGTGGCGGTTTGGTTGGCCGTGCCGTTATTGAGCACAACGACTGCTTCTTGCGTGCCTTTCCAACGCCGATAGCCATACAGTTTGCTTGCGTCATTAACCAGCAGGGTTGCAACATCGCCGCTGCTCAACACTGGATAGGTTCGGCGTAGGCCGATTAGTTTTTTGAAATGGGTATACATCGCTGTATCGGGGCTGCCGCCTTTATCGGCCCATGGATAGGTGCGGCGATTGTCGGGATCGCCGCCGCCAGTTACCCCAACTTCATCGCCATAATAGACCGATGGCGCGCCTGGCAAGGTCATTTGCAACAACACCATCAATTTCATGCGCGCTTTATCGTCGTTGAGCAAGCGCAAGGCGCGGGTCGAATCGTGCGAGCTGACCAAGTTCATCATGCCAAACCATGGCGTGGCAGGCATTTGAGCGCGGAAAGCATTGTAGCTACTGTCGAATGAGCTTGGCGCATTGCCATTGGCAAAGCTCACCGCCCAATCGCGGAAACAATAATTCATCACTGAATCAAGCTCGTTTTGGTTGAGATAGGCACGATACAAGCCCCAATCACAGCCGCCAGTCACCTCGCCAAGCAATAAACTTTCGCTATCGCCATAGCCATTTTTGACGTAGGGCCGCATATCGCTCCACCAAGCGTGGGTGATGTCTTGGGCGACATCGAAGCGCCAGCCAGCGATGCCGCGTTCGAGCCAGAAGCGGGTAACTGATTTGCCATTCGGGCTTTGGGCGCTGCCATCGCGATAGAAGAATTGCTTAACTGGGTCGTTTTCGATAAATTCGGGAATGGTTTCATACCCATACCAACCCTTCCAGCCCCAGCTGCCAGCACATGGATACGCGCCGCTCGTGCCTGCTGAGCCTTGGGTAAACCAGCTGCGGTAGGGCGATGCAGTCGATTCGCATGCACCGTTGATGCCTGTCCAGCGGTCGGTTTTATAGCCTGGGTATCCTTGCAAATAAATGCTATCCATACCTGCGTGGTTGAACACACCATCGAGAATCACTTTGAGGCCTTTGGCATCGGCGGCGGCAATCAGCTCGTCGAATTTTGCCAAATTGCCAAAGCGTGGGTTGATGCCATAATAATCGTTGGTATCGTAGCCATGGTTCGATGAAGCATCGAAAATCGGGTTGAGATACAACACATTTACGCCTAGATCGTTGAAGTAGCCAGCATTGATTTTATCGACGATACCTTGTAAGTCGCCGCCATAGAAATCGATGCCATAGCCGGGCGTGGTTGGGGTTTCGTTCCAATTGCTGTGAATCGAGGCCACACAATTAGGTGCGCCTGCGCCACTATAACCATTGCAGGTGTTGGGGCCATAGACGCGCACATTGTTGAAATTATTGGTGCTATCGCCATCACGAAAGCGATCAGGGAAAATTTGGTAGATAACCGCATCTTGCAGCCATGTTGGCACGGCGTAATCTTGGGGCGGGGCTGGCACAGTGCCCAACTTCCACGAACGATCAAGTTCCGTTGCGCTCCACACGCCCGGGCCAGTGTTGCTGGTGTTGGCAACCACATAATAGCCAAGCGTCGCGCCATCGTTGAGTTTGAATTGATACCACTGATCGGTTGAGGTGCTGGGTGCTGGCACGCTGGCCTGCCACATGGCGTAGGTTCCATCATTGCTGACCACGCTCAAGGGATAGTTGAATGATGGTTGGCTGTAGGGCGCGCCAGTTAACCACACCGACAAACTCACGGCGCTGACATCGTTGCTACAAGTGCGCAAACGAATGCTGGCCGCTTGGCCTGCTTGCAGCGAGCCAAGCGGATCGCGGTAGACGCTGTTGGTGCTATCGTGATAAACTGCGCTGCTGATGATGGTGTTATTGCCGACTGCTGCGCCGCTACAAGCCCCGGTTGGTGTTGCTGAAACCGTGGGGATTGGCGTGTTAGTTGCGGTTGGCGTGCGTGATGGCGTTGCAACCGTGGTTGGCGTTTTGGTCGCGGTCGCGCTTGGAGTTGGCGTGCGAGTTGCAGTTGGGGCAATGGTTGGCGTGGCAGTTGGATTCGTGCCACTTTGCACGATAAAACTATAATCGTCGGGATCGTAGTTTGTGCCGCGTACATGCTGGCCGCGTGGATTAACATAGGTGCCATTTTGGGCTTTGAGCAACGCCAAAACGCTGCCATCATAGACCCGAACCCGATAATAAACCGTCGTACCAGCGGCTTGGGCTGGAATTGTGCCGCGCCACAGATCGTAATTCGTATTGGCTGTATTTCGGAAGCTAGCGCTGAGGGTTTTGACTTTGGTCATCGCCACCAGCTGCTCACTGCCGTTCCAATAGCGAATTTGGGCACTGGTCAAATCGCCAGCCAGCGCCAAAATTGAAATTTGAACATTGGTGGTTGAAACAATCGTGCCATTGCTCGCCCCTTGTTGAAAGCTAAAACTCTCACCTGGCACAAGTTCGGTGCGTGGGTTGGCGTTGGGAGCAGCATGATACAGCTCATCCCAATGCACATTATTATCACCAGCAGCGACCGACTTGGGCGTTGGCAGCAATGCCAAAACCAACAGCACCAACGCGAGCAATCCGCCAAATCGTTTGTTGCGCATGAATAACTCCGTTTACATCGTTGTTAGAGTATTTGTCGTGAAACACCAACGTTTCAATAGGAGCCGTGCGCCAAATTTTAGGCACACCAAACCTAGCGTCGAGCGCTCGGCTTCCTATGCTCTCTGTTGGTGCTCGCAACGATGGCGGCCTAGACCATCCTCACAACAACCAACAGAGCCTCACCATTGAGCGGTGCAAAACGGGGTATCGCGCTGGCTAGGCCAGCGACAATACCCCGACACCATTATCGGTATTCAATTAGCGGGCAAGAATGAGAGTTAGTTGGTTCGTCCAACGATTGGCAGGAAGATTTTGAAGCCTTCGCGACCAACCGTGAAGCGTACAACGTAGCGTTGTTGCATTGGCGATGGATCACCAATGACCCGCCGAACATTGAATGCAGTTAGCGTGTAGGTTCCGTTTGGCAGTGGTGCTGCGGGGATGAAGCTGAAGGTTGTAGGGCTGGTAGCGACCACTGTTCCAGCGACGGGCTGATTTTGGGCGTTGGTCAAGACCAAGACGTTGCTAATTGGCATGGTTGCGGTAACAACTTGCGACCATGTAATTGAGAGATTGGCGGTTGGTGCAACCTCAACTGCGTTGTTGGCAATTGAGCTGCTGCTGACCAAGGGGTCGCGCCAAGCTTGAACAGCCTTGCGGTTGTCGTCGCCAGTGCCCCAGTTGGTATTGGTATCGTTCACGATGAAATGGCCGTCGTTGCCATATTCAATCGTCACACGGCGATTGTTGAAGCCTTCGATCGTGCCCCACGATTCGACCCGTTCCCATGTGCCACGCGTGTATTTGTAATCCAAGACCGTGCCTTCGAGAATTGGCTTGCTAAATTCCCAAGTATCGGTCAGCACCCGTTGCAGAATTTGGCCGTTGGCCGACCAAGCGCCGTTGAAGACCGCGCCATCGTTGCCAGCGATATACACGCTTTCGTTGGCGGGCGTTTCAGCGGGCACTTTGACCCGGAAGGTCACATCGACGACTCGTTGTTCAGCACGAATATCGACGCTATTCGAGAAGCCCGATTGATTGAACGAGCCATCAAGCGCCTTCAATTGATAGGTATAGGTAATGCCAGCCGTTACTTCGGTATCGGTGAAGATTGTGGTTGGGTGTAATACCGAGGCAATTGCGTTGCCATCGCGATACACATCGTAGCGATAGGTATCGTTTGAGCTTGAAACATCCCAGCCAATGACAATTTGTGCGGCTGAGCGGCGCACTTCACGCAAGTTAAGTGGCGCGCTTGGTGCGGTTGTATCGCTGCTGGCCTGCACCAACAAGCTTGCTGCTTGGGCTGGCGAGTAGCCATTGGCCGAGCCATCAAGGTCGGCGTAAATCCAGCTTGTGCCGCCATCGGTGCTATAGCGATAGGCAACATCGAAGCTACCAACGCTGGTGGGCAGCAGATTGCCGACAAATTCGTCGTTATTGCCATTTTGTACATTGAAACTGGCATCGAACCATTGCCAGCTAGCAGCGCTTGGCTGCGAGCCATCGGGGCCATAGCCAACTTCTGCCAACAAGCTCGGCGTTGCCCCAGCTTCGCTAGTCACACCTTCGATGTAGACCTGACCATAAATGTTGGTCGTTGGGTTGGTAATGCTGATCGTGTGGGTAATTGCTGCTGGGAATTGCAGATTCGACCAGTTAATCACATACGCTGGCAAGCCCGAAACTTCGTTGCTGGCGGCGCTTTCTAAGCCATTGCGCAGAGCTTTGACGACATAGTAGTAGCGTTGGCCTGGCGTTAGCCCAGCATTGCTAAAGTTGGTATTGGTGGTGTTGCCAACCAGTTCGTAGCCACCACCGCTGACAATTGAGCGATAGATGTTGTAGCTTTGGGCAGTTGCCACGCTATTCCAGCTAAGCTCGATGCTTTGTGACAATTGATTGGTCACTTGCAAGTTGGTTGGCGCAGCAGGCGCGCTCATATCAACGCTATCAGGAGTCAACCAAATGCCAACGCTTTGCGGCGCAACGCTGAAGGTATAGGTTGTGACATCGGTCGCTGGCAACAAGCCAGTTTGGCTCAATGGCATAGTCCGGGTCAGCACGGTGCCTGTTGGCACGTAGCCAGCCAAATTCAACTCGACCGTATGCGCTTGGCTATCGCGGTTGAAGACCACAATTGCCGCGCCATTTTCGTCTTTGCGGCCATAGGCCAAGACTTTGTTGGCATCGTCGGCGCTCAGCACATCGAACGAGCCAGTGCGCAAGTAGCTGTAGTCGCGGCGCAATTGACCGAGGCGTTGGTAGGTCGCCAACAAATTGGTGTCTGCTTTGCGCCATTCTGGCAAGCTGTTGTAGCCTGCTTGGTCAGTCCAAGGGTAGGGTTGGCGGTTGTATGGATCGTCGCGTGGCACATCGAAGCCATAGCCAGTTAAGCCAACTTCATCGCCATAATAGATGGTTGGCGCACCTGGCAAGGTCATTTGCAAAGCTGCAACCAACGACAAGCGATGGCGCGCATCAACAAAATTATCGACTGGTTGGCGATCGTAGCCCTCGCCAGTAAAGCCCAATTCGTTCAGCACATGCACGGCCCGATTGGTATCGTGGCTGTCGATCAAGTTCATTGCTGAATTGTAGGCTGGCGCTGGATAATCCTCGCGGATGGTTTCAAAGCTGTTGACAAATTGGCTTGGCAAAAGCGGATCGATCTCTTGGCCACCGTCGCCATCGACCCAGCGGGTATCGCGCAAGAAGCCCAAGACCGCGCGGCGATAGCGATAGTTCATGGTGCTGTCGAATTCATCGCCAAGCACCCGATCGCGCACATCGCCTTCGCTCCAAGTTTCGGAGTAGAGCACAGAATCGGGATTGGCGGCTTTCATCACGTCGCGCCACGTTTCGAAGAAGGTTGGGTTGACCCCAATCACATCGGGCACAACGTCGATGCGCCAGCCGTCGGCTTTGTTTTCGCCATCGACCCAGTAGCTGGCGGTGTTGGTTGGCAAGTTGGGGTTGCCGCCAGGCGTGCCAAACCAATAGGCCATTACTTCTGGGTGGTTGGTGTTGATTTGGGGCAGGGTTGCTACGCCAAACCAACCGCGATAGTTGCTATCGCCTGCACATACGCCCGTGCCTGGCTCAGCAGCTGGTTCAAAGAAGAACCATGTGCGATAAGGGCTATTGACGCTTTCGCATGCGCCAACTTCTGGGTGGCGGCCAAAGCGATCAAAGAATGGACTATCGCTGCTGACGTGATTTGGCACGCCGTCGAGCACCACCGTCATGCCCCGATTGTGGGCATCTTCGACCAAATCATCAAAGGCTTGTTGCCCACCAAAAGCTGGGTCGACCGTGCGATAGTTGCGACCATCGTATTTGTGGTTCGATGGGCTATCGAAAATTGGGTTGAGATAGAGCGTGGTTACGCCCAACTCTTGCAAATAATCGAGTTTATCTTGGACCCCGTTCAAGTCGCCACCATACATGGTGCTGCTGTAAGTCGACCACCATGGGTTGCTTGGGTCGGTAAATGGTTCTGGATCGGGCACAATCGAGTTCCACGGCGTGACTGGGAAGCGATGGCCGCGCTCGGTTGGGTAGAACCAGCCGCGCCCGGGGTAGGTCGTGTCGGTTGCTACACCGGTTGGGTCGTTGCCAACATCGCCATTGCGAAAGCGCTCGACGAAAATTTGATAAATCGTGGCGTTTTGCGCCCATTCAGGCGTGGTAAACGCTGGGTCGTAGATGTAGATATTCCACGAGCGATCAGCGCTGGTGTTGACCACCTCTCCTAAGCCACCATCGAACAAGCTATCATCTTCGTAGAAGACGGTTGTGCTACCATCTTCGAGGATGAAACGATAGTAAACCACGCCCAGCACAGTTTGGGCTGGCATGGTGTATTCCCAATAGTCGTAGCTTTCGTCGCTAGCAACTTTGGTCATACGTTGAATGCTTTGACCGTTGTTGGCGGTGTAATACAAACGAATCCGCGCTTGAGTGATGTCGTGAGCAGCGGTGCGCAAGCGCAATTTGACCGCTTGATTGAGCGGAGCAGCGCCGAATGGCACGCGATAGAGCGATTCGCGGCTATGGTGCTCGATTGCATCGCGATTGATCAAGCCATCGCCAATGACAGAATCGGGAATTTGGCCATCACGTTGCGGCGTAATCGCCACGCGGCCAGTGCGATTATCCAAATAAAACACAACGGTTTCATTCAATGTGGTTGTCGTAAAGCCGATTGGAGCCGGCTCACCAGCATCAAAAACCCGACCCTGAGCATTGTATTGCTCTGTCCAAGAGCCGGTGCGGGTGAACTTAGCGCCATAATCGCCAGGTGCGGCCACGGTGTAGCGTAGTACAAATTGATTGGATGCGATTTGGCTCATCTTGGTGGTGGGATTGTTATTGCTCCAGCCTTGGAATGCACCAACTACCGTGAAATCATTTGATGAATCGAGTGCATTGACAATGTTTTGGCTTGGCAGCAAATCCCAGCCGTTATCATTTGCGTGATTGTTGCTATCGAACAACAATTTTACGGTTTGATTTGGCTCGGTTGTGTAAATCCAAGCGTTGGCAGCAGGGAAGGCAGTTGCCCAATTACACGCATTAACCTTCCATTCGTAGGTGCCAGCGGTTGGCACGACAACATCGCGGCTGAAAACGCCGTCGCCGCTTACCAAGTCGCCTTGAGTGCCGTTATCGACCAATGGATTGCCAGTTTCTTGCCAGCCCGGGTTTTGGTAACTGCCTGGCGCACACCAAGGGCCAGTGTTGCCAGCAGTTTGTGGGCGAATCGTCAGGCGGCTGGTGTTGGTATCGAGCAAAAACGTTACTTTTTGATTGGCTTCGGTGGTGGTAAAGCCAATGTTGCCTTGATCAATGGCGCGGCCAAGGGAATTGACTTGGGTTGTCCAATCGCCAGTATGAGTTGCTTTACCTTCATACGTACCAGCGCTTGGCACGGTATAGACCAACGAATACCAGCCGTTGCCAATGTTGGCCATGGCTGTGGCAGGGTCGTTGTTTGTCCAAGAAGCACTTTGGAAGGTACCAACAGCCGTCCAATTGGCAAAGCCTGAATCGTAGGCGTGAACGATATTTTGGCTTGGCACGCCATGATTGCCAGCATTATTGCTGTAATTGTTGGTATCGAGGGTCAATTTGACTGTTTGATTAGCTTGGGTGGTATTCATCCAAGCATTGGGGCCAGCAGGAACCGAGGTTCCCCAATCGCCACAAATGACGGCCTTCCATTCTGAGCGGCCAGCAGTTGGTACAACAGCATCAAATGAATAGATGCCATCGCCAGCGACTAGATCGCCATTGAGACCTTCATCATTGGCTTGGGTTGCACTGTTGTTCCAGCCTTGGAACGCACCAGCGAAACACCAATTAACTTGAGCATTGGAAACAGTGGGAGCGTTGGTTGCGGCCAAATCAACCTTGCTGGGTTGAGCGGCAACCACGGGAGTTTGAGGACTAAGCGTGGGGATCATTAACGCCAATAGCATACTAATCAGCAGCATTCGGCTGATTAGGCTCCGACGATGGGCTGTGTCACGCATGGACGGCTCCTTTGGTAAGGGTTTTTATTTGAACTGCATTGTCCTTGATTTGTTGCGTCGTCAAACAAACTTTAGCGGTGCTGCGATCATAGCCTACTGCTAATACTTTGTCAACTGAACGAACGAGGTTTTAAATAACGTAAAAATGCTTACAATCAATATAAAAATAGATTGCTATAAAGGGATAAAACGATTTTAATTGATAGATGTTTTGACTGTTTTGAATGCTCAATTGGTAACTAAAATCTGATCGATTTTGATCGCAACTATGTTTCACGTGAAACCTTGATTGAATTGCAAAGTGCGTAAGAATGAAATCACGAAGAGCGCGAAGGGTTAATTGGCTACAGGCTATGGGCTATCGGAGATCCTTGGTATATAAACAATTGTTCCGCTGGCCAATAGCCATATGCTCTATGTTCTGTGTTCTGTGCTCTGCGTTAACGAAGGGCTGAAACCACGAAGGACGCGAAGGCTGTTTTCGCCACCGATTGTACAGATTGCTTTGATTATGTTCCAATAGCCCATAGCCCAAAGCCATCAGCCAATAGCTATCGTCCCTCTGCGCCGCTGCGTTAATCGTTGCCCTTTGCCTTCATCCTTCATACATTCCCCTGTGTTCTATGCTCTATGTTCTATGTTCTATGTGTACTGGTTCACTGCGTTAACCTTCGATTGTCCCCTCACCCCCTAACCCGCCTGCGAGGCGAGGGGGAACCGCTGAATCAGTGCTCCCCTCGCCCGCGTTCAGTGGGAGAAGGGCTGAGGGTAAGGGCATGAATCTCGTTGCCAACCCAATGAACCAGTACATCTATGCTCTATGTTCTATGCTCTATATTCTATGTTGTATGTTCTCTATTCCCACTATAATAGATTGCAACGACTGATCACTACCTGAGGTATTTATGGCATATACCCTTGAATCAACAGGCTTATTGGTGTTTCAACGCGATGATGAAGAGGTGCTGACGATTCAGCCCTATTTGGCTCAATATGGCTCGCAGTTTGCCGCAATGGGCGTGCAAATCCAGCCAGATACAGTGCAATACACTAGCTTCGATAACCAAACCTTTGAATTGAATCTCGAAACTACACCAACAGGCTATCGCTTGGTGTTTCACGTGAAACATCAAGTTGCCCAAATTGGCCTTGCAATCGGCATTCAGCCAGCAGGCTCGTGGTATGGCATGGGCGAACGCGTGATCCAAAGCTGGCCGCTCAATTTGGCTGGCGTGCAAAGCCAACCCTTCATTACCTACGATCACGCCGATGATGGCACGCTTAATATTGTTACGCCAGTTTGGATTGGCGCGAATGGCGTGGCGTTGATGGTTGCCGAAGATACTGGCCCATTGCACGTCACGATCGATAGCGATCCTGCTGGCCTCATTCGCCTATTGCAATTTCCTTCGCCAACTCCATTTGGTGCTGGCTTGGATGGCAGCGAAATACATTATGCAGGCACGCGCTTGGTACTCGATCTGGTGATTGCTGAGAATGTGAGCCTCGCTGCCCAACAGATTATTCAAAAACTTGGCTATCCCAAAGTCGCGCCGCCCTTGGCCATGTTCAGCAAGCCAATCTGGACAACCTGGGCACGCTATAAAATGGATATCGATCAAGCTCAAACCTTGGCCTTTGCCCAAGAAATCATCGATCAACAGTATCCCTACTCCGTGCTCGAAATCGATGATCGCTGGCAAACAGCCTATGGCGATTTAGAATTCGATCTGGGCAAGTTTCCCGATCCCAAGGCAATGGTCGATCAGTTGCATCAGCTTGGCTATAAAGTAACCTTGTGGATTCCTCCATTTTTCGATCCCAAGAGTGCAGCATTTGCCGAAGCAGCAGCCAACGGCTATTTGGTCAAACATCCTGGCAATGATCAACCCTATTTAACTCGTTGGTGGCAAGGTTGGGGCGGTCTGTTGGATGTTTCGAATCCAGCGGCATTGGAATGGTGGCAAGCAGGCTTAGAACGCTTGCAAAGCTTGTATGGCATCGATGGCTTTAAATTCGATGGTGCTGAAGGCAATTTCTTGCCAGCTGAAGCCAAAACCCATCTGCCAATGACTCCCAATCAATATAGCGATCGTTACGTTGCCTTCGTGGCTCAATCGTGGCAATGGACGGAGGTGCGCACTGGTTGGCGCTCGCAACAACAGCCAATTTTCTTCCGCGAATGGGATAAATGGAGCCGCTGGGGCATGGATAATGGCTTGCATGCGGTTGTCACTCAAGCGCTTACTATGAGCGTGATCGGTTATCCCTATGTTTTGCCCGATATGATTGGCGGCAATGCCTATAATGGCGAGTTTCCCGAACGTGAATTGCTAATTCGTTGGACCCAAGTTACTGCGCTCTTGCCAGCCATGCAATTCTCAATTGCGCCTTGGCAATATGATGCTGAAACCAGCCAAATTTGCCAGCGTTATGCGCAATTGCACGCTGAGCTAGAGCCATATATCGCTGAATTGTTGCAAGCAACCACAACCGACGGCACGCCGCTGGTACGGCCTTTGTGGTGGCACTACCCCGACGATGCCAGCACACGCTTTATTGGCGACCAATGGTTGTTTGGCGAGCAATATTTGGCTGCGCCGATTCTCCAAGCCAAGCGCTACCAACGTGACATCTACTTGCCCGAAGGTGGTTGGCGCGATTATTGGACTGGTGAGAAATTCGATGGCGAAACTTGGCTCTACAATTATCCTGCGCCCTTGGAAACCATGCCTTTATTCGAACGGCTGTGGTAGAATTTTAGCGAGTTAGCAGTATTTGGTGTGTAAGGAGATCATTTCATGGCCAACACGACCATCACTTGGCTTGGTCACGCCAGCTTTTTATTCGTCACGCCCGAAGGCAAACGGATTATTCTTGATCCTTGGTACGAACATAATCTAAGCTTTCCTGCTTCGGCTAAGGCTGAGCTTGAGCATGTTGATGCGATTTTGCTCACTCACGGTCATAGCGACCACACCGGTAACGCGGTTGAGCTTGCCAACCAAAGCAAAGCGCCAATTGCTGGCATTGCCGAATTAATTGGCTGGGTGCAAGGCCAAGGTGTCGCTGCGACACAATGTATTGGCTATAATAAAGGCGGTTGCATCGAGATTGCTGGCATCAAAGCAACATTAACCACAGCACACCATAGCAGCAGCATCACCAGTGGCAATATTTCACTCTATTTGGGCGATCCATGTGGTTTTATTCTCGAATTTTCCGATGGCTGTGTGGTCTATGTGACGGGCGATACCTGTATCCACAGCGATATGGCCTTGATGGGCGAAATCTATCAGCCCAACGTAACTATTTTGCCAATTGGCGATTTCTATACCATGGGGCCACGCCAAGCAGCTCATTCCCTCAAATTAATCGGCTCGCAATTCGCAATTCCAGAGCATTACGGCACGTTCCCTGCCTTGCATGGCAACCCTGAAGCCTTGCAAAATGAGTTGAATAAGCTTGAGTTGAAAACAGAAATTGTGGCCTTGCAACCAGGTCAATCTTGGACGTACCAGGCCTAAATGTTTCCCGTGAAACATTTAAAGTATTGAATCAACAGCGTGCTGCCTAAACAACAGCACGCTGTTTTTATAGCGTGCGAATTTACTCGATCACATGTGAAGATATGCACGACTATCCGCAATTGCTTAACCGCGAATCAACCTTAGCGCCTAAAATGGCCAAGTTATACACATTTCCCACAGCTTTTCCACATTAGCAATTAACCAAAGTTATCCACATGCTGTGGATAACTTCTTGATAACTAAGTTGCTTTAAGCCAAAACTTGATTGTTTCACGGGAAACAATAGAACATATTTGCGACCCAGAGGTCAAATTTAAGTAAATTGCTGCCCTGAGCAGATTGAGGTATCATGACGAACAAAATCGACACGAGAAGTCGAGAGTTTTTGGCAAAAGAAAAAACATTGATCTTGATGGAGTAAAACGGAAAATGACGTTTAGCGATGAGCAGTTATCTGCGCCTTCCGAGCGATGGATGCGTTTAGATTTACATATCCATACGCCAGCATCTGAAGATTATGCCGAACCTGAGGTAAGTTATCTCGATATTTTACGGGCCGCCGCCGCCCATCAACTTGATATTATTGCCTTTACCGACCACAACACGATTCGCGGCTATGAGCAATTTCGCGATGAATTAGCCTTACTCGAACGCTTTGTGCAAGCCGACCGCTGTACACCCGAGGAGCGCGAACGCTACGGCGAATATCAACAATTGCTGGCTCAACTGACTGTGCTGCCAGGCTTTGAATTTACCAGCCACTATGGTTCGCATATTCTGGCCCTTTTTGCCCCAACCACTCCGCTCAGCGTGCTTGAAGCAGTCTTGTTGCAATTGGGTATTCCAGCTCAAGAATTAAAGGCTGGCTCATGCTCAATCTCCAACACCAAACACGTTACCGAAGCCTATGAGATTATCAATCGGGCTGGGGGCATCGTAATTGCCGCCCACGTTAATGCCCATTCTGGTGTGGTCAGCGAATCAATTCGCTTTGGCAATAGCGGTCAATCGCGCGTCGCCGCAACCCAAAGCCCCTATTTACACGCTCTCGAATTTGTCCATTTCTACGCTTCACACGAAAGTTACCTCAGCCCAACCTTTTATAATGGCCAACATACCTACTACGAACGGCCAATGTTCTGTATTCAAGGCTCCGATGCTCATCGCATCAATCGCGCCGCTGCCGACGACCAAGAAAGCAAAAAACTCTATGGCGTTGGCGACCGCTATTTCGAGGCACTTTTGTCCGAAGCTTCATTCGATGCCTTGAAAACTTTGTTGAATAGCAAGCAAATCGATAAGGTGCGCGTGCCACGCCGCGACCAAAAGCAATGGGAGATTGATAACGTGCGACTGAATGGCGATTCGCGCCACTTAATTGCCCGTCCGGCAACCGAGGAGTATCTGGCGCAAGTTTGGCACGATGTGGCAGCCCTTGCCAATGCTGATGGCGGGGTGATCTTAATTGGCACCGATGGCGAGCAAACAGTCTCAGCAAGCAGCATAAGCGAGCAAATTAAGCAACTTGTGGCTCAAAACCTCGACCCGCAACCAAATCTCAGCCTCGAATTAATGCAATATCAAGAACGCGATGTTGTGCGGGTTGAAGTTAAGCCCGATGAATTGCCACCCTATGTTGCAAGCAATGGCGCAGTCTATGTGCGTCGCGACGATCAAACGCAGGTCGCCAACCGCGAAGAATTATTGCAACTTGCCCGCCGCGCTTTGGTTCGCAGCATGATGTCGCCACTTGATAATGGCGAAGATCTCGAATTGCCACGCTCAGGGGTCGAAATTGTGAGCGAGCAAAAACGCAACTCAGTTTGGACCTACGAAGTGCGTGATTTGCGCACCACCACCGGCGTTGAACGCGATCGCGCTCAAGGGTTGTGGGCTTATGCCATCTCGCGCCACGAAGAATTGCGCGATGCCAAAATTGACCTCAACGAAGATGTGCGTTGGTATGGACGGCTTGGCGTTTGGCGCACCTTCCAGCAAGGCAATCGCACCAAATACGATCTGATTCATCGCGATGCCTCAGGCGTAATCGACCATATTTTCTATGGCGTTTCTGAATGGGGCCTTGGCGAGGGTTGGCGCGCGCTGCTCGGCATCAACGATAGTTTTGCGGTCGATGCCAACGATAACGACGATCATGCGCCAATCAGCGCACCACGCAGCTTTAGCCCGCCAATCGACGATGCAGAAGCTGACAACGAAGACAATTGGCTGCCTTGGGGCGACCGTAAATATCGTTGGAAGGGCCGCGGCGGCTTATGGCGCATCTATGGCAACGACGAAAAAATGCGTTTCGACCTTGCTATGAAAAACAAAGAAGATGAAGATTTCCAAACCTTCAACGATGTAACCCGCGCCAAATTGACCGAAGCATGGCTCAATTTGATTCGGGTCAAGCCACCAACCACAGGCATCGAAGTTGTGGCAATGGAAGAAAGCGATTTTGGCCGCTCCTTCCGCTTCCGCAATTTGCGCAGCGGCGAGGTCAGCGACCCATGGCGCGATTTGGATCTTGAGCAAGGTACGGTGCGCGAATATGCCGCCCGCATGTTCCTCGAAGATCTGCCAATTGACGAGGCTTCGGTGCGCTGGTGGGGCAATATTGGCTATATGCGGCCAATGCGCTCGCAGGTCGATCTCGTCTATCGCGATGAAGATGGCGTTGACCATATCTACTATGCTGCGCGCCGAGAAGAGTTGGAAAACGAATGGCGTGAATTGCTGGAGCTTTGGGACGATGAGTAAGCGTTTGCCGGTGGTGGTTGGGGTTAGTGGTGCAAGCGGTGCGGCGCTAGCCAAGCGCGTGATCGAACGATTGATTGCGCTCGAACACCCAATTGAGTTGGTTGCCACCTCCTCAGCGCGGATCGTTTGGCGCCAAGAACAAGGCGAATCTTGGGCCGAAGCGGTTGCTGCTTGGCAGGCTTCGGGCCTAATCACCGAGCATAATCCCAACAATCAGGCGGCAACGATTGCCAGCGGCTCGTACCCAGTTTATGGCATGCTAATTGTGCCCTGTTCGATGGGCACGGTTGCGGCCTTGGCTGCTGGCCTCGCCAACAATTTGCTGTTGCGCGTGGCCGATGTGACCCAAAAAGAGGGACGGCGCTTAGTCGTCGTCCCGCGCGAAACGCCGCTTTCGAGCGTGCATTTGGAAAATATGTTGCGTTTATCGCAGCGCGGCGTGCGGCTTGTACCGCCAATGCCCAATTTCTACGCTCGCCCAACCACGGTTGCCGAAGTCGTCGATTTTGTGGCGGCCCGCGCTTTAGTTGCCTTGGGGCTAAGCCCTGAGCTTGATAGTGACCAGCAATGGGCTGGCTTGGAGCTTGAATAATGTCTGTCTTGCCACAATCCGCTGAGAAAGCAGTCTATGTTAATGCCATGTTCACAGCCATTGCCGAACGCTATGATCTGATGAATCGGCTAATGACCTTTGGGCTGGATCAAGGCTGGCGGCGTTGGGCAACCAAACGCATCAAGCAACAACAAGCTACGTGGGCCTTGGATGTTGGCTCTGGCACAGGCGATTTTCTGCCAATTTTGCAACGTGCCATGCCGCAGATTGGCGTAGTTGGGTTGGATTTTACTTTTGCCATGATGGCGGCGGGCCAAGCCAAACGCGACCAAGACACAACTGACCATAGTTTTGTTAATGGCGATGGGATGCAACTGCCATTCGCCGACGAATCGTTTGATATTGTGACTACTGGCTTTGCCATGCGCAACATCGTGGATATTCGCCAAGCGTTTAGCGAAATGGCACGCGTCACCAAGCCAGGTGGCAAATTGGCATGCTTAGAAGTTGCTCGGCCCAAAAATCCCTTGGTGCGTTGGGGCCATCAATTCTATTTCAACAACATTGTGCCGATTATTGGCAGCATCGTTGGCGGCAACAATCGCGCGTATACCTATTTGCCTCAATCTGCATCGATCTTTCCGCAACCACCTGAGCTAGCCCAAATTATCGCCGAATGTGGCTGGCGCGATGTGACCTGGAATCAATTGGGCTTGGGCGCAGTTGCCGTGCATATTGCCACCAAATAAACACCTTGCGAGGAGAGATGTTTAATTACCTATAATGCAAGTTCCATCTGGGTTGAAATAATTAGTTTGATCAATATAATCAAAATAGCAACTGAGCGGACTCTGGCAATCCTTCGGTGGCAACATCGGAATTTCAGCTACTGGATAGATGTTGTTAAGCTTTTGACATACAGGGCATGCTTCTGGGCTAGCCACAATCTCAACCGTGGTATCAATCCAATCCTTCGTATAGATCTGGATGGTTGCAATATGAAACGTATAGTCATTCAACAACTGAGCTAGCTGGGCAGCGCTAAAACGATTATCTCCAGCTATAGCATTAGGCAACCAGCGGGTTAACTCATTGCCCCATAAAAAGCGCATTGCCGTAGCAAGGCGAATAGCGTATTGATGGGCATCTTCAAGCTGATCGAAATAACTAAATGGATGGGTCATAAAGATGCTCAACAAGAGCGCTACGTCATCATTATAAAAATCTATTGGAAACACACCCGAATGATACTCATGCAATGCAATCTGCTCAGCTCGATAGAATTCACCCTCGTTCAATGCAGCCATACACGCTGCTTCTGCGATGACTCGCTGTTGGGCCTCATACTCAAGAAAGGGTTCAACCAGTGATTCCCCATAGTCGCTTAGGATAAGCAATGGGTTATCTGCTACAATCGCAGCCATTCCCGCCGGATCAGCCTCAATCAAGCGAGCAATAAGGTCAGCTTTTTGGCCAGATCTATCTAAATCCCGTTCTTGAGCCAATGTTTTGAGTTGCAGCTCAGTCAATTCGTCAAGTAACGTGTTGATTGAAGGGCGAACCAAGATTCCATCCTGAATCCAACGCTCAATCGTGAGTTTTGGAGGTTCGTCGAGGACTGAATACCAAAGTTCGCCTACACTAACCTCGGCAAAGATTTGTGGATTTGTAGCAGATCGAAATTCGTTCAGGAACATAAAGTGAGCAGGGAATTTGCGCCAATCATCAAGGATTGTTAGTTGATTAGGCTCAACGGGAGTTGGTTGGGCTGCTTGATTAGCGCTATTATCAAAAGGTTTTTCGAAAAAGTCCATACTATCCTCACTCAAAAGTAGCATTAAGTATAACAATCTATCGCGTGTTTTGCATCATGCAGCTCTATTTAATCCAACTTTCTGCTTCGGCCATAGCATTTGCGAGGAGAGATGTTTAAGACCTCAGCGCCTGAAATTAAAAAAAGCCCGCTGGATTCGTGAAGAATCCAGCGGGCTTTGGGTTGTCTGCCAAAAAAGTTGAAACCTAGGCAGCGCTTGGAGCAAATTGGCGTTCTTGCTCCATTTCGTAGCGCGCCTTCAAGATATTTTGAATCTCATCTTCGGAAATTCGCCAGCCACGCCCAAGTTGATACGCGCCAATCAACTTTTTGCTTACCCAACGCCGCACGGTATCTTCGGAAAGCTGCATTAATCCGGCGGCTTCTTCGATTGAATAATCATGGGAACGCATATGCGCCTCCTCTAGATAGCTCATCGTTAGAATCCACCACATTGGGGTTCGTTGCCACCGTTGGCATAGGCCTTACTATAGCATAAAAAGATTAAGCGCCTGTTATGCAAACTACACAAAAAAGCGCTTAATCGCTTGGCACTATTGCACAGTTTGGGCTAAAGTTTTTTTGTAAAACTCCATAATTTGGTCGCCAATCACTTGCCAGCTATAGCCTTTGGCCTGTTGGCGATTCGATTGGCCAATTTTTTTGCGCGCTGCTGGGCTGGCGATAAAGCTGGCAATTGCCCCAGCCATTGCCCGTGGATCGCGCGGTGGCACGGCTAAATTACCTGGATGATTGACCAAAACGCCTGCATAGCCCGCATTAGCTGCCGCCACGACTGGCAAACCAAGCGCCATCGCCTCGACAATCACATAGCCAAAACTCTCTTGACCAATTGCTGGCGCACAAAAAATATCGGCGCTTGCCATCAAATGCGGCAAGGCCAAATCGGTCACATAGCCAAGCCATTCTACATTTTTCAAGTGCAATTGGTCGGCTAGGGCATGCAATTCTTCGCGCAACGGCCCATCACCAGCAATTACAAGGCGTAGTTGGTTGGGATAATCTTTTTGCAGCAAGGCATAAGCGCGCAGCAAATACTCCACACCTTTGCGCTGCTCCAAACGCCCAAGCGTAAAGAGGGTAATTTTATCGTCATCATATTGGCGTAGGCGAGGCAAATTGGCTGCATCCTCAAAGCGCTCAAGATTGATGCCGCTCGCAATGACCGTGTATTCATCTTGCTTGCCAAAAATCGCATGCGCCGTCTCCATTGCTGCCTGCGAACCAGCAATTCGGCCATGCACATGGCGAAAGAAATCGGGCAAGATATGCTTGGCCATGCGCAAAGCCTGTAATTTCCATGCTTCATCAACCCGATTATGAAAGGTCGAGATATGGCAAGCCTTAGAATTGGCCAAAATTCGCCCACCCATTGTTGGCGAGTGCAACGTCTGAATATGCAAAATATCGCAGTTCTCGGCCTCTAACAGCTCGCGCAACCGCCGATTGGATTCAAGGCAGATTGGCAACGAGGTATTCGAGCCGCTGCCATAGGTTGGCAACGAAATGCCCAAAGGAATAATCCGCTCGGCCAATTTAGCGTTATCAAACTGGCTACCACCAGCAAAAATCACCACTTCGTGGCCTAGGCTCTCAAAATAATGGTACAAACCCCGAATATAAACCTGAATGCCACCAATCCGGTGCATGTGATCATCAAAGACAAAGCCAATTTTCATAGTGCAACCTCAACACAATTCTGGTTCAATCTTCGTCACGATCGCCAAAATGTCAAGCAGAAAAGTTAGGGATTAGGGGCAGGTGTCAGGGTCAGCAACCGGAACCACGAATGGGATGAGGCTAATGGCTTTTGGCATGAGTCTATCGGCTTTGGGGCTTCTGCCTTTTGATTTTGACTTCTGGTTTTCATCCCTCATCCTTCGGTTACTCTGCGCCTCTGCGTTAAGCATTTGATCCACGAAGATCGCGAAGCACACGAAGGCGAGGTTTTTTAGCCACAGATTGGCACAGATTCGTGGGATTATGATCGTGCCAGCCCAAAGCCAATAGCCAATAGCCAATAGCTGTACTAGTTCATTAGGTTAACCACGGCTTGATCCCCTCACCCCAACCCCTCGCCCACGTGGCGGGCGAGG
Organism: Herpetosiphon sp. NSE202; assembly: GCF_042688385.1. Taxonomy (NCBI): domain Bacteria; kingdom Bacillati; phylum Chloroflexota; class Chloroflexia; order Herpetosiphonales; family Herpetosiphonaceae; genus Herpetosiphon; species Herpetosiphon sp. NSE202. The sequence continues at coordinate 83,427 of NZ_JBHUPY010000018.1, read as the reverse complement.
GGCTTTAACGCCGTGGTTCTTGCGCAATCCGTCGGTAAAAACCAGTGCTCCCCCTCGCCCGCGTTCAGTGGGAGAGGGGGTTGGGGGGTGAGGGAACATGGGTGCTAATGCAATGAACTAATACACATAGCCAATAGCCAATCTTATGTTCTCTGTTCTCATCCTTGCCCCATTCTGCCTTTTGATTTTTGCCTTTTGATTTGTTCTCTGTTTTCTGTTCTCATCCTTGCCCCCAACTCCCAACAACCAATCCCTAGCACCCGATCCCCAATAACCAATTAACATTCTGCTAAATTGGCTGCCAATTTGATTGACAAGCCCTAAACAGCGTGTTATGGTTTATACATACCCCCCCTGGGTGGGGGGGTGATCAATAAGGAGTAAGCAATGAAAACCGAAAGCTTCAACGTTCCAGGCATCTCATGCCAACACTGTGTCAACGCAATCAACACCGAAGTAAGCGCCGTCGCTGGGGTTCAAAATGTTCTGGTCGATTTGGCTAGCAAAACCGTCAAAGTCGAAAGCAACGAGCAAGTGAGCCGCGACCAATTGGTGACGGCAATCAGCGAAGCTGGCTATGATGTTTCGCCATTCGCTAATTCAATTCCATTAAATTAGGGGCTTGTGGCTGGGTCGGGTTGCGCAGTCAGCCCGCCATCCCACTCACTACGCCAGATCTGAAGGTATAGTTATGGATACAAAGACTCTTACGTTGCCAGTGACCGGCATGACCTGCGCCGCTTGTGTAACTCGCGTCGAACGCAATTTGAAGAAAGTAAGCGGCGTTGCTGAGGCCAGCGTCAATTTAGCCAGCGAATCAGCGACCGTTGCGTTTGATCCGGCGGCTGTTACGCCGACCAGCTTAATTGCGGCAGTCGAAAAAGGCGGCTACGGCGTAATTACCGCCGAACGCACGCTGCCAATTACGGGCATGACCTGCGCCGCTTGTGTGACGCGGGTAGAAAAAGCGGCGCGCAAAGTCGATGGCGTATTGGATGCAACGGTCAATTTGGCAACCGAAAGCGCAAGTATCCGCTATTTGCCTGATCAGGCGAGCCTTGAGCAAATCAAAGCAGCAATTAGCAAAGCTGGCTATGGCGTTATCGATACTGGCGAGGATGAGGATGCTGAGGATAGCGAAACCCAAGCTCGCCAAGCTGAGCTCAAGCGCAAACGCACCAATCTGATGGTGGCGCTCGTGCTGGGCGTGCCATTGATGATTCTCTCGATGATGCATGACTTTAGTCTGATTAGCCCAATTTGGCTGGGTAGCGCTCGCGATATGGGCGATATGGGCCATCATATGCCAGCGTTCTACAATCTCTGGCCTTGGCTGTTTGGCCTGATGGCAACGCCGGTTGTGTTTTATAGTGGCCGCGATTTCCTGCGTGGAGCGTGGGTTAACCTCAAACATGGCAGCGCCAACATGGATACGCTGATTGCACTTGGCTCGCTTACGGCCTATGGCTTTAGCTTGGCGGTCTTACTATTCAAGCTCAGCGGCCACGTCTACTTTGAAACCGCCGCGATGATTGTGGCTTTGATTTTGGTTGGTAAATATCTCGAAGCCAAAGCCAAAAGCGCCACTTCGTCGGCAATTCGCGCCTTGATCAATCTGCAACCGCCGACTGCTCGGGTTTTACGTGGCGGGGTTGAGGTTGAGTTGGCAGTGGCTGATGTACGAGCTGGCGAGATTGTGGTGGTGCGGCCTGGCGAGAAAATTCCGGTTGATGGCGTTGTGACTATGGGCCAATCGGCAGTCGACGAATCGATGCTGACAGGCGAATCGTTGCCAGTTGAAAAGCGGGTTGGCGATAGCGTGTTTGGCGCGACGCTCAACAATGCTGGCAGTTTCCAATTACGCGCAACGGCGGTTGGCAAGGCCAGCGCTTTGGCCCAAATCGTCAACTTAGTCAAAGCCGCCCAAGGCTCCAAAGCGCCAATTCAGCGCCTAGCCGACCAAATTTCGGGCGTGTTTGTGCCGATTGTGATCGTGATTGCCTTGCTGACCTTTGGGTTGTGGTATTGGGTTGGCGGCGTTGGCTTCACTCAATCGCTGATCTTTGCTGTCGCCGTGTTGGTGATTGCTTGCCCATGTGCTTTGGGCTTGGCCACGCCGACGGCAATTATGGTTGGCACTGGGGTTGGGGCACAACATGGCATTTTGATCAAAAATGCTGAAAGCCTCGAACGTGCTGTGCGCTTGCAAACAATTGTGCTCGATAAAACTGGCACGATTACCGAAGGCAAGCCAACTTTGACCAATATTCTGGCCTTGGCTGATGAAGCCAATTTGCTGAGCCTTGCTGCAACCGCCGAACGTGGCTCCGAGCATCCGCTGGGCAAGGCAATTGTGCAAGGCGCAACTGCTCGCGGCGCAACCCTTGGTCAAGCTGCAAACTTCAAGGCAATTGTTGGTGGTGGCATCGAAGCCGAGGTCAATCAACAAAAGGTTGTGATTGGCAGCCCGCGCTTGGTTCGCGAGCAAGGCTACGATTTGAGTACTCTTCAATCAACAATCGATCAATGGCAATCCGAAGGCAAAACCGCGATGGTTGTGGTGGTTGATCAACAGCTTGCTGGCGTGTTGGCGGTTGCCGATACAATCAAAGCTTCTTCGCCAGCAGCAATCAAACAATTGCGCAATTTGGGCTTGAAAGTTGTGATGTTGACTGGCGATAATCAACGTACCGCCGAAGCGATTAGCCGCGAAGCAGGCGTTGAACATGTAATTGCCGATGTGTTACCAGCAGACAAAGCCGCCAAAATCAAGCAATTGCAAGCAGAAGGTGGCTTGGTGGCGATGGTTGGCGATGGCGTGAACGATGCGCCAGCCTTGGCTCAAGCCGATGTTGGGGTGGCGATTGGCACTGGCACTGATGTGGCAATCGAAGCCAGCGATATTACCTTGCTGCGTGGCGATTTGGTTGGCGTGGCTCAAGCAATTGAGCTTTCGCGCCGCACCATGACCACGATTCGCTGGAATCTGTTCTGGGCCTTCATCTACAATGTGATTGGGATTCCAATTGCTGCTGGCGTGTTCTACAACCTAACTGGCTGGCAACTCTCGCCGCTCTTGGCCGCTGGCGCGATGGCCTTCTCATCGGTGTTTGTCATTACCAACTCGCTGCGTTTGAAACGAGCAGCTACATTGCCGAATGCTCAGCCTAGCTCAACCAACGAGCCGCTGCAACCAGCTCGCGCTTAATCAACAGCAACAGGAGCTTCATCGCTTGATGAGGCTCCTACTGTTTTAGCCCCAAGCGCTGGCCAAAATGGCGTAGCGCCACCAAGCCCGCAAGCGCGGATCTGCGCCACCCAACAGTTTTTGGCTTGGCAATAACGTTTCTAAAGCCAGTTTGCGCCAAGTCTGCGGTTGCCAATGCCATTCAATTGCTGAATTAAACCATTGCTCGGCCAAGCGCAAAACTCCCCAAAGTACATGCGCCAACCTCCAATGTTGAGCTTCGTGCCAAACCTGCTGCCAATCGAAATCATAGGTTGCAATCAAGCGATCAATATCAGTCAGCATGCGGCCAATGCCAGCGCCAAATTGATTGCCAATCACCAAGTGATGGGCAGTATGCAGCAGTTGGCTTATCGGCTCCAAAACTGGCAATGCCAAGGCTTGATACTCTGCATGCTGAATTTGCCACGCTGGATAAGCATGCAAGCCAGCCCAGCGCGACCAATGCCCCGCAAACAGCCACCAATGCAGTTCCAGCGTTGCGCCGCTCGCAGTTTGCAAGCGTACCTCGCCACCGCTGCGCCGCTGCTGCGGCCATGTGTTGATTGTATATTCGCTGAGGCCGTAGCCAGCAGCAAACAACACCGCGCAAGCTCGTTGCAGCTCATCACGCCGAATCAAGAGATCAATATCGCCCATTTGGCGCTGGCCAAGCGAGCGATATATGGTTGGGGCGAAGGCCATGCCTTTGAGCAACGCCACCTCGATTGATTCAGCCTTGAGCAGTTGTTGAATGCGCTGAAATTCTTCCAAGCGCAAATCGTTGCGCAAAGCAGCCAGATAATAGCGTTCGCGCCAATGCTCAGCCAAGGCTGGCGGCAGGGCTTGTTGGCGCAATCCAAACCAGAGCAAGCCCTCGACCTCGTGATAATTGGCTAAGCGTCCGAGTGTTTGCCAATCGTTGGGGCCGCAGGCAGCACATAATTTGGCTAAATTTGGCTGTGGTTGGCTCGACCACGCCGCCAGCAACAACGCCAATGCTGGCTGGCTCATTGCTTGATTGATTCGCGCTGGTTGACCCATGGCGTTTCCAAGCGCAACAATGGCGCATTATCAACATTGGTCAAGAATTTATGGTTGTTATAGGCTGAGTCGTAATAATCGCCAATTGTGCCTTTGCGCAAGGCTGCTTCGATTTCGCGCACGCCATCTTCAACTGTGTACTGCGGGCTGAAATCGAGCACTTTGGCAATTTTGGCAAACGAAACGCGATAATTACGCTTATCAACATCGCTGCCTTGCAACACCAACTCAGCCTCAGGAATTAACTGGCCAATTAATTCGCCGATTGCGCTGATCGTATAGTTTTGCGCATCCGAGCCAACATTGAAAATCTCGCCTCGCACTGCTGCTAATGGGGCATTTAAGCTCATCACAACCGCGCGGGCTGCATCGTCGGCATGAACAAATGGCCGCCATTGATCGCCGCCAAAGACCGTAATTTTGCCTTCGCGCACAGCTTTGGCAGTAAGCAAATTGACTACTAAATCAAAGCGTGGCCGTGGCGACAAGCCATAAATCGTTGAAAAACGCAGAATTGTGGGGGCAAATTGCTGGTCGGCCAAGCCCAACAAGATTGTCTCGGAGTCGATTTTGGTTTGAGCGTAGAGCGAAACCGGATTGAGCGCCGACCGTTCGTCGAGCAATTCATCAGACGCGCCATAGACGCTACAGGTCGAGGCAAAAATAAAGCGTCGAATGCCGTAGCCTTTGCAGGCTTCAGCCAACATGCGGGTGGCAATCAGATTAATTTCGGTGCTGAAATCGGCATCAATCGCACAAGCCGGATCGCCAACAATCGCCCCAAGGTGAATCACCGCATCCATGCCAACCAGCGAGCGCACGACAGTTTCGATGTGGCGCATATCGCCATGGACAAACTCAAATTGCGGGTGGTTGTACAACTCGCGAATCGCCCCATCGCCATACATCAGCGAATCGACCAAGCGCACGTGATAGCCTTGATTGAGCAAGCGTCGCAGCACCAACGAGCCAATATAGCCCGCCCCGCCAATCACCAACACATGCTTAATCGGCTGATCAGTTTTGGGTGTTTGACGTTCCAAGGCATCGACGGCGAGCACAACATTGCGCGCAATCCGAATACCAATGATCAACCCCGAGCTAAAGACCCAACTCAGCACCACCACCCCACGCGGAACAAACGGCAAGAAGCGCAGAAAGAAAAAGCTGAATCCATAGGCAAGGTGGGCTAAGGTGGTGGCTTGGAGCAAGGTCATAATTTTGAAGCGCCGCGCATAACTGCGCACATGGTGATAAACCCCAAACATCCAGAGCAAGCCTAGGCCAAGGCTGGTCAATAACCAACTTGTGCTCAAAAATTGGTTGCGATAATCCAAGATCAAGCGTTCGGCTAAATGTGGTTCGTGCAACACAATCGTGATATAGCGCACCACAAAGGCCAAGAGCAAGCCGCCATTAATCAAGATTGCATCGACCAACAGCCTTGTTGCAATTGCACGTGAAAATTTCAAGGCAGTGCTCCTTTTCTAGTTGCAATAATTGGCTATAGGCTATGGGCAATAGGCTCTAGGAATGGTTTTGATTGCCTATCGCCCATTTATTTGAGCCTTAACCGTGTTTTTTGAAGCAAAGAAGCGTTTGGAACTCCCCAAAATAGCCCATAGCCTATATCTGTACTAGTTCATCAGGTTAACCACTGCCTGATCCCCTCACCCCAGCCCCCTCTCCCACGTGGCGGGTGAGGGGCTTTCATGACGTGGTTCTGCCGCACTCCATGACAAATGCGGGCTCCCCCTCGCCCGCTACGTGGGAGAGGGGCTGGGGGGTGAGGGAATATGGTTGCCAATCCAATGAACCATTCCATATCGCCTATAGCCAGAGCACTATTGCTTGGCGGCGATTTCCTCGCCATAGGCACAAATCAGCTTGATCGCATTGCACACAGTTTCGATTGTATCGAACTCCATTTCAGAGTGCATTGGCAAGCTTAAACTGGCCTTAGCCAACCAATCAGTTTTGGGCAGGCTACCCTCGGCTGGGGCAAATTGGGCATAGGCTGCGTGGCGATGAACTGGCGGATCGTAGTAGGCGCGGGTTTCAATTCCCTCGGCAGCCAGCGCTTGGCGCACCATGTCGCGGCTCAAACCAAAGTAGCGTGCATCGATGGTGATTGAATAATCTTTGTAGGAACAGCGATCGCTTGGACGCACTGCTTGAAAATCAATTCCAGGTGTGGCAAACAAGGCTGCCCAATATAATGCTGCATATTGGCTGCGCTGGCGGGCTGCTTGCTCTAGTTGATCAAGGCTATGGCGGCCCATAATAGCGTTGTATTCGGCCATGCGGGCATTCAGCCCAGCCCAATTGCTGCCATACTTGCCATCGTTGCCATACTCTCGGCCTGTACGAATTTTGTGGGCCAATTCGTCGTTGTTGGTGGCGACAATCCCGCCCTCGCCAGCAATCAAGAGCTTGGTTGGGCTAAGGCTAAAACATTCAGCGGTGCCAAATCCGCCGACAGGCTGCCCGTTGTATTGCGCCCCAAAGCCATGGGCTGCATCGAAAATTAAGGGAATGCCTGCCTCGTTGGCGAGGGCTTCAAGCTCGGCAATTGCTGCCGGATTGCCAAAATTGTGGACTGCAACGATTGCCTGAACCTCTGGCGTAAGCGCCGCCCGCACTGCCTTAACATCAATATTGGTTGTAGCAGGGTCGATGTCAACAAAGCGCGGGGTTGCCCCAGCCCAAATCAAGGCGCTGACCGTTGCCATAAAGGTAAAACTTGGCACGATCACTGGCCCGTTTAGGCCCAAGGCGCGGTAGGTTAAGGCTAAACCGGTTGTACAACTTGAAACCGCAATTGCATGGGCAACCCCAAGGTGGTCGGCAACGGCTTGTTCAAAGGCAGCCAAATGCTGGCCCTTGGTAACCATGCCGCTGATTAAAGTTTGCTCAACTTCAGGGGCGAGGGTTGCAAACTCAGGCAAAACAGGACGAACTAAGCGAATTGGCGACGTTGCCAAAGGCGTACCGCCAAGAATTGCAGGACGTAAATCAGCCATAAACGACACTCTTTCCTAGGTATGATTCACTTTAGGATAGCATAGCCGATCAAATGCTGGCTATCCCCTTTGGGTTTTGGGCAACGATTAGTGCTTTTATTATGGGAGGTTATCGAATGAAGTTTTTTGTGCGGGTTGCAGCGATTATTATCCGCGATCGCCATGTGCTGGTGCATCGCTCTGAGCAGCAAGGCAACAGCTATTGTGCCTTACCTGGTGGTCACCTCGAAGTGGGTGAGACGACCGAAGACTGCGTGATGCGTGAGTTTGCCGAAGAATTTGGGGTGGCAATTCAGCTTGAGCGGCTGGTGTATATTGCCGAGGGAATGTTTATGGCTGGGCGCAAAAAGCCCAAGCCCAAACACGAAATCGTGTTTTATTACCGAGCGCACTTGCAAGATCCCATGGTTGTGGTGCGCTCTCGCGAGGAACCAACAATTTATGCCGATTGGCTCAGCCTTGATAGCAATTTGGCCGAGTTGTATCCCCAATGGCTGCGCTCGATTTTAGCAAGCGATTATCAGCACAATTGGCAAGATTGCCCACGCCAGATTATTGCCAATGAATTGATTCAGCCAGCAACGACCATGATTCGCCAGCTTTATTCTGGCGATGGCAGCACAAAATCGTCGTCGCTAGGAGCTGGCGATGCTAATTCGTAACGCATTACCATGGCTAACCGATCAATATCGCTAATCAGCACTTCTTGCTGGCCGCGAGCTTCGCTGACCAACAGGCCGCTATCGCCAACTTTAATATCGTAGAGTGCTTGCGATTGCAACACAACCAAGCGATGATTGCCTGCGGAAATGAGCACTGGCACCTTGATTTTGTTGACCAACAAATCGCCATCAAGCAAAACCCGCGCCGTATTCGGAGGAGGAGTATCTACTATTGTCATAACCGGAACCCTCATTGCGTAATTGTTTCGCATCATACCATAAAGCTTTTTGGGCTTCGCAGGCTTGTATCCAAGTATCCATCAAACGGATCATGGGCTTTGTTTGTTCCCAAAGCCCTAAAAGCCAAGCCTTGACTTTAATCAAGGCCAGCAACGCTCTTTAAGATTCAATCAAAAGTCTGAGGATGGGGTGGATTTAGATCTCACCCTAGTCCTTACAAGGGTAGGGTTTAAAAAAAGCGTGGTGATTAACGTCCCCTCACCCCCCAGCCCCCTCTCCCACTGAACGCGGGCGAGGGGGAGCACCCGTTTTTACCGACGCATTGACGAAGAACCACGGCACGAAAGCCCCTCGCCCGCGCCACGGGAGATGGGGCTGGGGTGAGGGAACATTAACCCTCCTTCGTGCGCTTCGTGTTTTTCGCGGTTTCAGTAACTGATCCCTGATCCCTAACCCCCGATCCCCAAACATACCAATTCCAACAAAAGTCTTATAAATAGTCGTGATGAGTATGCTATAATGCAAAGACCTCGAACGCAGAGGCCTACTACCTGGGGATGCTTGGTTTCGACAGGGAGGGCCGATCGTAAGTGGCAAGCCGAGACGCTGAGCCTCGTTAAATCGGCAACGCCATTAACTGGCAAAAACACTTTCCGCGCTCCTGTAGCGCTTGCTGCCTAATTAAGGCAACACGCCTCTACTAGCCTCAGCCCGATGGGCTTGTAGCGGCGACATTTAGTCGGGTCGCTCCCTTAGTTATGTCTGTGGGCTAGGGGCTAAGATTAACAGGCTGGTCGTGGCCCGCTTTGTCTATCGGGTGGTGCTACGATAAGATTTAATCAATAGACTACGCTTGTAGATGCTTGCGGTTTAACTTTTTGGACGCGGGTTCGATTCCCGCCATCTCCACCAAGATCAAGCAAATCCAGCCACTCCAATGGCTGGATTTGTTGTTTTAGAGTTGTTTGAAAAAGTATTGATAGATGGCATTAAACCCTAAACTGCCACCTAAAGCATAAAAGAAGGCGGTTAATGAAAATGGATTAAAGGCTCCGAAAATATAAATCGCATACACGCTGCCTGCTAACAACGCCCCGCCAATGCTCAACAACAACTGAACAATCACATCATGTTTGCGCTCAGCGAACATCATTGCCCAAATAATGCCAATTAATGCGCCAACTGCTGCCTCAATCAAGAGGCTGTTGTTGGGATAATAGATTACCGCTAAAGCAGTGCTTAGAAATACAGCACCGCCGCCAAAGCCAGCGATCAAGGGCCATAAATCGCCGGTATCGGGCTTGGGGAGCGTGCCTTGGGCTAGTTGAATCTTCAATTTGCGCCGCTGCGGTTTTTCAGTGCCAATCCGAATTTCAAAGCTTACGCTCGCAGATTGACCAGGCATTGGGTTACGATCAAGATCGATGCCAAATTGAAACTGTTGGGGTTGATCGGGCACGACGTAAAGCTCTGATGGTCCAACTTGCAACCAGCCAGGTGCATCGACGGCCTTAATATGCGCTGCCCGATTGCGCGCTGTGACTGTCAATGGCGTGGCGGTCATACCATCCAAAGGCAACATCACGGTGTTGTATTCAAATTTAACTTCAGCAGCCAATAGATTCGGCGCTAAACTTCCAACCAAAAAATCAAGCACCCGCTCTGGGCGTTCATTTTGCACCAGCATGCGATGAACTTTGATCGCCAATTCCGTGTGTTGATGCTGACGCAACCATGTATTCAGATCGCCGTTGACCAAGGCATGCAGGCCATAGCCCCAATCGGCCTGAATCGCCTGGGCCAAATCATGGCCATTGTAGGGCGTGACTCCACTTGGAAACTTAAACGGCTGCACAAGCGTTGGCTCAAGTGTTTCCTCAAGCAAATCGCGGAAAATGGTGGCATTTGGCCGTTGGCTTAAATCTTCATGCAATGCGCGGCCAAGCACTTGTTGCATGCGTTGAGGCAAGCTCGCTAATTTCGGGAAGTGTAATGGGTGCTGGGTTGGATCATCGTCAGTGAGCAGTTGATAGATGGTGGCGGCTAAATTATAAATATCGCTGGCAGGATAGCGCTGATTGCGATATTGCTCAGGCGCGGCATAGCCAGGCGTGCCATAGGTTTTGCCAGCACCGCTAATTGCGGCTGCGCCAAAATCGACCAAAAATAGTTCGTTACTCTCACGATCACGAATCAAATTGGCGGGCTTAATATCGCCATGGACAATTGCTGGCTTGAGGCCATGCAAATATTCCAAAATTTTGCAAACCACAATCCCATCACGCAACACTTGCTCGAATGGCCGAGCCTTACCAGCCATAAAGCTGCCATCAACCAGAATATGGCTTAGCCCATACTCCAAATCACGACCTGCCACATATTCCATCACAATTGTGGCAACCCCGTCTTCCTCAAAATAGGCAAAAACTTGGGGAATTTGGGGATGGCGGAGTTTGGTTAGCAGCTCCGCTTCGGTGGCAAACATGCGCCGCGCTTCGCTGCCGCCTTGAAGTTGCGTGCGCTTCAAAATACATTGCCGATTGAAGGTACGGGTATCTTCGGCGAGGTAGATTTGGCCAGTGCCACCCTCGCGCAAGGGTTGAAGCACCCGATATTGACCCATAACCAACGCACCAGCTACCAGCAGTTGAGGTAGCGGTGCGTTACATTGATCACAGCTAGAGCTTTGGGCATTAGCCACGGTTGTGCCACACGCAGGACATTGCATAGATTGATCTCAATTAAAGGCTTTTGACGTATGATACACGTTTACGCAACTGTGCCCAAAAGGTGGCTACTGCTGGCGGCGCTCATTGGCCAAGATTGCCAAAACCTCTTGTTGCAAGGCTGCATTCGTCGCTACTGCATCTGGGCCCCAAATGCTGGCCTCGCCGGCCCAGGTTGTAAAATGGCCGCCAGCCTCGCGCAAAATTGGCAGCAATGGCGCACAATCCCACGGGTTCATAGCTGGATCAAGCATAATTTCGGCCCGCCCAGTTGCCACCAACACGTAGCCATAGCAATCGCCCCAGGTGCGCTGAAGTTTGGTTTTGCTCACCAGTTGCTCGTAGGCATCAGAGCGTTTCATGGCCGAAGTTACTGAGGTCGTTAGCAATGTGGCCTCAGCTAGTGTGTCGACCTTGCTCACATGCGCTGGCCGCCCATTCCAACTACAGCCCAAACCATCAGCCGCCGCTAGCATCTCATCGAAGGCTGGCAAATAGACCACGCCCACGCTGGCTTGGCCCTTCACTTCTAGCCCAATCAGCACGCCATAAAACGGCACGCCATGAATAAAGGTTTTGGTTCCATCAATTGGGTCGATAATCCAGCGATAATCAGCATCGCCCTGTTGCTCGCCATGTTCCTCGCCAATAATCGTATGGCTTGGGAAATAGCGCCCAATACATTCCCGAATGATCGTTTCGGCCTCGCGATCGGCGCGAGTAACCGGAGTCGAATCGCCTTTGGTTTCAACCTGAACATCGGCCCCAAAATAGGCCAGCGTGCGCCGACCACCTAAATACGCAGCTTCGCTCGCAACATCCAACAATTCGCGCAAACTTGGCATGGCTCGCATCCTTCCATAGCAACACAATTAGCGTGAGCCATGGTAGTTGGCAGCATCCAAACGAGCAAGTTCTTGCACAAAGCGCTGCACAATATCGGCCAAAAGTGCCAATTCTTGATTATCGAATTGCTCCATTAGCTGCGACATATCGCGATAGCGTTCTGCATTGATTGCTTCAATCTTTTTGCGCCCTGCATCGGTAAGCTCTACGAACACTACTCGTCGATCTTGCTCGTCGCGCTCACGAGCCACCAAATCGTTGTTAATCAGCCGATCAACAATGCCGGTTAATGTGGCTGGGGCGTGCTGAGTAATGCGCCCAAGGTCACTCATGCTGGCGCGGCCTTGGTGGGCATCGAGGGCAATTAATAAAATTGCCTGCGAAAGCGTCAAGCCCAAGCGTTCCATGGTTTGGCTGCTTTGGCGATGCGAGAGCCAAGTCAATTGGCGAATCATATCGGAGATTGAGCTGAGTAGTGAACTACGATGTTCATCTTCCATAAAGATTTCCTTGTTGTGAACAATTGTGAAAAACCACAGTACCATGCCACTTTAGGGCGATTGGCATCTTGACACAAAATTCACAAATCCTATAATAGTTCGCGTGCCGAAATATTATCGACATATATAATCGTAGCGACAAATAATCTTGCCGTCAAACATTTTCGTGCCGAAAGGAGCCACGTAGTGTTGTGGTTTACACGTCAATCGCTTAAGCGCTCGCCAATTACGATCATGATCTCAGTGGTCTTGATCATTGCGGGGCTGGTTGCTTCAGCAGGGCTGAAACGGGAACTCTTCCCGGATATTTCCTTCCCCATCGTCAGCATCACCACGATCTATCCGGGGGCTTCTTCTGAAACCATGGATAGCGAAGTGACATCGGTCATCGAAAAGGCCGTAAATGGCTTGTCGGGCGTTCAAGCAGTTCAATCAACATCGTCAGAAAGCTTTGCTTTTACCATTTTAACCTTTGATGTTGATGTTGACCCCAAAGATGCCAAGGTTGAAGTTCAAGAGAAAATTAGCTCGTTGAGCTTGCCTGAGAACGCCCAAAAACCAACGATTGGCACGTTTAACTTCAATTCGTTGCCAATTGTCGTGGCCAGCGTTAGCGGCGCAAACTTGAGCGACGTTCAAGCCAAAGTCGATGGCGAACTGGTGCCAGCTTTGTCGGCCATTCCTGGTGTGAACAATGTGGCGGTAACCGGCGGCGAGCAAGAAAAAGTTTTGGTCACACTTGATCCTGAGAAAATGGCGGCCAACAACTTAACCCAAGCCCAAGTTGTGCAATTCTTGCAAGCCAATAACTTGGTCTTTCCCGTCGGCACGATTACCGACGAAGGCCGTTCGTTGCCATTGCGGATTACCCACAAATATAGCTCAACCAACGAAATTGAAAACGTTGTAGTTGGTATCAAGGGTGTTGATCTTAGTGGTGGCGCAAGCGGTGGACTTGGTGGCGCAACTGGTGGTTTCGGCGGTGCGGCTGCCCAACCAACTGCTGCTGCAACACCTAACCCAACCCAAGCCCCAACCCAACCAGTCACAACCAGCTTAATTCCTGCTCCATTACAAGCTGCTGGTATTACGAGTCCTGATCAAATTACGCCTGCGGTAATTGGTCAATTTCCTGCTGCTGGCTTGAGCCAAATCAGCTTGCCATTGGCCTTGGCCTTGAGCGACGATAGCCAAGCTGCTTTGGCCGAACGCTTGCCCGAAGCCGAAGTGCCAGCAGAATTTGCAGCTTTTGGCATTACGGCACCTGACCAAATTACGCCAGCGGTAATTAGCCAATTGCCAGCTGCTGGCTTGGCTCAATTCCCAGTCAACTTGGCCTTGGCCTTGCCTGAAGCTAGCCAAACTGCTTTGGCCGAAGCTGTGGCTGCTGCGCCTTCAGCAACTCCAGCTCCAGGCAATGGCGCAAGTGCCTTGCCTGCAGAATTTGCGGCCTTTGGCATTACCAGCCCTGACCAAATTACACCTGAGCTGATCGAGCAAATTCCAGCCCAATTCTTATCGGCCTTTACGCCTGAAATAACTGCCTTGCTTTCAGAAGAAAGCCAAGCAGCTTTGGCGCAAAAGCTCAACAATCCCGATGCTGCTGGCAGCACTGGCGTTCCTGAAGCCTTGCTCATTCGCTTGAAAGATGTGGCGACGGTTGAAGTTGGCGCAGTTGGCGGCAGCACCGTAACCCGTACCAACGGCCAAGCCAGCTTGGGCTTGGAAATTTCCAAAGATACCACTGGCAACACAGTTGAAATTGTCGAAGCTGTTGAAGCTGAATTCGCCAAATTCAACGATGGTAGTTTGACGATTCAAATCGTCAGCGAACAAGCCACCCCAATCAACCAAGCGGTTAGCGCTGTGTTGACCGAAGGCGCAATTGGCGCAGTCGTGGCGATTGTGGTGATCTTCTTGTTCTTGCGTTCGTTGCGCACGACCTTGGTAACCGCAGTGTCAATTCCACTTTCAATTATGGTGGCCTTGATTCTGATGCGTTTGCAAGGTTTCTCGCTCAACGTGATGACCTTGGGCGGTCTGACCGTCGCGGTCGGACGGGTGGTCGACGACTCGATTGTGGTGTTGGAAAACATCTATCGCTACTTGAATAAAGGCGCGAATCGCCGCGAAGCAGTCATCGAAGGCACCAAGGAAGTTGCTGGCGCGATTACCTCATCGACCTTGACCACCGTCTGTGTGTTCTTGCCCTTGGGCTTGGTCGGCGGGATCGTCTCGAAGTTCTTCTTGCCCTTCGCTTTGACCGTTACCTACGCTTTGTTGGCTTCGTTGATTGTGGCAATTACGATTGTGCCGCTTTTGGCCTATCTGTTTATTCGCCAAACCAAAGAAGAGCCAGAAAACACTTGGATGCAACGCGCTTACACTCCAGCCTTGTTGTGGGCTTTGCGCAACCGCGCTTGGACGTTAGTAATTGCATTTGCCTTGTTGCTTGGTAGCTTTGGTTTCGTCAATTTCTTGAAATTCACCTTCTTGCCTGATAGCAGCGAAAAGTTGATTTCAATCCAAATCAACACACCATCGGGTACCGACCTTGAAACAACGGTTGCCAAAGCCGACGAAATTGAAAAATTGTTGTTGGTGCAACGTGATGCAGGCAAAGTGCGCGATATTCAAACCGTGATTGGGAGCGCCGGTGGGGCAAACGCAGCCCGCGATCAAACTGGCGGGGCCAGCGCTCCTGACAGCGCCCGTTTCAGCTTGACGATCGACAACGATAAAGTAACCGATCCAGCTGCCTTCGCCAAAGAACTGGAAACCCAAATCAAAGGCGTTGCTGGCCTCGAATCGGTAACTGCCGAAGTTGTTGCGCAAGGCGGCGGCCCTGGCAATGCTGGCCTCGATATCACCTTGGTTAGCTCGGATATTAACAAACTGCGCGAAGCCAACGATAAAATTATGGCCGCAATTGGTGGCAACTTAGCCAGCGATCGCTTCGATATTGCCAACGTCAAGAGCAGCTTGGCCGAGGTTCAGCCAGAGCTTGAAGTTGCAGTTGATCCTGCTAAGGCAATCAACAGCGGCACCAGCACGGCCCAAATTGCTTTGCAAATTCGCGCAATGCTGACTGGCGAAAATGCTGGGACTGTGCAATTGGATGGCACCAACAAACCGCTTGATATTTATGTACAAGTTGATCCTGCGGCCTTGGATGCTGAAAAATTGCGGGCGCTGGAAGTTGGCACAATCAACACCGTACCACTTTCGCAAGTTGCAACGATTAGCGAAGTTCCTGGCGCAAGCAGCATCGTGCGCATCAACGGCGACCGCGCTACCTCGATCTCAGGTCAATTTACCAGCGATGATACCTTCTCGACCCAAGCTGCGGTTGAGGCTGAAATTCGCGATAACATTGGCTTGCCCGAAGGCGTTATCATCCAAGCTGGTGCACAAGCCCAATCACAAACCGACACCTTCAACGATATGTTCCTCGCCTTGGGCGTGGCCGTTATCTTGGTGTATTTGGTGATGGTGCTCTCGTTTGGCTCGTTGATGAACCCATTGATTATTCTCTTCTCGTTGCCATTGGCGATTATCGGGGTCTTGACCTCGCTGTTCCTCACTGGCAAGCCACTGGGCATCACCACCATGATTGGGGTCTTGCTCTTGATTGGGATTGTGGTGACCAATGCAATCGTGTTGATTGAGTTGGTTGAACAATATCGTGAAGAAGGCAAGCCAGTCTACGAATCGTTGGTCCAAGCAGCTCGCGTGCGCTTGCGCCCAATCTTGATGACTGCAATCGCGACGATGGTTGCTTTGCTGCCATTGGCCTTGGGCCTCAAAGAAGGCGGCTTTATTGGCGCAGACCTTGGGATTGCAGTGATTGGTGGCTTGTTCACCTCGACCTTCTTGACCTTGCTGGTTGTGCCAGTTGTGTATAGCTTGGTTGAAAGCCTCAAAAAACGTTTTGGCTTTGGCGATAAACATGGCCATAGCGAAACCAGCGAAGCCGAAGCCGCTTAATCAGCTGCTTGGTTCTGCTTACGGCGTAGGTTACCGTCACGGTAGCCTACGCTTTTTGTTGGCAAGGCAACTTTCAGCGCTCCTAATGTTGCAATTTGAGTTATTTTGGCCTAAAAACTGTAGGAAAAATGCTTTACACTGGCCATTAGCCACGTATGTTTCCCAGCGTGCATAAGTATTGTGGCTGTCAATCAAGCTTGGATCAGTCAGATGCAGCTTCGGTTTGCATTCTAGGCCAGCTATGCGTACCATGCACTAAATCGATGTCCACAAACGTGCATTTTTAGCGTTGCACAAGCTTCACTCAAGCTACGTTTTGTTGTGTGTAGGAGTTATGGCTATGTCCAAGGGCTTTCGGAATTGGCTGATTATCTATGCGGGTTTATTTTTGTTCTTTGTTATTGGTATGATGTTTCTCGATGTGCCATGGTATGTGGCAGTGATTTTGACCGCCGTGGCCATGATCTATCAAGCAGGACGATATTTATTGTGGGATTAAATTTTGTTCCCTCGCCCCCCAGCCCCCTCTCCCACTGGACGCGGGCGAGGGGGAGCACGCGTTTGTTTTTACCAACGAATTGTTGCTGAACCACCGCATTAAAGTCCCTCGCCCGCGCCACGGGCGAGGGGTTGGGGTGAGGGCGTGACCAATCAGATTCAATCTATCAGAGCACGCAGCAAATTAAGATATTCGATCTATAATACTCGCGATGAATAGTGCGCCTGGAAAACTTATTTTAGCGGGCGAGCATGCCGTAGTGTATGATCAACCTGCTTTAGCTATGCCGATTGCCGCCCTGCGCGCGAGCGTCGTTGCCGAACCAGCTCCTTCTGGCGCTGGCATGACGGTGCACGCGCCCGATTTGGGCTTGGTTTGGCGTTTGCGCGCAACTGCGCCGCTCAGCGATTTGGCTCAGCGCACTTTAGATTATTTGCAATTGCCAGAGCCTGATTTGTGCTTGACGATCAGCTCGAGCATTCCAATTGCTAGTGGCATGGGCAGCGGGGCGGCGGTTGGTGCAGCCTTGGTGCGTGCCTTGGCCGAGCAAGCGGGCCAGCAGCTTGCAGCCCACGTTATCTCAGATTTGGTGTATCAGAGCGAAAAAGCGTTTCATGGCACACCCTCTGGCATTGATAATACTGTCGTTGCCTACGAACAGCCAATTCTGTTTCAGCGCCAAGCCCATGCTGATCCGATCATTGCGCCGCTAGCGGTGGGCCAGCAATGGCATTTTGTGGTCGCCGATAGTGGCATCGCCAGCGAAACCAAAGCGGTAGTCGGCGATTTGCGTCAGCGCTGGTTGGCTGAGCCAGATCTCTATAATGCTCAATTTGCAGCGGTTGGCAGTTTAGTGCGGCAGATTCAAGTAGCGCTCGCGGGCAATGCTGGCCCAGAATTTGGCCAATTGCTCAGCCAAAATCATCAATTACTCCAAACGCTCGGCGTTTCGTGCGCCAAACTCGATCACTTGGTGCAAGCGGCGCTTGAAGCTGGGGCTTGGGGAGCAAAAATGTCGGGCGCTGGCTGGGGTGGAATTATGCTAGCCCTCGTTCCCGCTGAGCATGCAGCCTTGATACAAAACCAATTGCGGGCCGCTGGGGCGGTGCAAACCTGGCAAACCAGCCTGCTGCCGACCCAGGCTGCTGAAGAGGTTACCCATGACCATGCTTGATGCTGCAATTATTGTTGTAACCTACAACCACGTTCGTTATATTAACGATTGCCTCAACTCGTTGTTGGCGCTTGATCCTGCACCCAGCGAATTGGTGGTGGTCGATAATGCCTCGCGTGATGAAACCGCCAAAATCGTCAAAAGCCAATTTCCTCAAGTGCGCTTTGTGCAAACTGGAGCCAATTTGGGCTTTGCAGGCGGCTGCAACCAAGGCGCGAGATTAACGTCCGCTGAATATATTGTGCTGGCTAATCCCGATTTAATTGTGCAGCCCGATTGGCTTGAGCAGCTAATTGCGCCCCTGGAACGCTGGCCAAATATTGGCGCGGTTGGCGGCAAATTACTCTACCGCGATGGTCTGACGATTCAGCATGCTGGTGGCGTTTTGCGCTTGCCATGGGGCTTGGGTCATCATCGGGGAGTCGGTGAGCTTGATCATGGCCAATATAATGCGCTAGAAACTGTTGATTATGTGACTGGCGCAGCCTTTGCTTGTCGGCGTAGCACATGGGAAAGCTTCGACGGGCTTGATGAGCAATTTTACCCCGCCTATTACGAAGAAGTTGATTTTTGCACCCGCCTGCGGCGCGCAGGGTTTGATATTCTGTATACGCCGCGCGCAGTTGCAACCCATATTGAAGGCTCAAGCGTGGGCCATCGTAGTGCTGTCTATTTGCAGCTCTATCATTTCAATCGCTTGCGCTACCTTTTTAAATATTTCAACAATACTTGGCTGATGCGCACTTGGCTGCCTGCCGAGATGGGCCATATTCGGGCTTGTGCGAGCGACGATGAGATTCAAGCGCTGAAGATTGCCTATTTGGCCTATCAATCAGCCTTTTTAAACCACGAATCGCAGCCTGTGATCAGCGAGCTTGATATTTTTCCTGATGAAACTGCCGACGGTGGCGAAACCGAATTGCAATGGATTGAACGCCAACTTCGTGCTAAAGTGAATGTTGCACCAGCGCCGATTCCAGCGCGGCGACCGTGGTTGGGGGCAATTCGCAACGGCCTATTACGTTTGGCCACTCGTGATTTTGTTGTGCCAATTGTGCAAGCACAAAACGACGCTAATGCAGCCTTATTAGAATCGATTCAAGCATTGAGTCGTCAACGGCGGGCCGCCGATGCGACGATCCTACTACAAGGCATGCTATTAGCTAAAAGTCTTGATCAACAACCAAAGGCCTAATCTTGCCCCTCTTGATCACCACGTTATGATAGTGTTAAGCCAATGTTTAGAGCATTGGATATTCTTTTGCTTTGGTCTGCGACGACTATTATTCATTTTTCGTTTTTAGGAGCGTCAACGATGACCAAGATCCATCCACCGAGCCATCGGGTAGCGGCATTTGCGCTTATTTTTAATTCCAATGGTGCAGTGTTGCTTTCACGACGGGCTGATAGCGGCTGGTGGAATTTGCCAGGTGGCGGGGTTGAAGCCCACGAAAGTGTCAGCGAAGGCATTATTCGTGAGGTGCGCGAAGAAACAGGCTTAGAGGTTGCCGTAAATCGGCTGGTTGGGGTCTATTCCAAGCCCCAAAAGCATGAAGTCGTGCTAACCTTTGAGTGCAATGTGCTTGGCGGCGAACTCCAAACAACCGAGGAATCTGCGGAACATCAGTGGTTTGCCCCAGAATCCTTGCCCACCGAACAATTTCTGCCAAAACATCGTGAGCGAGTGCTCGATGCCTTGAGCAATCAACCAGCAGCGATTCTACGCGAACAACGTTCACCTTCAGTCGGCGACCATCAACCCAATCACAATCAATGAGGTGAGCTGTGGCCATTCTCGATAAGCTCCTCTCGCGCTCTGATGATGCCGATAATTTAAAGGGCGTGGAGTTTAAAGTTGGCGATATTATCGACCAACGCTACTTGGTGCGCAATGTGCGCAAAGGTTTTATGGGCTTGGTCTACATTGCCCGCGATTTGCGTTCGGAGCAGACCGTGGCCATGAAAACCTTTCAAGCCAAATTCACATGGGTCGATAGTGCAATTGCCAATTTCACCCGTGAGGCCGAAGTTTGGATGCGGCTTGGTTCGCATCCCAATGTTGTCGAAGCAACCACCCTTGTGACAATTGCAGGTCGTCCGCACATCGTTATGGAGTTTGTTCCAGGTGTTTCGCTGCGCGAAATGATGCGGCGTGGCCGCTTGCGCTTCAAACACATTCTCGATTTTGCCATCCAAATTTGTTGGGGCATGCAATATGCCTACGATCGCTGTAATTTGATTCACCGCGATCTTAAGCCCGATAATGTGATGGTCACGCCAGAAGGCATTGCCAAAGTGACCGACTTTGGCTTGGCCCAAGGTGCCAGCGTTTCGAATAAAGTGCGCTGGGGCCACGATTCGCAACATAACGACAGCAAAATTGTGACCCATGCCAGCGATTTGTTTGGCGGCTCGCAACCGTACATGTCGCCAGAGCAACGTGCGCCGGGCACGCCGCTGGGCACAACCAGCGATATTTATGCAATGGGTGTGATGCTGTATGAGATGATGATTGGCGATTTGCCCTTCAAAGCCCCAACCGTTGCTGAATTGACCCATTTGCATTGTAACGTGCCACCGCCAACACCTTCAGAAGTGCGGCCTGACTTGCGCCGCGGTTGCGACCATGTGATTTTGCGCTGTTTGGCCAAAAAAGCCAACGACCGCTATCAATCGTTTGATGAGCTAGAGCACGATTTGCAGTGGCTGCGCAAATATCACTTGGGCGAAGAACTTGCCCGCCCAACCGTGACGATTAGCGTCGAAACCCAAGCCGCCGATCTGAATGCCAAGGGCATTGTGCATATGTCGCTCCAAGAATATAGCGCGGCGCTCAAATGCTTTCGCCAAGCCACCGAGCTAGAAAGTGCGCGCGCAACCTATTGGCTCAATTTGGGAATGTGCCAAGTGGCCTTGTTGGGCTACAACGATGCGCTCAAAAGCTACGAACATGCCTTGACGCTCTATCCAACGCGCGATGAAGAAGTGCGCTTGCACTGGCTTTCCGGCGAATCGCACGAATATTTGTATCAGCTGCGCGAAGCCTTGGAAGATTACGATTTGGCCTTGAACTTGGATAAAAAAGAACGGCGGGCATGGCTGGGCCGTGGCCGCGTTTATAGCGCGTTGGCCTTGCCCAAAGAGGCCTTCCAAGCCTATGAATACGCTTCCAAGCTCGACCCAAATGATCCAATTACGTGGCGCAGTATGGGCTATGCCTCGCTCGAATTAAATCAAGCCAAGCAAGCCTTATACTATTTCGATCAAGCGCTAAAGGTCAACCCGCGCGATGCTCAGGCATGGTGTGGCAAAGGCCAAGCCTTCTTTGATCTGCGCAAAAATAACGATGCCTTGCAAGCCTACGAAAAAGCCTATAAACTCGACGCGAATTTAGCCGAAGCCGTGATGGGCATGGCCAAAGTGCGTGGCCCTGGGGCAATACCGAGGTAAGCATTATGGGGCGTGAAGATCAAGGGATTAACAACAATTTGCATCGTTGGCAGGCCATTCCACGGACGCTGTGTTTTGTAACCTATGGTAGCGGAGCCGAGCGCCAAGTGTTGCTGCTGCGCGGTGCTCCTACCAAGCGGGTTTGGCCCAATCGCTTAAACGGCGTTGGCGGCCATATCGAGCGCAACGAAGATTTTCTGAGCGCGACGCTGCGCGAGGTGCACGAAGAAACTGGCTTGACAGTTGCTACGCCCCAGCTGGCTGGGATTGTGCATATCGATAGCGGCGCTGAGGTAGGCATCGTGATGGCGGTGTGGACTGCCGAAGCCAGCGAGCAAAATTTCGTTCCAAGTGTTGAAGGCGCGTTGGAATGGCACGCGGCAAACCAACTGCCAACCAGCGATTTAGTTGATGATTTGGCGATTCTATTGCCAAAAGTGTTGAGCATGCAGCCGCATGACCCGCCATTTTTTGCTCATTATTCCTACGACGAGCATAATCAACTGCGGATTGCTTGGCAAGCTTAATGCAGAAATAGCTTAATCAAACCCACAACAGGCACGGCTTAGCCCGTGCTTGTTGCATGCAGGAGATATATATGCCACTAACACCCTATGGTAACCCCAACGATGCGCCAGGTAAGGTGCTTGGCTCAAAACTACTGATCATTTTAGGGGCAATTTTGGCCTTGGCTGGCTTGTTGTTAAGCATCTTTGGCGATCTTTGGACGGGCCTGATGCTGCTTGGCGCTGGCGTTAGCTTTAGTTGCTTTAGCGTGATGCAATCGAACATGCCCGAATCAACCCGCAACCGAAACTTGCTTTTAGGCGTAGGTCTGATTGCGGGGATTGTGGCATGGCTGGCAGCAATCAAATTAGTGCTTTAGAAACGGCTCGTCGCGCCATGCTATAATTCAAGTTGGCGGCAATGCTGCGGCCACAGTTCGCAAACTACATTCTCAATCGCTAGGAAATTTAGGTATGGTGGCGGCGTTTTCGTGGACTAATTTTTTGCTAGCAGCCAATGACCTAACGCTAGCAGCAATTGTGGTCGTAGGGTTTTCGTTATTTGCCTATATTGCCCTGCACAATTGGCGCAATGGGGTAGCGCGTTCGTTTTGTTTGCTGATCGTTGGCTTGATGATTGTGCTTGGGGGCGCAATTCTACAACGGCAAGCACAAACTGAAGCTACTCGGCATGTGCTTTGGCGCATTCAATGGGCAGGGATTAGCCTTGTGCCTGCGGCCTACTACCACTTTGCTGAATCGTTGCTGCGCAGCACTGGTGATCCACGTATGTGGACGCGAGTGCTCTTACCATTATTCTATACATTTAGCGTTGGCTTTTGGTTGGTGGCACTCACCAGCAATCTTTTGGTGATCGATGTGCCCAGCCAGCCGTATGTTGGTTTTGGCAAAGGGCCGCTCTTTTGGTTTTTTATTAGCTATTTTGTGGCGGTCTGTTCATTGGGCGTGTGGTGCATTCGCCAAGCCCA
Source organism: Herpetosiphon sp. NSE202 (assembly GCF_042688385.1). Classification (NCBI taxonomy): domain Bacteria; kingdom Bacillati; phylum Chloroflexota; class Chloroflexia; order Herpetosiphonales; family Herpetosiphonaceae; genus Herpetosiphon; species Herpetosiphon sp. NSE202. The sequence continues at coordinate 60,555 of NZ_JBHUPY010000018.1, read as the reverse complement.
TCGGCGCTCGATCACGCCGGCCAATCGGCGGCGCTTATGGTATTTAAGTACTTCTTTTTTAGCGCCCTTTTTGGGGGTGTTTCCCTATTTAATCATCGCTGCCAATACTACGGTTGTGCCATCCTGGCTTTCGTTGATGTTACTAGGTGCAAGCACGACCGGCGTAGGAGTGATGATGACCCTCATGACCTATAGCGTCGCTTTCCATGGGGTGATTGTTCCTGATCGCTTAGTTAAGTATAATTTCTTAAGATACATTTTATATGGGCCAGTGGTTGGCGTGGCCTTGATTATTTGTTTGCAATTGGTCGAGCCGTTGAGTGCTTCAACTGGCTTGCCGCGCGCAACGATCACGATCTTTGGGGTGATGTTGATGACGGTGGTGATGCCAATTTTTATTGGGCGAATTCGGCCAACCGTCGATACCCTAATTTATCGTCAAGATAGTGATGAAGTGCGCTGGATGCGGCGTTTCGAGGAGCGAGCTTTTACGCGCCAAGATTTACGCCAATTGCTCGAAAATACCTTGGTGGCAGTTTGTGGCTCGTTGCGGGTTGAATCGGGTTTTGTGCTGGCTCCCAATGAAGATCAATTTACAGTTCAAGCCTCGTGTGGCCCGCGCCGCACGATCAAACAGTTTTTGAATGTCAATAATATTAGCGAGCTCTTGCAAAGCTTGCCGCATGGCGCGTTTCGCAACGATCGCATGCCCGAGGTCGAGGATTTTAGCATTCACGATGGGTTTTGTTTGTTGCCATTGTACAATAGCCAGCAGGAATTACTGGGCGCAATTGGCATTGGCTGTAAACCTGAACAACTGACCATCCCAACCCGCCAATTAATCGCAACCTTGGCGCATCAGATGGAATTGGCGCTGACCCATATGCAATTGCAGCAAAATCTATTTAGCTCGTTGCGTGGGCTAGCCCCGCAGAGTGCTTCGCTGTTACAATTGACCAGCGAAATTGAAACGCCAGCCTCGGAAATGGCCGATGCGATTGCTGATGTGGCGTTGCACCCTGAGTTTCCCCAATTGGTGAAAGATGCACTTTCGCACTATTGGGGCGGGCCGAAACTGAGCGATAGCCCATTGCTCGATTTGCGCACGGTGCGTCAATTGCTTAATACTCAAGGTGGCAGCCCAACCCGCGCCTTGCAAGGTGTGTTGCGCCAAGCAATCGAAAACATTCGGCCTGAAGATCAGCTTGATCCTTCTGCACCCGAATGGATGATTTACAATATTTTAGAGTTACGCTTTCTCAAAGGCTTACGGATTCGTGAGATTATAGATAAGCTCGCAATGAGCGAATCGGATTTTTATCGAAAACAACGGGTGGCGGTGGAAGAAGTGGCCCGTCAGTTGGCGCTGATGGAAGACCAAGGCGATCGCCCTGCCGGCTCGGTTGAGCGACAACGTCCCTAAGCGCAAGGCATCTGGAGACACCTGTATGGATAGCTACGAACGCCGTTCTCGTTTTGTTCACCGTTTTGCAACGCCGCTCACCACCTTGAACGCAGGTTTGGCCTTGCTTGAACGTTATTTAGCCGAAACCAACGCCAATTCGGCCCAAATTGCCGAAGTGATGGGCTTGCTCAATCGCTCGGCAACCCGCTTGGGTAGCGCAATTGATGTGTTGCAAGAATATATGTTTGACCATGCAACGGGTATTCAGGTGATTATCCCTGATGAAGTGCTGGCCCAACGTCCGCAACAAACCAACCAAGCGCCTGCAGAAGTGCCAAATTCGGCCTTGCCCAAATATCCGCCCGACATCGATACCAGCAAACCTTGTGTTTTGTTGATTGAAGATTCGCAGACCTATCGCGCCGTGGTTTCGGCTCGCTTAACGCAATCGGGCTATAACGTGGTTAGTGCGCCCGATGGCATGGCGGGCTTAGATTTGGCGCGGGCTTATCAACCAGTTGCGATTATTCTCGACCTGATGTTGCCGCACCTTAATGGCGAACAAGTGGCCTTTGTATTGGGCGAAGATCCAGAAACCAAGCATATTCCAATTATTATTTACACTGGTTTGGAAGCAACTCAAACCGAAAAACTAGAGCTTGATCCACGGCTGCAAATTATTCGCAAAGACGAAGCCTTGGATCGTTTGCCGATTATGGTTAGCGAACTGGTGACGAAAAGCCGCAAGAAAACCATCGCCGAACTTTTGGTCATCGAAGATGATCAAGAAATTCAACAAGTCGTCAGCCAAGGCTTATCGAATGCTGGCTATGCGATTACCGTTACCACCAGCGGCGAAGAAGGCTTGCGGCTCGCCATGCGCCAGCCCTTCGATTTGATTATGCTCGATTTGATGTTACCTGATATTGATGGCTGGACGGTGTTGCGCCAGTTGCGCGAGCGTACCCAAACTGCCACCACGCCGCTGATGCTGGTTTCGGCGCTGGGCAAGCCCGAGGAAAAAGTGCGCGGTTTTCAACTTGGCGCAGACGATTATATTACCAAGCCTTTTGATTGGAACGAACTGCTAGCGCGGATTAGTGCCTCGCTACGCCGCCGCGAAGTTGAAGGCAACGCCAACCCATCGACGATGCTGCCAGGCAATCGAGCAATTGAGCGGGCAATTGCGGCGCGGCTTGATCGCAAACAGCCATTTGTAGTAGCCTACTGCGATCTCGACCACTTCAAAGCCTACAATGATGAATATGGCTTTCTCAAAGGCGATGCGATTATTCACCAAACGGCGCGAATTATTACCGGAGCAGTTGAGCGTTCGGGAGCAGCTGGCGATTTTGTTGGCCATATCGGCGGCGATGATTTTGTGTTTTTGGCCCATCCCGATAATGTGGCGGCGATTTGTGAATCGATCATTCGCGAGTTTGATCAGCTTGCGCCGCTGTATTACGACATTGAATCGCGCCAACGCGGCTTTATTCGCCAAAACGATCGCGAGGGCAATCCCAAGCAATTTCCCTTTGTCAGCATCTCGATTGGCGTAGTTTCAAGCCTTAATCACCAGATTACCCACTTTGCCGAGTTTGGCGATTTGGCCGCCGATGTGAAAAAGCGAGCCAAAGCGCATAAAGGTAGCGTTTATTTGATTGAAACTGGCGATAAAGCGACTGTGAAAGTAGCGAGCTAGATTTGAAGTTCCCCTCACCCCAACCCCTCTCCCGTCCAACGGGCGAGGGGCTTTAACGCCGTGGTTCGTGCAAAAATCCTTGCAAAAACGGGTGCACCCCCTCGCCCGCGTTTTCCTGGGAGAGGGGGCTAGCTTTCAAGGGTAGGTTCTTAAGATCCCCTCACCCCAACCCCTCTCCCAGGAAAACGGGCGAGGGGCTTTAACGACGTGGTTCTTGCAAAAACGGGTGCTCCCCCTCGCCCGCGTTTTCGTGGGAGAGGGGGTTGGGGGTGAGGGAAACCTAAATCTTCGCTTCGATCAAGGGCAACAGGAAGTAGACCAAGAACGATATGGCAACAACCCACAACAAGGGATGGATTTGCTTGGCTTTGCCCAAGGCCAATTTCAGCACCACATAGCTGATAAAGCCAGCGCCGATGCCGTTGGTGATGCTATAGCTGAATGGCATAATCGTCATGGTCAGCAAGGCGGGAAAGCCCTCTTCAAGCTCGCCAAAATCAATCTCGCGAATGCCGCCGCACATCAAAAAGCCCACGATAATTAGGGCTGGCGCGGTTGCTTCGCTTGGCACAATGCCAGCAAATGGCGCAATCAGAATACTTAGCAGGAACAAAATCCCTGTAACCACGGCGGTTAGACCTGTGCGCCCGCCTTCGCCAACGCCTGCCGCGCTTTCGATGTAGGTGGTGACCGATGAAGTGCCGAATACGCCGCCAGCAACCGCTGCAACCGAATCGACCATCAACACCCGATTCGAGTTGGGTAAATCGCCATCAGCTTTGACAAAGCCTGCTTGCTCGCCAACACCAATGATTGTGCCCATCGTGTCGAAGAAATCCGAGAGCATCAGCGAGAAAATTACCAAGACCGCTGAGAGAACACTGACCAACTTGAACACATCGAAATTGATGCCTTGGCCAATCGTCTCGAAACTTGGGCTAGCCAACTCGCTTGGGAAAGCTCCTTGTACCCCAGCTTGGGCGCTAATATCTGCGCCAAAGGCATAATGGCTGACAACACCGATGATCGTTGTGGCCAAAATGCCAATCAGCAAGGCGGCTTTAACTTTGCGCGCCATCAAAATTAGGGTCAAAAACAAACCCAAGACGGTCAGCAAAATTGAAAAGGTGGTGAAATTGCCCAACGCCATGGGCGTGCCATTGCCACGTTGAACAATGCCAGCGTTATTTAACCCAATGAAGAGAATAAACAAGCCAATGCCAACGCTAATCGCTCGTTTTTGCGAAAGCGGAATCGCATGCATCACCGCTTGGCGAAAGCCGGTTAGCACCAATGCTGTAATTAACAAGCCTTCGAGCACAACCACGCCCATAGCTGCTTGCCATGGCAGGCCCATTGTCAGAATTAATTGAAACGCCACGACTGCATTCAAGCCAAGCCCGGGGGCGAGGGCAAAAGGATAATTGGTAAATAAGCCCATCGCAATACACATTAATGCCGAAACCAAACAGGTGGCGGTGAGAGTTGCGTTGAACGGCGGGCCTGCTTCTGCCAAGGGGCCGCTCGATAAAATCGATGGATTGACAAAAATAATGTAGGCCATCACGAAAAAGGTGGTTACGCCCGCTAGAATTTCGGTGCGAAGGTTGGTTCCACGTTCGGCAAAGCGAAAAAAGCCTGCCAAGCCAGCGTCAGGCCGCGAAGTGCTGCGTGCCACAGGTCAACTCCTTTGAATCAAGCCAACAATGCACGCCCGGCAAATGCTGGCCATGCCCAAGAAAGCTCCATCCAGCAGGCTGCCGTAGACTTCAAGATGGGGAAATAGAATTAAATTAGGCGTAGCGCTATTATACGATATGGCGGGGGAAAGGATGAAGGATGAATTATGAGGGATGAAAGAACATAGAGCAAAGAACATAGAGCATAGGGATTGGGGTCAGGGGATCAGGCTATGGGCGATAGGCTTTTGGCTATGGGAAATTAATAATCAAAATAATCTGTGCCAATCTGTGGCAAAAAAATAATCTTCATGCAATTCGTGGAGCAATTTAACACAGAGGCGCAGAGAACCGAAGGATGAAGGATGAGGGATGAGGGATGAAATGCCAAAGTCAAAACTCAAAACCACAAACATGCCGTTTTAACGCAGAGGAATTATGGGCGATATGTAATGGTTCATTGCGTTAACCTTCGATTGCCCCCTCACCCCCGCTCCCGCCTGCGAGGCGACGGGGAACCGCCGACTCCGTGCTCCCCTCGCCCGCATTCAGTGGGAGAGGGGTTGGGGGTGAGGGCATGCCACTGGTTCCAAAAGCCAAAAGCCAAGAGCCTATAGCCACATTCTGGAATTCGTGGCTAAAAAACTTAACTTCGCGATCTTCGCGCCCTTCGCGGTTTCTGTCCTTCGTGTCCTTCGTGGATCAAGCCGATCCCCGATCCTCAACAACCGATCCTCACGATAAAGAAAGATGGTATCATGGGGCGTAACAAACGAGGAACCCATGAATATTTACGATCTTGATTTGCAGGGCTTGACCGCGCAATTGACTGAATTAGGCCAACCAGCCTTTCGAGCGCGCCAAATTTATGCCCATTTATATAAAAAATTAGCCAACGATTTTGCCGCCATGACCGATTTATCGGCGGCGTTGCGCGAACAATTGGCGGCCAAATTTCAAATTGGCGGTCTTGAATTGGTGCGCGAGCAAACTACCGACGATGGTTTGACTCGCAAGGTGCTTTGGCGCTGCCCAGGTAATGCGGTAATCGAAACCGTGCTTATGATCTACCCGCCTGATCGGGCGACAATTTGTGTTTCGACCCAAGCAGGTTGTGCCATGGGCTGCGTTTTTTGCGCCACTGGCAAGCTGGGCTTGTTGCGTAATATTTCCAGCGGCGAGATTATGGAGCAGGTTCTGCATTTCGAGCGCTACTTGCGCACTGAAGGCGCTGCGATTGCCAAGCGCCATGGTGGGCCAGTGCCCGACCATATCACCAACTTGGTGTTTATGGGCATGGGCGAACCATTTGCCAATTACGACCGCTGGTGGGCGGCAGTTGAACGGCTCAACGATAAACAGGGCTTCAATCTTGGCGCGCGCAATATGACGGTTTCGACGGTGGGCTTGGTCAAAGGCATTCGCCAATTGGCCGATGAAGCCTTGCAAGTTAATTTGGCGGTTTCATTGCACGCGCCCAACGACCAATTGCGCAGCGAACTCATGCCGGTCAACGATCGCTTTGATATTAGCGATTTGATGGCTGCGATTCGCTATTACACCGAGAAAACGCATCGCCGAGTATCGTTTGAATATGTGCTGCTCGACGATAAAAACGATACACCTGAGCTTGCGGCCCAACTTGCTAGTTTGGTCAAGGGCATGCTGTGCCATGTCAATTTGATTCCGTGGAATCCGATACCTGGTACGCCCTTGACTCGTTCGCATCGCGAGCGGGTAACTGCCTTCCAGCGCATTGTGCAAGCGGCAGGCATCTCGTGTACGGTGCGGGTTGAACGTGGAGTTGAAATTGCCGCCGCCTGCGGCCAACTGGCAGCAATTCCCTCGCCAACCAGCCCGATAAACCTGTATTAATAAGGATGAAGGATGAATTATGAGGTATGAAGTTTTAAAATCATAAATCCTAGCTACAGATCGTTAAAATAGATTATTGATGCGGGATAGGCTGAAATTTCATCCTTCATCCCTTATCCTTCATCCTTTCGAAGGGGACTTTTTTGTGCTTGATACTTATCGTGTTTTGATTAGTGCTGCGCCGGAAATGCTTGAGGCAGCCATAGAAGAAATTCGTTTTGGCAAATTTGGAATTGCTGTTCAGCGGCTTGCGCCTGAGGTCGCCTTGGTTGAGCTAGAGCAGCCCTTAGCTGAATGGCAAGCAACCTTGGCTAAACGGCCAGCCGTTTTTATCCGCCATATTGCGCCAGTTCATCGTGAAGTTGTGCTCGAAGGCACGCCCGATGATTTGGAGCGCTTGACCCAAGTGGCGTTGAATCTCGCGCCCCATTTGCCAGCCCGCAAACCGTTTGCAGTGCAAACCCGCTTGCTTGATGAGCATGTGAAATTAACTCGTTTTGAAATCAACCAAGCCTTGGCCGAAGCAGTTTCGCAAGTAAGCGGCTTGCCCTTGGATGTGCGCAATCCGCAGGGTGTGCTTTCGGTTGCCCTGAGCATGGATCGGGCCTATCTCGGCGTTTCGAGCGTTGAATTCAATCGCTCGGCATGGGCTGGTGGTGCACATCGCTTTGCCCGCGAACAAGGCCAATTAAGCCGCGCTGAATTTAAGTTGCTCGAAGCCCAAGCCTTGTTCAATATCGATTGGCCTGATCATGGCCAAGCCTTGGATTTGGGCGCTGCACCAGGCGGTTGGACGCGGATTTTGCGTCGCGCTGGCTTGCCAGTTGTTGCGATTGACCCAGCTGATTTGCATTCCAGCTTGCGCTACGATCAAGGTGTGCGCCATTTGCAAACCTTGGCCCAACGCTTTTTGCCAACTCAAGAGCGCTTTACCGTGATTGTCAATGATATGCGGATTGATGCCCGCGATTCGGCGTGGCTGATGGTTGATGCTGCCAATGCTTTGACCAACGATGGCTTGGCGGTGGTTACGCTCAAATTGCCCCACGAGCATAGCGCCCAAATTGCCTATCACTCGCTGAGTATTTTGCGCACCGCTTATTGGGTGATTGGCGCACGCCAACTATTCCATAATCGCTCAGAAGTGACCGCTGTGCTGCGCAAAAAACACGAAAAACGCCCCAAAGTCGATCAGCCGCCACGCGATTGATCCACAAAGGGCACGAAGCTACACGAAGCCTGAAACCGCGAAGAACGCGAAGATCACGAAGTTAAGTTTTTTTGCCACGAATTGCACGAAGCATGGGAAACAGAACCATAATAACAATCCAGCAGACAAATATTTGGGGTGCAGGGGCTGAAAACCCCTGCGTCTCCCTCCAGCGGAGGGACGGAAGGGAGGAGAAAACGCCTTGATTCAAGCCAATAAACGCTGAACAGAGGTTTACGAATGCCCGATAATTCTCTATACAGCGCGAGCAACATTCAAATGCCAGCAGATCGGGGCAAAATTGTCTTTCGCCGTGAAAATGTGGGAATGTACTATGGCGGTAATGATGGCAAGGCAATTCAAGGTTTATTAATTGAATACGTCGATTTCCTCCTAACCAAGCAGCATGCGCAGCGGATTCATATAACTAGCTTGCCAGAAGCCTGCTTTATGGTGCAAGATTTTGGGTCGAGCATAGAATCGGTTGCTGGTTGTGGCTTGCCGCCAGCCGAGTTGCTGCATCTATTTGGCGCTGCTCAACAATGCAGCATCGATCTGCATGCTGCTGGGCAACATTATCAATTAAGCTACAACGGCGAGCCTACCATTCCTGCATTACAGCTGCTTGGTTCCAGCCAAGCCAACTATCGAAGCATCTTTTTTGTGCCCAACCACGCTATCTTCATACAGCGAACTAGCTCAATCCATCAACTGCTGGGTTCGTTGCGTGGCTTGGCAACGCTGTTTCCTGGTTGTCGAATTGAAGTGATTGATACGCTTCATGCCACCAGCAACCATCTGTTTTACCCCAATGGGCTGCGCGATTATCTCGATGAATTAATTTACAACAACTTAAATCCCCAGCCATATCTTGAGTTTGAGGCTGCCAATGAGCATGTTCAACTCAAAATTGGCCTGCAATTTAGCTATTTTAGCCAAATTGAGCAATGTTTGCTGCGCTATCGCCATGTGCCGTTTGAGCCAAGCTATCGCCAAGCCATCTTAAAAGGTTTGGCCGCAGGCTTAACTAGCTATGGCCATGCGCATAAAAAATTTACTGCTAATCAAGCAATCGAGCCTGCCCAAATTCGTAATTTTGGCTGTTTGATCGTTTTGGATCAGCTGGCAACATCATTGCAAGATGCAGGTCGTCGACCGAGCAATCCTTCGTTCATAGCTGCCGCCATTCAGCAACTTGTGCAGCAACAACTGCCTGAGCAACTGGCTCGCTTATCAACTGCCGAAATTGATCAGCTCGTTATGTGGTAGGTCTCTGATCCACGAAGAGCACGAAGTTACACGAAGCATGAAACCGCGAAGCTCGCGAAGAGCGTGAAGAAGAGAAGGCTCTAGGCTATAGGCGAGCGGAACAATTGGTGGGTTGTGCAACAGGGGTTGGGACTGTAGGCAACTGATGCCCTCACCCCAACCCCTCTCCCATCCGCTGGGCGAGGGGCTTTAACGCTGTGGTTCTGCCACAATTCGTTGGTAAAAAGGTGCTCCCCCTCGCCCGCGTTCAGTGGGAGAGGGGGCTGGGGGGTGAGGGGATCAAGCAGTGGTTAACCTCATGTACCAGTACATCTATGTTCTCTCGATTTCATCCTTCATCCCTCATCCTTCATACTTTCGTGGCTCTGCGCCTCTGCGTTAATAACTATCCTTTCAATGTTAGTTTATCCATAATCCCTAGTAATCTCACCAAAACACCACCTTGCAATATCAGGATAAAATAGCCAAGTTTGAAACAAATAATCTACTGGAGAACTCCAATGCATGACCCTTGGGGCGATACATTTACGCCTGAAGAACAGGCGATTCTAGCACCGTTTGTCACCAACCTCGATCAGCCAATTTTTGGCTTGCGCAACCTCCCAGAAGTTGTCAAAGGTGCCTTGTTCTCGCGCTATAGCCGCAGCGATAAGAGCCTACGCCGCATGCTGCTCGACGAATTTATTCAAGCGCCAGAGGCTGGTTTTCAGGCAATTGTTGGCCATGCCGCCAGCAATGGCAACGATCAATTGGTGGCAACCAAACAGGCCGAAGCGTTCTACGAACGGGTGTTACTCGGCTATGGCGACGATTCGGTTGCCGAATTGGGTGGGGCGCACGTGGCCTGCGAAGGCGTAAGCAACATCGTCGCCAAGGCGCTCGAAGATAGCCGCTTGGGCCTCGATCCGCTGGAGAAATCGACGCGCTATGTACCATTCGATCGCCAAGTAGCAGGGAAATATCGCTATCATCGTGTGGCCGAAATTATGCAATCGCCCCACGCCGCGCTGTATGAACAAACGCTTGATCGTTTATTCGACAGCTATCGCACTTTGATCGAACCAGTGCAAGCGTGGGTCCAAAGCGCCACCCCGCGCGATGCCAAAACCAGCGAACGGGCCTACGCCAGCGCGACGCGGGCCAAAGCGCTGGATTTATTGCGCGGGTTGCTGCCAATGGCGACGCTCACCAATGTTGGCTTGTTTGGCAACGGTCGCGCTTATGAATATTTGCTGACCAAATTAGCTAGCTCCGAACATAGCGAAGTTCGTGGCGTGGGGGTTAATCTGCAACATGAGCTTGATCAACTGATTCCTTCATTCGTTAAACGGGCCAAAACCGCGCGTGGTGCGGCCTATAGCCAATATCTCGCCACAATGCGCCAATCAGGCGCAGCGTTTAGCCCCGAAATTCCAGCTAGCCCCAATCAACAGAGCGTTAGTTTAGTTGAATTTGATCCTGATGCTGAGGCCAAAGTTGTGGCGGCGATTCTCTATCCACACAGCGATCAGCCTTTGGAAAACCTCCAAAGCTGGGCACGAAATTTGCCAACTGATCAGCGGATTGCGATTCTGCGGGCCTACGTTGGCGAACGTGGCTCGCGTTTCCATCGCCCAGGCCGAGCCTTCGAAGAAACCTACTATACCTTTGATTTTCTGGCTGATATTGGCGCGTATCGCGATTTGCAGCGCCACCGGATTCTGACCCAAGAGCGTCAGCGCTATAGCGTGGTTCATGGCTATGCAGTTGCGCCCGAGCTTGAGGCCGCTGGAGTTGCTGAGGCCTATTGCACGGCGCTCGATCAAGCGGCAGCAGCGGTGCAAACGATCGAGGCCGATTTGCCTGAAGCAGCGCAATATCTGGTGCCGTTTGCCTATCGCATTCGTTGGCGGTTTCGTTTGAATTTGCGCGAAGCCTATCATTTGATTGAGCTACGCGCCGCGCCGCAAGGCCACCCAAGCTATCGCGCGATTGCCCAACAGATGTACTTGGCCTTGCAAAAAGTCCATCCAAGCCTGATCGAAGGCATGCAATTTGTCGATTTGGGTGAGCATGCCTTGGAGCGTTTGGCAGCCGAACAACGCCTCGACCAAAAATTGGCCGAGCAGCAACGATAGGAATCAAGTATGTGGCGGCGTGAGTTTGATGATTTGCTCAATGGAATAGCTGGCGCGTTTTTGTTTGGCATTCCGTTGCTCTACACGATGGAAGTGTGGGATATTGGCAGCGATCTCACGCCGTTGCATATGGTGTTGTACCTTGGCCTAACCTATATCGCTTTGGTTGCGCTCAATCGGGCAACTGGCTTTCGGCGCAATTGCGATGAAACGTGGAGCCGCTCGCTCGCGGATAGCATCGAAGCTTTGGCGCTCGGTGCGTTAGTGGCATGTTTTAGCCTCGTCGTGTTACGGCGCGTCAGTTTTGATCTGGCGTATGATGTGATTTTGGGCAAAGTTGTTTTGGAAACCATGCCATGTGCAATTGGCGTTGGCATGGCCAATGGCTTGTTGCGCCGCGAAGCTAACGACGAAGAACCGAAGCAGCAAAGTTTTTGGCATGCGACCTTGGTTGATGCAGGCGGGACGATGCTTGGGGCAACTGTGGTTGGGCTTTCGATTGCCCCAACTGATGAAGTTGGCGTGATTGCTGCTTCGTTGCCGCCATGGTGGCTGTGGCTAATTATGGCGGCATCGTTGATCATTTCGTATGTGATTGTGTTTCAAGCTGAGTTTGGTGACCATAAGCAGCGTAAAAGCGATCGTGGCTTGTTTCAATCGCCACTCAGCGAAACGATTGCTTCATACATTATCTCGTTGGTGTTTGCTTTGGTCACGCTGCGGGTATTCAACCAAATTGATGAAAGTACATCATTGGCGCAAATTATCGATTACACGATTGTTTTGGGCTTGCCTGCCACGGTTGGCGGCGCGGCAGGGAGATTAGCGGTATGAAAAAACGCGAAGCACGTACAACCGCCGAATGGGTTTCGCTCGGTATTGCAGTCTTGCTGCTCAGTTGTTTGGTTGGCTTGATTGGCTGGCTGTGGGCCACCGAAGGCGACGAACCAGCCCAATTTAGCCTTGCAATGGGCGAGGTTCGCCAAGTTGGCCAACAATTTTACCTCGAAGTAACCGTGCGCAATGATGGCGATCAAGCAGCGGCTGCGGTCGAGGTTGTTGGCAAGGTGGATGATCAAGAGAGCAATGTGACGCTTGATCTCTTGCCCGGCCACGCTGAGCAAAGCGCAACCCTGATTTTTAGCAGCGACCCCAAGCAAGCAGAGCTGGCGGTTGTGGGCTATAGCGAGCCGTAATTTTTGATCCACGAAGGACAAGAAGAGCACGAAGAACGGAAACCGCGAAGAACGCAAAGATCGCGAAGGTTAAGTTTTTTAGCCACCGATTGTACAGATTGTTTTGATTATTAATTTCCCATAGCCAAAAGCCAAAAGCCCATAGCCTGATCCCCAATCCCCAACCCCCAACCCCTACTATGTTCTATGTTCTTTGCTCTCTGCTCTTTGGTAACTTTTCAGCTTTTTATCAGCAGCAAACCAAGGCAAGCATGGTACACTACGCAACGTTGAGAAGAATTCTGATTGTACAAGGGATAAACTGCAATGCACAAACGCTTGCTCCCTCTGGTGCTGGCGCTGGTGCTCGTCGTCACACCGTTTTTGCTGGCCAACCCCGCTACTCCCGCCGCTGCTGCCGAGATTCCATGGGGTGATAAAACAACGCCATTTGGCATGGTGGTCTCATTGGGCAACCGCGTGCGCGCCGATGAAATGCCCACCATGATTCGGTTGATGCGCGAAGCTGGTGTTCAGTGGAACCGCGAAGAAATTTGGTGGGATCAGGTTCAGTTTGAGCCAGATGGCCCCTTCCGCTGGGATGGCGATAGCTCAAAATTCTACAATTATGATCGGGCAATTCAGTTGCAGGCCGAAGCTGGCATCAACGTTTTGGGCTTGCTCGATTATAATCCTGCTTGGTTCAAAGGCCGCAATCCGCACCCAGAAGAATGGTTGAGCGATTGGGGCGATTATGTGTATGCAACGGTCGCCCGCTATGGCCGTGAGCGTGGCCAAATCAAATATTGGGAAGTCTGGAACGAGCCAAATTTGGTGCCATCGGGCTATGAAAGCGGCCTCTACAACGTCGATGATTTTGTGCGCGTATTACAAACTGCCAGCGCTGCGATTCGGGCAGCCGACCCTGAGGCTAAAATTGTCTTGGGTGGTGTCGCCGATATTTGGAGCGAAATTCCCGAATTTGCCTACGATACGCCCGATTATCTGCAACGCTTGTATAATCTTGGTGCTTGGCCGATGTTTGATATTTTAGGCCTGCACCCCTATCGCCCAGATGCGCCCGAAGTGCCAGTTTTGCGCCGCGATCGCACCCAGACTTATCGCGAACAGGCCGCCGAAATCGATGCCCTGCTGGCCCAATTTGGCAGCAAGCCGATTTGGTATACCGAGGTTGGCTGGTCGACAGAAAGCGATGGAATTGTTGATGAAGCTGAACAAGCGGCATGGCTGCAACGCTTCTATCTGCTGGCGATGACCCACCCAGGGGTTGAGAAAATCTTTTGGTACGATTTCCGCAACGATACTGGCGACAATGTGAATTACACTCGCCCAATCAATGACCCAACGGAAAATCAATTTCACTTTGGCATGTTGCGCCGGACCTATCCACTCAATTTTGATGATCAACGGATTCGCAAGCCAAGCTATAGCGCCTATTATCATCTGACCCATAACTTGGGTGGCTTGAGTTGGCAAGCAAATTATGCATTGCCCTACGATGCTGGGCTTGGTTGGCAACATTGGAGCAACGGCGATCGTTCGGTTGATATTTTGTGGTGGGTCCACGAAGCTCAATCGCCACCATACCTCGAAATTAATTGTGATTGCAAGCATGTGCAGGTGCGGGCCTACGATGGAACGCTGTTGCGCGTTGTCAACACCGACACTGGCACCGTCAAAATTCAGCCCGATCAACGTGGCATGCCAATTTGGGTTGAATATGGCGGCTACAGCGGCGAAGGTCGTAGTTTCGCCGAAACCCCGCATACGATTCTTGGTGGCTTTTTGAGCTATTGGGAGCAAAATGGCGGTTTGGCGCGCTTTGGCTTGCCATTAACCGACGAATTGACCGAGCCAGGCCCAGGCCGCATGCCAACAATTGTGCAATATTTTGAGCGCAACCGCTTTGAATTACATCCCAACAACCAACCTGAATTTCGGGTGCAACTCAGTTTGCTTGGGGTGCGTTCGCTCGAACGCGGTGGTGTTGATTGGCGTAGCCTGCCGCCAGCCCAAAATCCGCCTGCTGAATGTAGCTATTTCGTCGAAACTGGCCATAGCTTGTGCTATCCCTTCAAGGAATATTGGGAGCAAAATGGCGGCATTGCCTTATATGGTTTTCCGGTCAGCGAAGCATATTGGGAATACGACGAAGCCCAAGGCAAAGGCTTTTTGGTGCAATATTTCGAGCGCAACCGCTTCGAGCATCATCCTGAGCTGGCTGGCAGTGCCTACGAAATTCAGCTAGGCTTGCTTGGTCGCCAACTCTACCAAGGCTGGGCGCAGTATCCGTAAAGAACAAAGAACATAGAACATAGTAAGGATTGGGGGGCGGGGATCGGGGATCAGGCTATTGGTTATGGACAATTAGAGGCATGCCCTCACCCCCAGCCCCTCTCCCACTGAACGCGGGCGAGGGGAGCACTGATTCAGCGGTTCCCCCTCTCCTCGCTGGCTTGAAAATTTCGCTTTTTATATGTTTTCTGTTCATAGAGCACTGATTCAGCGGTTCCCCCTCTCCTCGCTGGCGGGAGAGGGGGCTAGGGGGTGAGGGGATTAGACTCAATGGAACCGATTGCCTTTCTTGCCCTACAAATTCCAATCCCCGTTCCCGAGATCGATCTCTGAACTTCACTTCTCCTCTATGCTCTATGCTCTATGTTCTTCAGCGAGGGAGTGCAATGTCAATTCACTACAAGCGCGATTTAGAAGCCATCGATTGGGCTAGATTAAAAGCTGAGCTTGCAGCCGATAAGTTTGATAATGGGCGCACGCCAGAGCAATATCAACGATCGTTTGCCGCCAGCTATAGCGTCTGTTTTGCGCTCGATGGCGAACGGATTATTGGCAAGGCGCGTGCATTATCCGATGGCGTATGCAACGCCTATATCGTCGATGTCTGGACGCAGAGCGATTACCGCCGCCAAGGGATTGCGAGCAGTTTGGTGAAGCAGATTTTGGCCGATTTGCAAGGCCAACACGTTTGTTTATTTACCGACGATCAGCAAACGTTCTATCGCCAATTGGGCTTTGAGGAAGAAACGACCGGTATGTCGCAGGTAATTGGCCAATGGCTTCAGAAGGCGTAAAGGAGTTGCGATGCTAGTTGTACTGAGTGAAGCAACTCTCAATCAACAGCAAACAACCAATGAGCGTGAACTTAACCTGATTACAGAAACCGCCCGCATGCTTGGCTTGCGGGTTTATGCGTTGCCACCCGAACCTGAGCAATGGGCAGATTTTGAGGCTGTGCTTGCTTATGTGCCAGTGTTTGAGCAGCCACAAACCGGAATTTGGGTTGGTTATATTCCTAAGCCTGAGCATTACGCTGCGCTCTATCACGCGGCAGCAACCCGCAATATTTGGCTTATCAACACCCCAGAACAATATCAAACTGCTATGGAATTCGATCGTTTCTATCCCTTGCTTGGCGAGCTAACGCCATTAAGTTGTGTCATTACTGAGCTTGGCCAATTAGCCGCAGCAGAAGATCGCTTGGGCTGGCCGATCTTCGTCAAAGGCGCAATCAAATCGAATAAGGAGCAGGGTTGGCAAGCGTGTGTGGCAACGACTAGCGCCGAACTCGAGCATCTAAGCGTTCAACTCTTGAACCAACCAGCCCAAGCGCGCGGTCGAGTTATTTTGCGCCGCTTCGTTCAGTTGCGCACGCTTGAGAGCCACTATCAGGCCTTTCCCTTAGGCCGCGAATATCGGGTCTTTGTCTATCAAAATCAAGTTTTGGCCTATGGCTTCTATTGGGATGCACCAAGTGAGGAATTTGCACTGAATGTTGCCGAGCTTGCTAGCGTCAAAAATCTCGCCCGCGAAGCTGCTCGGCGGGTTGGTACACCGTTTATTGCTGTCGATATTGGCCAACTCATCAATGGCGAATGGATTGTGATTGAAGTTGGCGATGGACAGTTTTCAGGCTTGAGTCAAGTGCAAGCCCTTGAACTATGGAGCCAGCTTAAAGCCAAACTTGAGGTAGTGGCCGAATAAGCACGGTGGCGCAACCTTTCCAGTTGCGCCACCGCCTTGATTAGCGCCGAATGTCTTTGACCAAGCGCAAACCTTGGGCATCGCTCAGCCAAAGCTCGCCACCATGTTGGCTATCCAGCAAGGTAAAGAAGCTGCGTTTGGCATTGCTAGCTCGTTTTGTTGCGTCGAATGTATTGCCACTCATGCTCATCAATGAGCCTTGGTAGCTCATAGCTTGATAATCGGCAGCACTGCGATAGACCCGCGTTCCATGGTTGAACAAGTGCCAGCCAATCAATCCATTGCCTGTATCCTCTAAAATTAGGTCGAGCGGCGTGAATTGGGTTAAGTCGTTAGCCGAGTTGAAACGCCACCAACCAGTTTGTTCTGTCTCGTTATACAAGTGCAGAAACAGTTGGTTATTGGCGCTCAGCAAGCGATAGGGAGTCATGCCATTAAGCGTTTGTTGGCTGGTTTGTTGTGGTTGGCCATTGGTGTGCCACAGGCTCGTGCCAATCCCTTGAGTATAGACTTGATAATACACCTCGTTATTCACTTGGGTTAGTTGTGAAGCAGGCAATGGGTTGCGAATGCTGCCCGTAATCCATGGGTGGGTTGCCAAAACATGCTGCTCGCCAGTGCTGATATTGACATTCCACATGCCAAATGTGCCTTCATTACTTGCAGCGACAATCACATGGTTTGCATCTAATGGCTCTAATTCAAAGACACTATGCACATCGCCAGTAAAATTGCTGATTTGGCGCGTGCCAGCCTCGCTGCCATCAGTCCACCATACTTGCACTCCAGCCTGTTCGTTGCGGGCTAAGAAGGCCATGCCATCAGCAATCGGCGTATATTCTGTCCAGAAAAAACCATAACTCGTTTCAACATTGGCGTGGGCTGGGCCTGGGTTGATGTCGCGCAACAGGTAGGTGCCAGCAGCGGTGCCATCGCTAAACCATGGCTCAACTCCGCTTATGCCATCGTTGGCAAAAAAGAGGATTCCATCGCCCAAGGCTATTAGGTTGGTCATATAGGTATTGCTACCTGCAAGCTGTTTTACCAAACGGGTTCCTGCCTCGCTGCCATCGCTAAACCACAATTCATTAGCTTGTGGGGTCAAACGAATGAAAAATAGGCCATGTTTTGCTTTGGCCAATTGATACGGCCAGCCATCGCCTGCGCCAGGCTCAATATCTTTAACCAAGCGCGTGCCGTTTTCGCTGCCATCACTTGCCCATAACTCGCGGCCATGAATCCCATCGTCAGCAGTAAAGAAGAGCGTGTCATTGACCAGCATTAATTCATAGGGCCACGAACTTTCACCACCACGTGATTGTTGTGATTCTTTGCCAACCAAACCCAGTAAGACTTTAAATTGATCGGGCTGATTAGGATGCCACTCGAAGCGCGCGCGCTCGAAATGTTGGGTCTGCACCGTATCGCCATTGGCATTGGTTTCCAGCTGCACATCAGTCAGCGGATAGCCAAACAATTGCAACGAACGACCAAACGCATCAAGCTGTGGGTCGTTCAAGCCATGATTTTGCCAATAGGCCATAAAGCCCACGCCATTGGCTTGATTACACACATTGTGGCCAGTTGTTTCAAACCACAAACAGCCTTGTTGCGGCCCAGTTTCACGCGGCAACATCGCACTATCAATGTTGCGATAGCGCAGCAAATCATCGCCCAGCCGCCCCAGCAACACATCATAAGGTGCGGCAAACTCAGGGTGCAATTCAAAGCGTGCCCGTTCAAAGTATTGCGTTCGGAAAGACTCCCTACTATCTTGATTGTATTCATCTTCGGCTTTGCTGAGTGGATAGCCAAAGACTGGCAATCCGCCATTTTGCTGCCAATATTCCAAAAAACGGCCTTCGATACAAAAGCCGGTTTGCTCAAAACATTGCTGCTCAGCCGCTTGACTGGCGTGAGGCATTGTCAAACTGGCAACGATCAAGCCCAAAAGAATCCAATATTTCATCGCTATTCCTCCAATACATCAATATGCTGAGTATAGCAATCGGGCTTGTTTTGGGCGATGAACGGCGTGTGGTATGCGACTGCGAATCAACTTACAAACTAATGGCAAGCTGAAATTTGGCTGAATTGGCAAGCAAAAACTCCACCTGTTGCTCCAAGTGGAGTTGCTTGCTAAGCGCAGATCAGATTGTTATGGGCGAATATCTTTGACCATGCGCAGCGTGTTGCCATCGCTATACCACAGCTCTACGCCATGAGCCAAGCTTGGCAACGCCAAGAAGATGCCTTGATTGGTGCTAAAGCGGCTTACTTGGGCAAACGCTGGGCTATTTGCCAACCGATGAAAGCCTGAGCCAAGGTAGGCCAGCGTTTGGTTGCTGGAGGTGTTGGCATACACGCGGTAGGGTGATGTTTCGCCGCTAATCCCGAATATGCGCTGACCATTAATCCGCAGTTGTTGAACATTAAGCCCACTGCGTTGTTGCAGTTTCGCGCCATCCCACGCCCACAAGCCAGCCTCGCTGCGATCTGCATTCAGCAATTGGAGATGCAATTGGCTTTGGCCCTGGTCGTTGCTGATGTTTTTAAGCTGATAGCCAGCTAAATTGATTTGGCTTGCGCCTGTTTGGCTATCAACTTGCCAGAGGGTTGAATTAAGCTCATCAACCACGTGGTAATAAACTTTGTTGCCAATATTGACCAGATTATGCGCCGAAACGATTAAGCGCGTGCCAAGGTAAAAGCGGGCATGGCTGGTGAGTTGGCTTTGCTTGCCGGTTGTAATGTCGATCTGGACAATTTGGATAGCCTCAGGTTTCTGAACTGCGGCAATGATCTGCTGATCATTCAAGCGTTCGAGTTCGGCCACAAATTCATTATTTGCTGCAAAGTTGCTAATTTGGCGTGTGTTTTGGATGCTGCCATCGCTGAGCCACAGTTGGTTGCCAGCGCTGCCAGTGTTAGCTATAAACACCAGCCCATTGGACATGGAGGTAAATTCTGCAGCGAAATAATAATTACAACATGTTTGAACTCGAATTTCCGAGCCAGCTGGGCCTGGGTTAATATCGCGAATCAGATATGTGCCAACGCTGCTACCATTGCTGAACCATGGCTCAATGCCAGTTTCAAGGCTATTGCCCAAAACAATGACCCCGCCAGCAACTGCTGCAATATCAACGATTGCTGGTTGTTCGACGGCTGGGCGCATAAACGAATAGACCAGTTTGGTGCCAATTTCAGTGCCATCGCTCACCCATAATTGGTCGTTAGCATCAGTTGTAATCACAAAAAACACTTGGCCAAGCGCGGCGGTTAATCGATAGGGGTTGCTTGAGCCAGTTGGCCGAATATCTTTGACCAGGCGCGTGCCCGCATCGCTGCCATCGCTGACCCACAACTCTTGGCCATGCACGCCATCATCGGCAGTGAAAAACACTCGGCTATCGATCATCGTGAGGTTGCTGGGGTTTGAGCCTTCGCCATAGCGCAATTGCTGCGATTCTTTGCCCACCAAGCCAAGCAACACTTTGAATTGATCAGGCTGATTGGGATGCCATTCGAAGCGGGCACGCTCGAAATGTTGGGTCAGCACCGTATCGCCATTGGCGTTGGTTTCCATTTGCACATCAGTTAATGGGTAGCCAAACAATTGCAATGAACGGCCAAAGCTATCAAGTTTGGGGTCGTTGAGGCCATTGCTTTGCCAGTAGCGCATAAAGCCCAAGCCATTGGCCTGATTACAAACATTGTGCCCAGTGGTTTCAAACCACAAACAATCGGCTTTGGAACCGGTCTCACGCGGTAACATTGCGCTATCGAGATTGCGATAACGCAGCAAATCATCGCCCAAGCGTCCGAGCAACACATCGTAAGGAGCGGCAAACTCAGGGTGCAACTCAAAGCGGGCTCGTTCGAACTGTTGGGTCAAAAAAGTTTGCTGACTATCCTGATTGTAGCGATCTTCTGCTTTGCTTAATGGATAGCCAAAGACTGGCAAGCCGCCATTTTGCTGCCAATATTGTAGAAAGCGACCTTCGATACAAAAGCCAGTTTGCTCAAAACATTGCTGTTCGGCGGCATAACTCGCCTGGGGTAACGCTAAACCAACAAGAACAACGAACAAGAGAATCCAACGTTTCATCAGTAATTCCTCCTACATAACTATAGGCGTGAGTATACGCAACTTGGTTGCTGATAACGATGAAACGTTGCTCTCAACAGGCTTGTAGTTGGCTTACAAGCTGTAATTTTGCTGAAAATGAGCTGTTAATGCTTCTGTTTTATGGGCTTGGCTTGGCGGGCATCGGCCAGCGCAATCAGCACTTTTGGCGCTAGCAGCCAACTAATTTGGCCATGCTCGCCCTGCATCTCAACTCGGCAAACCGTGCCTTTTTTGAAAATCAGGTTGGTACCATAGCCTGCAAGCTGCGACACATACTCGCTAAGATTTGGCTGATGGCCAACGATCATGAGGCTTGAACAATCGGCGTTAAGGCATTCGGCAATAAAATCGCTCTTGGCTGCATCGGGTTGCAATTGCGCTTTATGCACTGGTGGGTCAGTGCTAAGCGCTTCGGCAATAATGCTAGCGGTTTCGGCGGCTCGCGGCAAGGGGCTACTCAAAATCAGATCTGGTTTGATTTCCAGTAAGCGTAGCGCTTGGGCACATTGGCGAATCCGCTTACGCCCACGCTCGGTTAAACGCCGATCCTGATCAAGGCCACTTTCGGCCCAATCTTCGGCAATTCCATGGCGCACAAAATAGAGAATCATTGGCACACTCCACAAAAATCAAGGCTCTTGCATTATGCCTGATTAAAGCAAAACAGGGATCACACATGCATGTGATCCCTGCTGCAAGAAGGCGATTTAGCGGGGCATAATCAAGCCATAATTGCCATCGTTACGGCGATAGACAACTTGGATTTTTTCGGTTTCAGCATCGCGGAACACGAAGAACGAGTGGCCCAGCAACTCCATTTGTTCAATGGCTTCATCGCTAAACATTGGACGCAAGGTTACATCCTTGGCTCGAATAATTTGGCGTTCTTCTGCTTGTTCTGCATCGTCGGGCAATTCTGGCAGCGGAGCAGCAATCATTTCGCCAGCTGAGCGGCGCAATTTGCCACGGCGATAATGTTTTTCCTTGAAGCGGCGAATTTGGCGCTGCAAATTATCGTGCACAGCTTCGACTGCTGGATACAGCTCGCGATCATTTTCTTCGGCCCGTAAGATAATTCCGTGGTCGGCCAACAACGTTACTTGGACGGTATATGTTTCGCCGCTACCTCGCAGTGTTTCAAAACGGCATTCCACTTTCCAATCGTTAATTCCGTCAAGGTAGCGTTCTAATTTGCCTAATTTTTCTTGAATAAATGCTTTTTGCGCATCGTGTAGCTTAATATTACGGCTCTTAATGTTCCATTCCACGGTACGCCTCCTTAAAAAAACCTAAAGTGCACCAGCTTCTTACCCAAGCAAGGTAAGAAGCTGGCAAAGGGCTGCTCCTAGTGGAACGTTCTTCAATTGGATGCTGCTGTTACGCATAATCCTCAACCCGCATCAAAGCCCCATTGCAAACCAAAGGGCGAGGAGATTTAACCAGTTCTCAATGCTGAATTGCATTGAACGTTCACGATCCAAGTGTTGCGAATGTGCGGTGCTTGTAACCAGCACCCAATCTGTTCACCAACTTCATTCTCGGCAACCATGCCCAAGCCTATGTGTTTGAGCAATTGATTGTTGAATGCAGCTCACTTGGAGCAGTTGCCAGTATTGTACTATGGCCATGAAGTGAACGCAATAGAACCAACATCCGATTGTAAAAGCCGGGGATTGGTAGTTGGGGGCTGGGGATCAGGGGGCAGGGATCGGTAAAAAGAGCATAGAGCATAGAACATAGAACATAAGGTTATGCTTCAGGCTATTGGCTATCGAAATGTTACAGCGCTCAGAGTAAATATTTGCTTGCTTTACCTGATTCATTGTTAACCATAAAAATTTATATGCTCTATGCTCTATGGGCACTAGTACATGAGGTTAACAATGGCATAGTCCCCTCACCCCAACCCCGCTCCCGTGGCGCGGGCGAGGGGCTGTAAACGCGTGGTTCTCCCGTAATTGCTTGGCGAAAAATGGTCGGCTCCCCCTCTCCCGCGTTCAGTGGGAGAGGGGGTTGGGGGGTGAGGGGACATGATTGCCAATCCAATGAATCATTACATCTATGCTTTATGTTCTATGTTCTCATACTCCCTATTGACAACTGCTCCATTCATGTTTATACTTTGTGTCATAATAACACTATTAGGAGCAGCTATGACCGAAACTGCTGAAAACTACGATGCGACAAAATACGAGCGGCCTTCTGTAACGGTCGACGTGGTGATATTTGGCTTACGCAGTGGGCGCTTGCATGTGCTGATGGTGCAGCGCAAACATTGGCCCTACGCCGACCATTGGGCGATTCCAGGTGGCTTTGTCAACATGGATGAATCGTTGGAAATGGCTGCTCGGCGCGAGTTGGAAGAAGAAACTGGGGTGCACGATGTGTATATGGAGCAGCTGTATACCTTCGGCGAGCCTGGGCGCGATCCGCGCACCCGCGTGATTAGCGTGGCCTATTTTGCCTTAATTCGCACCGAAGAACAAGCGCTGCAAGTTTCCGACGAATCGAATGCAGTGCGCTGGTTTCCAGTCGATGAATTGCCCAAGGATTTAGCGTTCGACCACGAAAAGATTTTGCGCTTTGCAATCGATCGTTTGCGCTCGAAGCTTGAATATACCACCTTGGCCTTTCAATTGCTACCCAAGGAATTTAGCTTGCCCAAGCTCAAACGAATTTATGAAGAGATTTTGGGCGAGAAGCTCGATAAAGCCAATTTCTATCGCAAGCTGCGTGATTCGGATTTGCTCGAAGACACGGGCAAATTGCTCAATAGTCGCGGGCGGCCAGCTCGGCTCTATCGTTTCCGCGATTCACGCATCGAAGGCGATTTTGTTTTTCGTTATCGCGAAGCCAAAAAGAAGGACGAACAATAGGTCAAAGGGCAAAAGTCAAAAGTCAAAATGCTCTAAGCCTGCATTATTTTGCCTTCTGATTTTTGCCCTCTGACTTGACTAGGGGTGTTTATGTATACTTTAGCTTTAGCTCAATTTCGCCCACGCAAGGGGCATTATGCTGCGAATTTGGCGCGGCTTGGCGAATTATTTGCCCAATTTGGCAGCAACGAGCGCCGACCAGATGTGCTGATGTTGCCGGAAACTGCCTTAACTGGCTATTTCCTTGAAGGCGGCGTGCGCGAACAAGCTCTTACCGCAGGCCAGCTCTTTCACGATTTGCAACAAACGTATTTGGCTGCTTGTGGCGCTGATGCTCCCGCGCTGGATATTGTGGTTGGCTTTTATGAACGCTGGCGTGAGCGCTTCTACAATAGCGCTTTATACGCCACGCTTGGCAGCGATAGCAATTTGGCGGGCATTGGCCATGTGCATCGCAAGATGTTTTTGCCAACCTATGGCGTGTTTGATGAAGCACGATTTGTTGAGGCTGGCCGCGAAATTGCCGCTTTCGATACCCGCTTCGGGCGGGTCGCAATCTTGATTTGCGAGGATGCATGGCACTCGCTGAGCGGCACGGTAGCCGCGCTCGATGGAGCACAAATGCTGTATGTCGTCAGTGCATCGCCTGCCCGTGGCTCCAACGAAGATCGCCCAAGCAACCTCGCTCGCTGGGATGATCGGATTCGTGAGATTGCTGGTGAGCATGGCGTGTATCTCGCAGTTTGCCAAATTGTCGGCTTCGAAGGCGGCAAAGGCTTTGCTGGCGGCTCGGTCGTGGTTGGGCCGCGCTCCGATGAACGCGCGCGCGCTCCCTTATGGTCGGAAGCGGTGCTGTTGGTTGATATTGATCTGAGTGATTTGACCTTGGCCCGCGCTGATTTGCCGTTGTTGGCTGATTTAGAAGAACGCTTGCCCTTTATTTTGCGCGATGTCAACGCTGCCAGCGAAGGCAAAAAACGCCAAAGCACCTGGGATACTGCGCTTTCCAGCGATTCGCAAGGGCTGAGCGATGCCAGCTCGCACAAACATACCATCGATAGCGAAGGCGAAAAGCGCGCCAAAGCAACGGTGGGCAAGCAAAGCTTTCCAATTATTGCTGCGCCACGCTTCGACCCAAATAGCGACGAGCCATTGTGCATCAATCCCGAACTCACGCTTAATTGGCTGATTGAGTTTCTGCGCGATGAAGTTGGCTTTCGACGTGGCTTTAAACAAGTTGTCATTGGGCTTTCAGGCGGTGTGGATTCGGCCTTGACTACCTATCTGTGTGCCAAGGCGTTTGGCCCAGAGAATGTGCTGGCCGTACGCATGCCCTATCGCACCTCATCGTCGGATAGCTTAGATCACGCTCAGTTGGTGATTGATGATTTGGGCATTCAGCAGCGCACAATCGAAATTACCAACGCTGTTGATGGCTATTTGGCCTTTGAGCCAGATGCAGATGGTCGGCGACGCGGCAATGTGATGGCTCGCACGCGTATGATCGTGCTGTTTGATCAATCGCAGAAACTTGGTTGTATTCCGATTGGCACTGGCAACAAAACCGAGCGTTTGTTTGGCTATTACACCTGGCATGCAGACGATGCGCCGCCGGTCAATCCGCTTGGTGATTTATTCAAAACCCAAGTTTGGGAATTGGCTTCGGCCATCGGTGTGCCCGATGTGATTGTCCACAAGCCAGCCTCAGCTGATTTGGTGGTTGGCCAAACCGACGAAGATGATTTTGGCATCTCATATCGTAAGGCTGATCGGGTGTTGGCCTATTTGCTAAGCGGCTATCGGCCTGAGCAATTGGTTGCGCGTGGTTTTAATGCCGATGAAGTGGCAATTGTGCAACGGCGGGTCAATACAACTCACTGGAAACGCCATTTGCCCAGCACCGCCATGCTCTCCAGCACCGCCATCGGCGAGTATTATTTGCGGCCAGTCGATTATTAGAAATTACGAAAGATGAATTATGAAGGATGAAGCTTTAATTATTTCATCCTTCATCCCTCATACTTCATCCTTTCAAAGGGAGTTTCCATGCTTGCGAACAACAGCCAAGGATTTTTGGAATATTTGGATAACTGGTACGCCAACTTGCCCGAATTGCCACTCGACGATTTACTGGTCGCTGGCGCTGATCGGGTGGCGGTGACCTGTGTTGATATTATTGTGGGTTTTTGCACTGATGGCGCGTTATCCAGCCCACGGGTGCAAAGCATCGTTGCGCCGATTGCTGAGCTGTTCAAAACCGCTCATGCTGGCGGCGTGCGCCACTTCATCCTGCCCCAAGATGCGCATCCAGCAGATGCGGTAGAATTCGGCGCGTTTCCCGTGCACTGTTTGCGCGGCACGAACGAAGCCGACACAGCACCCGAATTGCGGGCCTTGCCATTTGCCGATAGCTTTACAATTTTCGAAAAGAACTCGTTGAGCGCTGCTTTGAGCACTGGCTTCCCAGCGTGGGTCGCTGAGCATCCCGAAGTTGATACCTACATCGTGACTGGCGATTGCTCGGATTTATGTGTCTATCAATTGGCGATGTTCCTGCGCTTGGATGCCAATGCGCGTAACGTCCAGCGGCGGGTGGTCTTGCCTGCCGAATGTGTTGATACCTACGACACGCCGCTGGAAGTGGCCAGCGAGCTTGGCTTATATGCTCATCCTGGCGATTTTCATCATGTGTTCTCGTTGCACCACATGGCCGCCAATGGCGTGGAAGTCGTCAAAGCCCTGAAATAAGGCTTTACATTTTCTCAGCCCCTCGCTTGCTTGGCAGGAGAGGGGCTCTTTTGTAGGAATTATAGAGGTAAAGTAGCTTATATATAGGTAATAGATTGCTACTTTTACCTATATAAAGGTTTCGATTTATCTCACCAAGCGCAACCAAAGGCCAAATTATAAAGGTAAAGTAGCTTATATATAGGTAAAAGTATGATAATTATACATATATAATCTCAATTATAGTACCTATTTATGCTACAATAAGCTCCAATTGATCGATTTGGAGTAATGATGAAATCGTTTGAGGATCAATTTCTAGCTGGTTTCAATGTTTCTCATGGGCTTATTCGGAGTATTGGGCGGATTCGTGAATATAAAGGTATGGAAGGACTTTATCGTCAGCAACAACCGCAAGTGTTACATAACTTATGGCAAAACGCCCTAATTCAAAGTACCGAATCATCGAATCGGATCGAAGGTATTACCGTGCCTTTGGATCGGATTAAGGCTTTGGTTGAGCAAAAAACCATGCCCAACAATCGCTCTGAACAGGAGATTTTGGGCTATCGCGATGTGCTGAATACGATCCATATCAATCATGCTGATATTGATTTGACTGCGAATATTATTCTACAACTGCACCGTGATATGTTTCGTTATCTGCCTAGTAGTGGTGGCTATTGGAAGCGAGTTGATAATACAATTTCTGAAACTCGTACTGATGGTCAACAATTTGTGCGTTTTCAACCTGTAGCAGCCTATGCGACCGACCACGCGATGCAGCATTTGGTTAGTTTATTCAAGCAAGAATGCCAGCGTGAAGAAATTGAGCCATTGTTATTGATTCCAGCATTTATTTTAGATTTCCTCTGTATCCATCCATTTCAAGATGGCAATGGACGCATGGCTCGCTTGCTAACATTATTGCTCTTGTATCAGGCTGGCTATGAAGTTGGCCATTATATTAGTCTTGAAAAGCTCATCGAAGATACCAAAGAATCATATTATGATACTTTATATCGTTCTTCGCAGGGTTGGCACGATGCTCAACATGATCTCTTGCCGTGGACTGAATATTTTCTAGGGATTTTAACCGCCGCTTATCGTGAGTTTGAGCTTCGTACCGATAATCAACTAAATGCCCATGGCGCTAAAACAAACTTGGTATTGCACACAATTGCTACCTTTCAGCGTGATTTTTCGATCAAAGAGCTTGAGGAAGCCTGCCCACATGTGAGCCGCGATTTAATTCGCAAAATCTTGCAAGCAGAAAAAGCCGCTGGGCGGGTAGAGCCGCTTGGGCGTGGGCCAAGTGCCCGTTGGCGCAAGCTTGCCTAAGCAGCCCATTGCTGGCCTTGGACTGCTCGGTCAATCAGCAGTTGATAAATCTCTTTGCTCTTGGCGCGAAAAAGCTCAGGGTTGTAACTATCTGGCAACGTTTTATCAAGGAGCGCCTCCAGTGTATTCTCAACAACCATTCTGCTTTGCTGGTGTTTATGCCAATCGGTAATGAGAACTTTTGGCTGTTGATTGCGCAAGCGTTCCAGTAAATCTTTAGCTGCTAACTTAACCTTCTGCTCATCAACGTTGCTCATTGTTGGTTGTTTCAAAATATCGAAAATTTCTAGCTCGCTTTCGGTTAATCCTTCACGCACGTGGCGCTCGGTTTCTGCTTTAAGGTCTTTGGTAAATTCAACTAACTGCTTGAAATAGCTATCGGTTGTGCTACCGCCTGCATTGTAATTATCGATAATTGCTTGCAAGCGTTGTACAAAATCGACCCGACTATGATTGGTTTTGAGCATGCTGGCTAATTTTTGCTCAATAAAGGCGCGTAGGTCGCTAATTTGCAGATGTTTAAACGGCGCTTGCTTAAATGAATCACTAAGCTGCTCGAAATCAAGTTTACTGAGATCCCAAGCTTCGCTCGTAGCAATCATTTGGTAGCTTGCCTGCTGTTCACGCACATTTTCACGCTGATCGTCAACCGCAATACTTTCATCAAGCAAACTCCCAATCCGTTGGTTGATCGCTGAATTATCAGGTTTATATAAACGAGCATCGACCATATCACGAAGATAATTAAACACTTGCAACATTGTGCGCCTTGATTGGTGCATAATTTCGGGCTTGCAGGCCTCATACAAAGCGGCGGCGGTATTATGATAGACAGCAAAGGCTTTGCGTCGTTGATCATTTGCTAAAAGCCTATCCGCTGCTGCATTCAACAGGGCCAATTGTTCAAATGTGTCTAATTGGGTTTCGCGATCGGCAATTTGCGCTTGCAGCTCGGTAATTGCAATGCCATTGTTTTGGCAAAAAAGCGTAGCTTCTGCTATCGCATGATCATACAGGCGAAAAAGTTCGCTTTTTTCGCGCACTGGCATTGCGCTTAGCCCAGCCGAGCCTTGGGCATAGGCTTGCAGGGCTTGTTGCATATTGCGAAACACGTTGTAGTAATCGATGATTTCGCCATTGAGCTTGCTAACATTATTAATCGTATAGGCTGAAACCCGGTTGGCGCGTGCAATCGTTTGCATTAAACTATGATCTTTGAGTGGCTTATCGAGATACAGGGTTGAAACAGTTGGTGCATCGAAGCCTGTGAGCCACATCGAACAGACGAATACTACTTGCAAGGGGTGTCGAGGATCTTTGAAGTTGTGTTCAAGATCATGGCCATGGGCATCAAGTTTTTGCATGCGCTGGCGATGCGGCACAATATTCAGGCCTGCTTGCTGAAATTTGTCGTTCTCGCCCGCTTCTTCGCTAATCACCACCGCCATTTCAAGCTGGTGCATGTAGTCAAGTTGTTGCTTAAGTTCAGCTTTAAGCGCTGCATCTTTGCTTGCTGCAATCGTGCCTCGCAACGAATGAATGGCTTTTTTCCAATGGTATTGAACTTTATCGTACATGGTTACTGCGGTAAATTTATCGACGCTAATCACCATTGCTTTGCCCAAATATCCTCGGCGTGGGAGATGGTAGACAATATCTTGGGCAATTGTTTCCAGCCGATCATTGCGTTTGATAATTTGGAGTTCGCTGGCAAATTGGCGTTCTAAACGGGCTTGTTGGGCTTCGTTAAGTTGTTCGTCTTCGAGGATGGCATAAAATTCTTCGTTGAGGGCATCGTTTTGAATCAGCACTTCGGGAACGCGCTTTTCGTAGAATAATGGGACAGTTGCTCCATCATCCATCGATTGTTGAAAATTGTATTCGGAAACGTAATTGCCAAACCAGGTATTGGTTTTGCGATCTTTGCCTAACAATGGCGTGCCAGTGAAGGCAAGAAATTGGGCATTTGGCAAGCCTTGGCGCATGTTATCACCCAAGGCTTGATATTGGCTGCGATGGGCTTCATCAACAATCACTACAATATCATCACGCAGGGTTAGCACGGGATAGGCTTGGGTTTTATCGTAGCCAAATTTCTGAATCAGGCTAAAAACCATGCGTTTCTGTTGGCTTAAAAATGTGCGTAGCTCGGCACTGTTGGCAGGTTGGGCGGCTTCGTTGGCGCTAACGGTCTCGGTATTGAGAAAGGTGCGATAAATTTGGCGATCCAAATCGTCGCGGTCGGTGATAACCAAAAAGGTGAAGTTGCCGCCGATTTTGCGCAGAATTTTGCGCACATAAAAAACCATCGAAAAGCTCTTGCCTGAGCCTTGGGTATGCCAAAACACGCCCAATTTGCCCTCAAGCGCGGCCCGATTGTTAAACGACTCGATAGCGCGATTGACCCCAATAAATTGATGGTTTTGGGCAATAATTTTTTGTTGTTTGTTGTGATAGATGATGAAATTTTCGAGATAATCGAGCAGTTTGGCTTTTTCACACAAGCCTTCGATAACGAGCTGCAGGCTGATGGCTTGCGCTTGGATGGCGTGACGATCGATTTTGTCGCGTTCATCTGCTACTCGCAACCAGTTGAAAAAATGGCTCCATTCGGCATTGAAGCTGCCAATTTTGGTTTCGATTGCGTTCGATAGAATACACAGGGCGTTGGTCAGAAAGAGTTGCGGTATATCCTGCTTATAATTGGTTAGGTTTTCGCTATAGGCCGTGTGCAAGGCGACATTGGAGTTTTTCAGCTCGATAAAAACCAGCGGCAAGCCATTGATATACAGCACAATATCTGGGCGGCGATAATAGAGCGAGCCTTGAATCCACAGTTGCGAGACTGCCAAAAATTGGTTGGCCGCGATATTATTAAAATCAATCAGAATCAATCGATCGCGGACAGGTTGCTGGTTGGCATCTTCGTAGCTGATGCTAATTCCATCGCGGATAAGTTGGTAGATTTCGTAGTTGGCGCTCAGCAGGTCTTGGGCTTGGCGCAGATCGTTGATTAGTGGCGCAAGCGCTTGATTAATCGTCGCGTCTGGCACATGCGGGTTGAGCTGGCGCACCATCGCATGCAAGCGTTCTGGCAAGATGACTTGGCGTTTGCTCGTTCGCCCCGAACCATCGTTGAGATCTTCGCGATTATGGGTAAAGCAATTGAGCAGTTCGTAACCAAAGGTGTTTTCCAACAGGGCTAGGGTTTGATCTTCGATCTGGGCTTCGGTGATTAAGCTGGGCATGGCGCTCTCCTCTCAACAACTGGCTAGCTCATACTTGGCGGATAGTGAATATCCAAATCGCTCAGGTCAAGCGTGCCTGCCATTAGCTTGGGTAGCAGTTGATCTCGTGCGGTTTGGAGTTTTTGGTTTTGTTTTTGGCAGTTTTCGATAGAGTCGATTAATGGCCGTGTTTTTCGCTCAAATATTTCCATAATTTCTATGGGAGGTGTTAGTATATTTATATTTTTAAATACACCTTTTGTTAACTCTAAAAATGTTGCCCCCCCACATAAACTCTCAAAATACGTTTTATTTGTTTTTAACCAATGATATAAAAATGATAATGGATATGTTTTATTAGGAATACAGGTAATAAATCCTTGATTCGTACAAGCTTCTGTTGTATTAATACCTATTGCGCCAATTGTCGCCCTGCTTGTCATCATAATTGAATATGCAGGAAATATTTTAGATGAGCTAGAATCTAACCCTTCTTCAGTACATTTATCATTTGATTCAAAAAGGAATATTCCCTGTGATGCTGTGATATCTGAGGGAGTATACCAATTGATTGTACCATTTTTCCAAAAACGCTCGATATTTTTAGAAGGCGTACCTCCTGCTGTATAATCAAATGCCTGTTCAACTTTCACAATTTCCCAGCCCTGTGGAATGCCATGCTCAATTGGCGTATGCTCGTAGCCAGGAAAGCGCATGCGCACAAACCACTCGCGATACAATTCTTCGGCTGCTTGCTCCAACAAGCTGATGCGCTGGCGATTGACTTCAATCAACTCATCGTAAGCTGCGAGCATTGCCGCAATTTTGCGTTGGATTTCGATAGATTTAGGGAAATAAACTCTAATTTTATGGATATGATTACGATTCAAGGTTGGATTTGAAGATCCTGTGTCAAAATTTTCTAGGTGCAACGTCTTAAGAAAGTAATATATAAACTTTGGGAAATTCCCTTTAAAATCCTTAACCCATAATGTTGTGTCATGAGGCCAGTAATTGTCGTTAGTGTAGTGAACTGTTCCAAGCGTCCCTTTTCTTCCTATGATAATACCAGGTGCAGTAACTTTTGACTCGTTATGAAAACTGGTTATTCCAGAGGATGAAATTATAGGTATTGCTCCTGGTACTTGTTCTGCTTTTGTTATATCAAAGCCTCTTTGAAAAGTAACTATATCGCCTAAATCCATCTGTTCAAATAGAGTCATACTTCATCCAAATAATTGTTGCAAATTATGCTCAATAACTGATTCGAGGGTTCTGGCTTGGCTATTGAGTTGCGCTAGCTCTTGGTGAATGCTGCGCATGCTGGCCAAAAACTCGGCTGGCGTTTTGCCATCGTCCTCGATCACAACCCCAACATAGCGCCCAGCATTCAGCGAGTAATCCTGTTCGGCTACTTCAGCAGGGCTAGCCAACTTGCACAAGCCGACCACATCGCAATATTCAGCCTCGGGGAAACGCTCGTGCAGCCATTTGACATGCTTAACCAAGCTTTCGGCAGCCTGAATAGTGGTTGCAATGGTATCAAGCTCCTGCTTGAGCAGCTTAAACTGTCGGTCTTGGCTGCGCTTGCCTGCGGCTTTGGCGGCCTCGTTGAATTGCTGTTCGCTGCTGCGCAAGCTTTGTTCAACTGCTTGGTGGGCTGTTTGCAAGCGCTCAAAAAAGTGCTCAAATTCTTGGCGCAAGCCATGTTGGGCCTGATTCTGGCTCGCAATATCGGCTAACTGACGCTGGCTATAGGCCTTCAACGAATCGGCCAAGCCTGCAACAGCATACCACTGATCGGTATAGAAATTGATCGGTTGCTGATCGCTTGGGTTAGTCAATAATTGCACCAATTGCATCGTGAGCGCTGGCAACGCTGCCTGTTGCTGTTGTAATAGCTCGGTGCTTTGTTGCAAGTAAGTTGCAACTAAATTGATCAACGCTTGGCGTTGGCCGCGCTCCAATTTAACGATCATGGCAATATTTTGCAACTGCTGCTCGCTAAATTCGCGCTGCGCCCGCGAAATTTGGGTAAAAATATTGCGGGCATCGATAAACAATATCTGATCGCTCGTTTTCGCCTTATCAAAAAACCACAGAGTTGCTGGCAAGGTTACGGTATAGAACATATTCGAAGGCAGCGTAACCATAGCATAAATCAAATTTTCTTCAATCAACCGTTGGCGAATATCAGCCTCGGAGTTACGAGCGTCGGAAGCAGAATTGGCCATAACTAAGCCAGCGCGACCTTTGGCGTTTAGCGCTGTGGCAAACAAATTAATCCACAAATAATTGGCGTTTGGCACTTTCTCGTTGCCTTCATCAGCTTTGGTTTGCTTGCTTTTATTGCGAGGAATACCATAAGTGGTAAAGCGCGGATCGTGCTTAATCTTCTCGTAACTGACTTCATCGACGTTAAATGGTGGATTCGCCAGCACATAATCATACTGGCCAACGCTGGTAAAAGGATCTTGATAATAACTGATAGCTTGGCGAATATCACCGCGCACCCGATTGACTGCCAAGTTCATGGTTGCCAATTTGACAGTTTCAAGATTCTTTTCTTGGCCGTGAAACACAATATTGTGGCTTGCCAGATTTGGCTCAATCCCTTGAGCGCGCAAATGCTCAGCGATATAATGCGCCGATTGCACAAACATACCACCAGAACCGCAGGCGGGATCGAGCACTTTGCCCTCGGTTGGCTCAATAATTTCGACCATTAAGCGCACAACTGAGCGGGGCGTGAAAAACTCACCGCCGCCTTGGCCCTCGGCTAAGGCAAATTCTGCCAAGAAATATTCATAAATTTGGCCAAACAAATCGCCGGTGCTCTCGGTTGGAATATTGGCGAAAATTTGTAAGAGCTGTTTCAAAACCTGAGGATTGCTCTCAGCAATGCGGGCATATTCTGCTTGAGGCAACATACCTGTCAAATTCTGAGTATATTTTTCGATTGCCTGCATTGCCGCAATGATCGCTTTTGCCAGATACTCTGCTTCGGGCAAACTCAACAAATAGTGATAGCGCGCATGCTCAGGCAAATAAAAGCCACAAATCGCGACTGCAATTTGATCGATTGACTTTTGCTCGCGGCGTGAGCCTTGCAATTCGCGATGGGTTTGCTCAATTTGAGCTTGATAGCGTTGATAAATATTATCGACGAACTTAAGAAAAATTAGCCCCAAAACCGGAGTTGCATACTCGCTAGCCTTAAGATCCGAATTGGAACGTAAGGCATCGGCTGCTTGCCATAATTGCGTTTCTAGTCGTTTTAGTTGTTCACGGTTCATGATTGCCAATTCTTAATAAGTGAATCACCGGATCGTGATCACACCACGCAATGGTGGATTTTTCGCAGACATTGCTTTTGGGAATTATTAAATGAGGGTAGCCCAATAGTTGGGCCTCCATTATAGGCGAGTTTGGCAGATTTTAGTGAGCGCTAATGCTCCTAGTTTGTTGCGGAATGCGAGTGATGTTTAGGATTAATTCTGGCGCAACATTACTCGGCCCGATGAACCGCATACCACAAACACTGCTCGGTGAGCGGGCATTGGCTGCAGCGCGGGTTTTTGAATAAACAGATGCGTTGGCCATGGCGCAGCAAAGCCACGTGATAATTAAAGAGCCATTCTGCATCGTGGGGCAGCATTTCCCAGAGTATTTGGTGGGCTTCGGTTGGCGTTTTGGCATTGACCAAGCCCAAGCGCTGGCTCACCCGATGCACATGGGTATCGACGGGCAAAATCGGTTTGCTAAAACAAAATAACAGCACCAATGAGGCAGTTTTGGGGCCAACGCCGCGCAACGAGGTGAGCCAAGCCATGCCTTCTTCAGTCGAACGCTCAGCCAGAAAATCGATTGATATTTCGCCGCGCTCGGCCAGAATTGTGGCTAAGGCTGCTTGGATATTTTTGGCTTTGGCGGGAGCATAATTGGCAGGCTTAATCGCCTCGGCTACTGCCTCGACTGGTGCTGCAATCACCGCTTCCCAGGTTGGGAAGGTTGCGCGCAGATTTTGGTAGCCGCGCTCTTCGTTGGCCTCGGTGGTTTGGTGCGAAAGCATCGTCGAAATCAGTTCATGCATTGGTTCGCGGCGCGGCACAAGTTGCTGAAAGCCATGCAACGCCACTAACTCGCGATAGACCAGCTCGGCTTTGGCGCGTAAATCCTGCATAAACATCCTCCATCATGCCCAATAAACCCGCCGAAGCGTCCTAGTGCTGCAATTAACGTGGGCAAATGCTTAATTATATGTGACCCTACAGGCAAGCGATATGCCAACAGGCTCAATTGATCGCTGTGCCACTGCCATAGATCGTTTTCAAATCAGCGTAATCGATGCTATTGGTTGCGCCTTCAAGGGTATTGGTATCATCAACTTTAAAGATCGCTTGGGGATAATATGCTGATATTTGCGCCCAAGGGCCTGCGTTTTCAGGCGCGACACTCAAAAACACGATAATCTTCTGGCCTTTGGCTAACTGCATATCCCATTCTGTGTTTACGCTATAGTGATCGTCTGATCCTCCAGGCAGCGTGAAGCGTATGCTTGGTGTAGCAAGCGTGCCTTTATACAGCTTGTCAATCGCAAGCCTAATTGGTGTGCGCAGTTGAATCGTGGAATCTGTTTGCAATTGCTGCATATCGAGCGGGCGTAATCCATCGGGGGTTGTCCAACGACTGGCTTCAATCTCAATAATTTCGCCTTCGACGACATAGGTTGAATCGCGATCGAGCAATTTAAGATCATAGCTTGCGCGGTAGACATTGCTGATATTTAGCGCAATAAGGCGTTGCTGCGCCGCAACTTGGCTGAATAATGCGCCGACTGTGATAGCAAGCAAAATTCCAAATATGAGCAGATAGCGTAGCATCCGAGGGTTGCTTTTTGCGAATGCGATTCGTTGCATGAATTGCTCCAATCGTCATCTCTTGAGGAAGCATCAATTCCGTGGATCTGATTATAAAGCAGGATACACAAAAGACACGCCGAAGCGTGCCTTTGAATCAACAATCTTTGAGTTTAATGGCTGGCTTCAGCCACTTGCACAAAGGCTTCGTTGCTGGTGTTTGCGTTTACCGGCAAGCGATAGGCCAGCAAGACCAAGGTCATCAAGCAGCCAATTAGCAACGATCCAACAATCAGGTGAATTGCTTGCAACGGTGGTGGCAAGGCTCCATAGGCCAAGCCGATGCCCGCTGCAACTTGGGTCAACACCAAACCGCTGGCAATCCAAGCGGTGCGATGAATCCATGGGTGCAAGTTGCGATTATGCACAATTGCATAGGTTGCGGCCAAAATTGCAATCGTAAAAATCAGCGCTCCAGTGCGATGTAATGGGTCGGTGATGCCAACCTGCGAGACCCAATCGCTGCGCGGAATGTTCATTTTTGAGCTAACGTCGTCGATGTGGCCGCGTACCAATGCGCCCAAGGTCAATTGCACCAAGCCAAAGCCAACCAAGGCTTGGCCCCAACGCGCAACGGTGCGGCGATCGGCGGGAACATTGGCGATTGGCCGCCCATTGGGGAAGAAAGCACAAACTGTTGCATACAGCAACAAGCCGACAATCACCAAGGCTAAAACCATGTGCAAGGTCACGATCCAGCCTTCAAGTTCGAGGTGCACGACTTTGCCGCCAAGCCAGCCTTGGAACAAGGTCAAGGCCAATGCGCCAAGAATCGACCAAAACACCCGCTTGGATTTGCGATAGTGGCGCAACATCAGGTAGGTGGTGATCAACAAGAAGAAGCCAATTAACATGCCAATCAAACGGTTAATATATTCGATCCACATCAAGGTTGGGTTGAATTGGCTCGCATCGAAACCATGCTGAGCAATCATGTCAGCACTAGCTGGTGGAATCCAATAGCCAAAGCATTTTGGCCAATCGGGGCATCCCAAGCCTGCACCTGAGGCCCGCACAATCCCACCAACAAAAATCAAGAAATAGGTGGCAATGGTTGTAATCATCGCCCATTTTTGAAAGCGATCTAAACGCCGCCAAGAAAATTGCACTTGGTCGGTCGGAACACGATATTGTTCCATTGGTATGGCTCCCACTTGCGAATAAATATCTGGTATTGGGATAGTATCATATGCCAAGCGTGGCGTGACTGCATCCCATCACGACCTGATGTTAGCAGTTTTTAACGACTTCGCAGCGATTGAACAGCAGTTGGTCGGCTTTTTGCCAAACCAATTGTGGCACTTTGAGCTGATCGGCCAGCATTGTGCTCCACCGCAAGCCCGGCCCACGAATCTCGCGATCGGTTGCTGCTTGGAAGATTAAGCCACCATTCCAGAAAATAAATATCAGCGCGAGCGTGGCGATTGCTGCTTTGGGCCAGCGAATGTGTTCAATCAACAAGGCCAAACCAAGAATGAAGATTGGTGTGCATTCGATCAAGCGCCGAAAGCCAAATGAGCCTTGCAAGTGCCATGTCGAGCCAAACGCACCATTTAAATAGATTTGGGCAAACAAGCCTAATCCAAGCAAGCCAGCAATCAGCCGATCCTTGCGCCAAAGCCAAATCAAGCCTGCCAAGCCAACCAGCAGCAAGGGATGCCAGATAAACGCCCCGCGCCGTGGGTCGAATAAGGTATGGAAAAATTTATAGCTGATGATGTTTAATTTGCCCGAAACCGTGCCCGATGGCTTGGGCTGGCCATACAAAATGTTGTAGCTGATCAGCTGAGGCATTAATGTTAGGGCAAATATCACCACAAAAAAGACATGCTTGGCCAAGAGTTGACGTACTTGTGGCCATTGGCCTTGACGAATCAGGCTGGCATAGGCAATCAGCCCCTCAACCGCAGGCAAGAGCAAAAATAGGCCAAGCTGCTCGCGAGTAAGCGTCATCAAGCCGCCAACAATCGCCAAACTCAGCCAGCGCAGCCATGAACGCTGCGATTGTTGGCTGTGCAAGGGCTGATCGGCGGGGCCAAGCCAGATGGTGATAAACAAGGCCACCATCGCAAAGCCAGCGCCATGCGACCACGGCACCTGAATATAGGTGTACCAGATCAGCGGCGAGGCCAGCCAGATGCTCAATGTGGCAATTGTGGCCGACCACATGCCAACCCAACGTCGCGCCAAACGATACGAGAGCAGCAAGCCGAAAAGCGTATAGCAAGCTGAGGCCAAACAGACCGCAATGATATAGGGCTGGCTAAACCCATCGCGCGGCACGTCGCCAAACACGCCGAGGCCACCCAAGCCATCGGTTACGACATACCACGGCGACCACAATATGGCCGAGCCAACAGGCGCAACATTGCGATATAAACCGGTTTTGGGGTTGAGCGGTGGATCACTTGAGCGATCTTTGAGCAAAGCATTGTAGACCGCAGGATCGCCTTTTTGCATGCCCAGCTCGGCAAAATAGCCGTATTCGTTGGCAAAATCCAAATCGCCATCGAAATAGACCGAGCGCAAATAGGCAAAGTATTGCACTTCGTCGGTGGCATACAGCCGAAATAAACTAATTGGCAGCAAGGCCAGCCAGAGTGCCACAATCACCACTGGCCCAGCTTGGGATAAAAGACGCTTCATAGGTGGGCCTTGGTCCTCACTGTGTAAATGGTCGTTATGATGCCCTCACCCCAACCCCTTGCTCGCATTGGGTGGGCTGGCTTAGAAGGATAGTTGTGAAAATCCCCCTCACCCCAACCCCTCTCCCGTCCAACGGGAGAGGGGCTTTAACAGCGTGGTTTTCTCCCAATTCCTTGGTGAACCACGCATGCTCGCCCCCTCGCCCGCGTGTAGTGGGAGAGGGGGTTGGCTTACAAGGGTAGGTTGTTAAGATCCCCTCACCCCAACCCCTCTCCCGTGGCGCGGGCGAGGGGCTTTAACGCGCTGGTTCTCCCCCAATTCCTTGGTGAACAATGGTCGGCTCCCCCTCGCCCGCGTGTAGTGGGAGAGGGGGTTGGGGGGTGAGGGAATAGCCTAGCTGGTGGGCTTTGTGCCAACGATCAGCAGCATCGAACGCCATTCAGGCCGTAGGCTTGTTAGGAGCCACAACCCGGCTTTGGTCGCAACCCGCAATGGGTGGCGCAAGATGCGGCCTTTTTCGATGCCGACCCGTTCCCATGCATCGCCAAAAAATTCCTTGACCACGTTGAAACCAGCCTTTTCAAGCATCCAACGTAATTCGGCCATGGTGTAGAGGCGGCTATGATTGTAGTAGCGCTGCGGCCCATCGAGCTGCATCGAACGCGTAAATTCCTTGAACGATTCAAATGGGCGAGCTAACAGCACATCGCCAACGGTTTTCATGCGGCTTTTGAAATAAAACTGATTGGGCGTGGAGATGATCACACGGCCACCAGGCTTGAGCACGCGCAGCATTTCGGCCAGTGGCTTGAGCGGCGAGCCAGCAAGGTGCTCAATCACCTCGGAAAACACAACCGCATCAAATTCGCCATCGGCATAGGGAATTGGCTGCTCGTCGAGGTTGCAAAACTTAACTTCAACATTCAGTTTTTGCCAAAGCTCAGCCCGATCTTGGGGAAACAGATCGATGCCTGCAACCTGGTAGCCTGCTTGGCGCAAAATGCCGGTAAACGTCCCAGGTGTTGTGCCAATTTCGAGGATGCGGGCTGGGGCTGCTGGCAAAGCGCGCAGCAAAGCCCGAAAACGGTAACGATGCAAGCGAAAATAGGCTGGCTTGGCTTCGGCGGGCATCGTCTGCCCATACTCTTCAACAAGTTGATCTAAGGGATGCATACAATCCTTATCATTCGTGAGTAGCAATAATGCTAGTTAATAGTTTGGCTAATCTGCTGACATAACGCTTTGATTCGGCCAGCCCGTGCCGTGTAGGTATGGTCTTGCACACATTGGCGGCCTGCTTGCTCGCGCTCTGGGCGCTGCTCGTCGGTCAAGGCGGTGGTCAAGGCTTGTTCTAGGGCCTGGGTATTGCCGCGCTCAAAATAATACCCTATTTGCTCAGGCAAAATTTCGCGCAACGCTGGGATGTTGGGCAAGACAACAGCGCGTTCGACCGCCAAATATTCAAATAATTTAAGCGGCGAGGCCGTTACATCAGTCACCGTATCGGGAATAACCAAAACATCGGCGGCGTGTAAATAGGCTGGAGTTGCGTTTTGTGGCAGCGCGCCAAGGAAGCGCACGCTTGCGCCAAGCCCCAATTCGTTGGCCTGCTGACTGAATTGGGCAATTTCTGCTGGCCGCCCACCAATGAACAACAATTGAGCATTTGGCATTATTTGTTGCACCTGCGCAAAAGCTGCAATCAAACGATCAAGCCCACGGTAGGAGAAGGTCATGCCTGCATAGACAATTAATGGTGCTGTTGCGTCCAGCCCAAGCTGTGTTCGGGCTTGTTGGCGATCTTCTGGCTGATACAGCGAATCGTCGAAGGCATCGGGAATGACGGCCACATCGCTTGGTTTGCGCCAGCCCAAACGCGCCAACAATTGGCGAAAATCATCGGTTAATGAAGCCACAGCGGCGCTACGCCCAAGCGTCAAGCGATCGAGCAAATTGAGCACCGGCTGAACCCACGTTTCTTTGGCGCGCGAAGGATTCCAGCTTTCGAGATCATGGGCCTCGTAGATGACTGGGATTTTGAGCAATGGCCCCCAGAATGTGGCCCACCATCCAGCGGCAATCACCTCGCGCACATACACCACGTCGATCGCTTCGCCGCGCCAGCGTTGAGCGGCAACCACGGCAGCAGTCATGGCGGCAAATACACTGCGCTCAGCGTAATACCACAAGGTCGATTTTTTAAAGCGTGAAAGCTTGCCGATTGCTGGGCGTTGCAAGTGGGTTGCCCCGACCTCTTTGAAGCGGCTTGGCTCACGCAACCAGCGCGGGATAATAATCAACGTGTTGGGCGCTTGGCGGCGCAATTCGCGTAAGGTTGTCCAGGTTTGAATCGCATTGGCTGAGGCCAGCATCAAACTGGTTGGATAAGCAATATAAGCAATTCGCATATGTTAATTTACACAGCTATGCATGTGATAGCTCAATAGCAAAAAAATGTCATGATCAAAGCGCTCCGCCAGCAATCAAGCTTGCGTGAAGCAGGCTAATAGTACCACTATTGATCAAATGTGGCGCACTTTGCGCAACCAAGTTGCGGTTTGGCGATTTGGATAAGCCCTGAGGTGGTTGGGTAGTTAAACGAACAGGGACAGCCAATGGCTGCCCCTGTTGGTGTGATTTACTGGGCTTTGGTAACCCATGGGAGATAGTTTGGCAAGCCAGTGTAGTTTGCTTGCAAGGTAATTGGCTCAGAAGTCAAACCGCTGCTGGTGTAGTTACCTGCTCCATCGAGGAAGCGCAGGTGAACATAGCGTGTGCCTGCTTGCGTGCCAGTTAAGGCATTGACCAAGCGCACATAGTCGACGCTGGTTGCGCCATCTTCCAAGCCAATCACATCGCCATATTGCAAGAAGTCTTGCGGGCTTGGCAAGGTGGTGCTGGTGGTTGCGACGGCCCATACGCCCCAATAGCGTTTATCTGCTGGCGCGCTATTCATGTAGCCATCGTCGGTTACTGATGCAGTGAAATTCAACGGAATAACTGAGACGTTGGTAGTTGCGCCGTTTGGCAAGCTGATGCTACCGCCAGCACTCAAGACTGGAGCATCATCATCATAGGTAAATTGCTTGCTGACGACACTTTGAATGCCAAGCGTATCGGTCAGAATTACGGTTGCATTAACCGTTTGTTCTTCGAAGCCAGTGCCGTTGCTATCATTGCCAGTCACAAAGCTATCGAAGGCCGAGAAGCCACTATATGGATAGCTTGAATTGTTGACTGCAAACGGGCCTGC
This sequence comes from Herpetosiphon sp. NSE202, assembly GCF_042688385.1. Classification (NCBI taxonomy): domain Bacteria; kingdom Bacillati; phylum Chloroflexota; class Chloroflexia; order Herpetosiphonales; family Herpetosiphonaceae; genus Herpetosiphon; species Herpetosiphon sp. NSE202. The sequence goes on along the minus strand of NZ_JBHUPY010000018.1, from coordinate 18,982 downwards.
TTTATGCCGCGCAATACCTGAACAACCGCCTGTTTCTTGGGCAATTGTATAGGCAAAAGTCATATTGCGGGTATATTTTTCCGAAACCCGATCAGGCGCAAATGGTTGCACTTGGGCTTCAGTCAAATTGGCTGGGCGGGCACTGGGGGCCGTTTCCATGGTGTAGATTTGCGGTACGCTTTGAATCCCAGTGTCGATGACCGCGCTGACCGATTGCACATTCGAAACTTGGCCATTGCTGCTATTGCGCAACTGCACATAAACAGCTGTCAAACAAGAATTGACTCCAGCGCCAGTGTTGACAACTTTGCTGGTATTAAGCCCTTCCCAATTTGGGCCTGCCGATTGAGCAGTAAAGGCCGTAGTGCTGACCCGCATTTGGTCGGGGTTGCCAATCATGTTTGAAATCGCCAAAGTGACGTTCGGATTGGTGCTTGGGCTAGCACTGCTGCGCGCCAAGGTAAAGCCAACTGGTGGCTGAGTTGGCGTTGGTGTAATCGATGGCGTAGGGGTTATTTGGTCATCACCGCCAGTATTGCCTTCAATGCGATAGACATTGAATGGTTGGCTTGAGACGGTGCGATGGTGCCAAACAATAGTAACTCGTGAGCCACGAGTTTCGATTTGGGGCCATGCCCGACCAACCAGCGCTGAATCAATTTTTTGCACTGGCGCAAAGCTAATGCCTGGGTTGATTTCTTGGGCAACCAAGGCTTGGGCGGTGTCGCCAGGCCCGCTCAACCAGGTTGTATAAACGCGGTCAGTTTGCTCGTTGTAGGTAACCGCTGGGAATTCATCGTAGCTTGCGCCACTACTTAATTGCACCCGATTGCTCCAGTTGCCATTGTTACCTTGTTTGTAGTAGACAATGTGGGTTGATGGAGCCAAGGTATAGACTGCAATAACCGTATTGCCTTTTGAAGTTAAGGCTGCAATTTTGGTTTTGCCAGTATCAAGGTTGCCTGCCGAAATCCAAGTTGTACCGTTGAAAATTTGGTATGGGAACTTGTTTTCGCCAAGGAAGGTCATGTGAATCTGACCATCGGCAGTTGCGGTGGCGCGAGGATACTTTTGGTTTGAACCATCGTTGCGCACAACCCGACCGGTGTTTGATTCCCATGAGCCATTGGCCCAAATGCGGTGCACAATTTGCGCCGTAGCACCTGCGCGGCGGTCTCCCCAGAAGGCGTGAATCCGACCAGTTTTGTCAGTAATAATCTCAGGGGTTGAGCTTTTGGTTGAGCTTAAGTTGGTTGCCACGCTTGGCACAACACTGCTGCCTGAGAAAGTGAGATAGCGGTGAACCGCAATCCCACTAAATGAAATAAAGATGATGTGCGCGCGATTCCCTTCAACTGCCATTGAGACAAAAGGATCAGCGCCGTGACCAGCACTGTTGCTTACAACATAGGGCGTTAGCCAAGTGCCATTCACATTATTGGTATACATCACTTCCGAAGCATCAGAGGTGCTAGCGGCAAGTCGAATCCAAGTAATGTGGGTTTTGCCATTGCTATCGATCGCAACATCGCTGTGCAAGTTTTTGAGTGCACCTGCGGCGACAACTTGGGCCGTGCCCCAACCAACTGCGTTTGGCGCAGCCTGAACTGGCGGGGTTTTGGCAGTTAACATCGAAGCAAAGAGGCTTACGACTAAAATGCCGAGTAACCCTATGGATTTTTTCGAGGTCATTGGTTTCATTGTGAATCCTTATTGTTGAACAATGACATTATCAAACGTAAGCATTCCTTCGGCAAATCCATAAACCCCGGTTTGCCCACTGCTGAACTGATCATCTTGGGCTTCGAGTACAGGAACTCCGTCAAGGGTAGCTGTAATGGTGTTGCCCTTAAAGCTCAATCCAAGGGTTGTCCATTGTTTCAAGTTCCAACCTTTGTCATTGGTTTCCGCAAGTTGGGTAAAGATTTCGGTTTTGCTATCGTAGCGCTGCAAGGTGATGGTTTTGCCACCTTCGGCCCCAGCTGGGCGCACTGCAACAACATAAAAGCCATTTTCATTCACCCGACCAACCAAGCCCATGACGCTGTTGCCCCATGAGTAGCCTTGGGCGGTAATGCTATAGTCGCTCCAGGTTTTATCGCCAGTAACCAAGGCGGTTGGCGCAACTGCTGGCCAGCCTTCTGGCCCGGTTACTTGCTCAACCCGGCCTTCTTTAACTTCCCATTTGGATTTTTCGCTTGCGTTCATCCAAACGTCGACCACTTGCCACTGGCTGAGGTCAGTGTCAAAGCTGCTGCTAAACAGTTCAGGAGCCTTATTTGGATTTTCAATGGCGGGCGCTGCTGGAACGACCTCTGCTGGCAATGGCGCATAGGTTGGCGCTGGCGGAGCGGTTGGTAGCTCGCCTAGTGACCCTTGTTGAGCACTGGTATATGCGCCACAAGCACTCAACGTGGTTGTGAGCAACACTAGCCCACACAAGGAACCCATAATATTTCGTCGCATTGAACTCCTCCTAAGTTCTGGTGAGAGTTTGGAATGAATACACCATTGATTGGTGTATTGCAGTTCATGAGCGTAGCACGATGCTGTTGATTCTGTCAACGTAGATTCAACGCTCTTAGTAGGTTAAAAGATGAAGATTAGCTAAAAGTTCCCTGATATTGGCAATTTCGCTAAAATTGCTGCATACAAGGTTGCTAAACGTTGGGCTACCTGTGGCGAATAGAATTGTTGGGCCTCTTGTTGACAGCGTTGGCTCCGTGCTTGAGCTTGTTCTCTGCGTTCAGCTAAAATTGTTGTTAAGCCAGCCCAGAGTTGGTCGGGCCGATGTGGATCGATGTTAATTCCGGCTGCGGCACTAAAAAACTCTGGGGTGCCAGCACTGCGCGTTGCCACAAATGGCACTCCCAGTGTGGCGGCCTCTAAAACTGTGCGGTTGCCACCTTCAATAATTGATGGCACTGCCAGCACATCGGCTCCGGCAAAATACTGGGGCATTTGCTCACGCGGAATGCCACCAGTTAAAATTATACGATCAGCAACGCCATAATCTTGGGCCAATTGCGTTAAATATTCGCCATAATCGCCGAGTTTTTCATCAACCCGATTTGGCCCGCAAATTATTGCTACAGCCTGTGGTAGGCCAACCATAGCCCGAATCAAATCGTCAAAGCCTTTGACTGGCAACAAACGGCCTGCGGCCACAATCACTTTGCGGCCTGCGATTGCTGGGTAGGTTTGGCGTAACCACGCTCGGCTTTCTGCCCGAAACGCTGCTTGATCGCGCTCGAAATATTCGTCACGAATGTTGCGCCCAATCGTGATAATTTTTTGCTCAGGGCAGCCAAATTGTTTGGCCATAGCGCTGGCGCTCGGCGAAACTGAACGAATTGCTGCCGCGCGCGCAAAGGTCAATTTCAACAAAGCTTGCACCCGTTTGTAGCGCGCAAAGCCATAGCTAATCGAATCATCAGCAATTAAGTCGCCACCGCGAATTGTTGGCACAAATGGCCGCCCATCAACCAGCGAAGCCAATGCCGCAATCGCCCCCAATGGATAGACCGATTCAACGTGAATCAGCTCGATTTCTGGGTGTTGACGCAAAAAATGCAGATAATCGCGCAGCAAACTGAAAAAGTAGCTATATTCGGTTAAGCGCCGCCCAAGATTATTCAGCACCCGATCGCTGCGCAGCATGCTCACCGCTGGCCGATAGACCTTAATCGCGCCATCTTCAACCAACCAACGGCTTTGGCGCTCGCGGTTGGGGTCGGGCACCAAAATACAGGCCTCGTGCCCAAGTTCTTGCCAGCGTAACAAAAATTCTTCATGCACCCGATCGAGCAAGGCTGCGTTGTAGGCAGTGGTGAAGTAGAGCATGCGCATTGAATTTAGGCTCCCTGAGTGCGATACCAATCCAGCGTGCGCGCAATGCCGGTTTCAATATCGATGCTTGGCTCAAAGCCTAGTACCTCACGGGCAGCGCTAATATCGGCCAACGAATGCTCAACATCGCCAGTGCGGGCTGGGCCATAGATGACTGGCAACTCTTTGCCAACTAATTTATTGAGCAGTGCCACAATCTCGTTGAGGCTGACGCGCACGCCACAGGCAATGTTAAACACGTTGCCAGCAGCAGCAGGCACGCTCGCTGCAAGCAGATTGGCCTGCACTACATTGGCAACATAGGTAAAGTCGCGCGATTGATTACCCGTGCCGTTCATCGTGTAGGGTTCGCCTTGCAACGCCAACGTCATAAAGCGGGCAAGCACGCCCGAATATTGCGAAGTTGGGTCTTGGCGCGGCCCAAACACATTGAAATAGCGCAAGCCAACCGTTTCTAAGCCATAAACATGATGAAAGACCTTCAAATAGCTTTCGGCGGCCATTTTGCTCACTGCATAGGGCGATTTGGGACTCATGGCCATGCTTTCGACTTTGGGCAATGTCGGCGTATCGCCATAGACCGATGATGAAGCAGCAAAAACGACACGTCGCGCACCATGCTCGCGCGCTGCCTGCAAAATATGCAACGAGCCGCCAGTATTGACCGCATCGGTTGTGAGCGGGTCACTGACCGAGCGTGGTACTGAGGGCAAGGCACCTTCATGAAAAATTACATCACAGCCAGCCACCGCTTGACTAACCGCCGCTGCATCGCGCAAATCGCCCCGCACCAACTCAATTTCGTTGATGCAATGAGCCAGATTATGCTCATAGCCAGTTGAAAAATTATCGAAAACCCGCACGCTATCGCCGCGTTGCAACAGGGCATCGACCAAATGCGAGCCAATAAAGCCTGCTCCACCAGTTACCAAATAACGTGCCATATATGCAAATCCTTTTTAATTAAGTTCAAAGATGGCAATTGGATTATTGCTATCATTTGGGCGTTGGAAGCGCTGAATCACGGTCGTAATGCTGCTAAATGGCTGATTTGGCACAAAGCCATCGCGCCGATCGAGCACTGGTTTATCGGCCACGCCCAAACTGCTGAGCAGCAATTGGCCATAGATTTTAAATTGAGTCAAGGTTGTTGGCACGCGATGCTCAGGCCGTTCGCCAAATTGATAACTATAAAACTGAACATGATCGGCCATGGTTCCCTCTTGATCGATCAAGTGGGTCACGCCTTTTTCGCGCAAATAATCGAGCATCCGCCGTTGATCGTAGACTGCGAGAATATCGTTATTCAACTTGCCATCGATATTGAGCACATGATGGCCTGAATAATATTGATAAATGCCCGAGTTTTTGGCTCCAATCAAGGCATCGCTGGGCAAATTATCGCGCATCCACAAGGCTGCTTGATACATCGTTGGCTGCGATTGGCTGGGCGCGGTTTCTTTTTCGCGCCAAAACTGCGAGCTATCCAGCGTTTGGACAATTAACACTCCAGCGATAATTGCTGGCACCGCCAAATAGCTAATTGATGGCAGACGTTGCAGCATAGCCGCCAAAGCCCAGGCCAGCAAAATAATCACCGCCAGCGACCAAGGCACAAAGTGGCGTGGATTGTCTTGCTGCATCATATAGCCATAGTACACCAAGGGAATTGGCAGGTAGAGCAAGAGCGGCAGGCCAAGCCAAAGCTGGCGGCCAACCCACAAGCCCACAAAAATGCCAAAAATCGCCAGCCACATTGCTGCGCCCACAACCGAACGCCCCAAAATTTCCATCGAAATTGCGCTATTTACATACCAGCCATCGATGCCATTTGAGATCGCATAGGAGTTGACGTAGCTGTGCAAGTAGGTCAAGGCTTTGCCGCTGCTTGGCGAAAACGAGCCAAAGACCGTCAAATTGCGCCAAAAATAGGGCACGAGCAAGCCAAATGTCACCCCAACATAGGTGGTAAGCATTGGCAATTCGCTGCGTAAACGCTTGGCTCGCAAAGCCCAAATCAGGCGCGCTGCGGCAATTGAGGCAAACAACAATGCGCCATCCAAGCGAGTCAGAATCATGGCGGCGGTCAATGCAGCCAAACCTAAATTATGGCTCAGCTTCTCGGGCTTGATTTTAACCGCAACCAACAAGGTCGTGACCCACATCAACAAGGCCATTGAAGTTTCCATGCCGTTGACGGTAAGCCGCACGAGGGTTGGGTTCAAGGCATACAACACCAAGCCAAATAACCCAGCTTGCCAGTTCATCCAATGTTTGAGCAAATGCCACAATGGCCACATTACGGCGCTTGCCAACAGGGCGCAAATCACCAAATTGGCCGTAAAGCCAAAGGCCAAATTATTTGGTACTACGACATATGGGAGCGCGCCCAAGGTCAATGGATAGAGCGGATGAAAGCCATTGGTTGGGGTGATGCCATCAGCAGTAATGCCTTGGCCTAGCGCCCAGTTGCGGGCAATGGCCGTGACCATCCAAGCATCATCTTCGAGCACCAGCAAATGGGTTTGCAGGGGCAACAAGGCGAAAATGAGCCGCAAGAGCAGGCCAAAAACGCTGACTGTAATGATCAAACCACGGATTGCTTTAACAGAAATATTCATAGTTATTGCTCAAATAGGCCACTATCGCGGCGAACAAACATGCGAATGCCCCGACCTTCGGAGCCACTTGCTTCAACCAGTCGATAGTTTGGCTCAAACAATGGATGGCTGGTGAACATCGGCGCTGCAACCCATGGAATCAGGCTTGGCTTGCGCTCACGCAGCACATAATCGGGGTCTTGCTTTTCGTGGCCGGGCTTGCCAGCCTTACTCGGGTCAATCGGAATATGCGCAATATGTAGGTCGGTCAAGCCATGGGCATCGATTGTTGTCCGTTCTGCATAATAGGGAATTGCGCCGGCTGCGGTAACGGTCAGTGTCGTGTCTGCTGGCGTACTATCTTTAATCCACAAGCCAACTTCACGATAGCGATTGACCACATCGGTTTCGTACCACGCCGCCGAGCCAATCGTCAAGGGGCGATCTTGGCGCAACGGTTGCAGCAACAATAGCAGCAAGCCAGTGGTTGCCACAATTGCCCCCGCCCCAAGCCAGCGCCGATACTGCCAAAGCTCGCTAATGCCCCAACTGGCCAACAGCGCAAACCAAGGCACAGTTGCAACCATAAACCGATAGCCAGGCATCCAATCGCCGCCAACGCTAATTGTATAGCTGGTATATAACCCAACCAGCGCCCAAGTCAGAATGGCCAAAAGCGGCAATTGTTTGCTGCGATACCAACGCAGCCCACTTGCCACCAAGCCAAGCCCTAAACCAAGCCAGCCCAAATAGTAGCTGCTATTGAAATCGATAAAATAGTTGATGCCACGTTCTGCTTGTTTGGCCGTGCCGCCAACTTTGGCATAAAACGTATTGGGCAATGGATAGCCATAATACCACCAGCGCGCCAGCCAATAGGGTATAAAGCTGAGGCTCAACATGCCAGCATAGCGCAACAATGGCTGCCATTGCTTAGCCCGCCAGCTTTGCCAAATCGCCAATAAGCCAATAATGCCTGCCAACAGGATGCCATCGGGGCGGGTCATAATTGTCAGGGTCGTGGTGATCGCTGCATAAACCCAAGCCTGATTAATTGCCAACAAGACTGTGGCCAGAATGCCAGCGCAAAACAACGCGGTTTCCATGCCACTGCCCAAGCTGGTATACAAGAGCAAGGGCAAATTCAGCAACATCAAAGGCGCTGCCAAGGCCATCCAAGCACTTTGATGCAAGCGATGCGCCAGGTGTAGGCTCAACAGCACAATGACCATGCCCAAAAGCAAATTGGTTGCATGAGTCACCAAAATTGGGTCGGCTCCAAGTTTAATCGTCAGGCTACTAAGCAACGTCCAGAGAAAGTTAGTAAAGCCCTCGACCCGCTCATCAAAATTAAAAACCAAGCCATGACCATTGGCCAAATTGGCTGCATACCGAAAGGAAATAAACGCATCGTCCAAAATCCACGAGCCAAGGATTTGCGGGCTGCTGATCAGCCAAAAGCTGCTGATTGGCAACGCTACCCAACGCCACAGCTGCGGCAACTTGCGCAAGCTCTGCCAACCAAGCACATTGGCCAAGACCAAACTTATTAGCAAAAAGCCCTTGGGCAAGAATTGCGGCTGATAGCCATAAAAGCCCAGTAGCCATTGGCCAAACACCACACAAGCAAAGCCAAATGGAATCTCCCATAGCACCATCAGCCCTAGCCCAAGCGCCAAGCCAAGCCAAACCCATAACGATTGGGCTGGTTTTGCCGCCAAGGCCTCGATTTGGATACTTTGCACGACGATGCCCAATGTGCGTTGATCGGGGCTTTGCCATTCCTCAGAGGTCAGATCAAGCAAAATATCGTGGTCGGGGTGGGTTAGGTTGGCGGGCAATTGCACCTGATACCATTGCCATTGGTTGCTCAGCGTAAGGTTAAGCAGCCGTTGCTGATTGACCGTCACGGTCAGGGGCATGGTTTGGCCATCGGTGCGGCAACCGCAAATCAACATGCGAATTTGCAACGGAGCCTCGACGTTTTCCCAATATGGAAAGGCAATGCTGCCGCGGCCACCTGTCCAGCGAAAGGTGCCTTGCTCAGTGCGCTCAACTTCTTTAAAGCCATAGAAATTGCGAAAGCTTTGGGTTTGGCCTTCAACCAAAAACTCGCCTTCGCTGCCCATCGCTACATTAATGCTTGGGCGGGCGGCTGGAAGCAAAAAAATAATGGCGCTAATGGCGATCAGCACCAGTGGTAAATATCGTTTAAATCGCTGCATAGCTATAATACGCGCCGAAGCACGCCCTTGAAAGGAAGTTTCATGGCCAATAAACGCTCGCGCTCAGCTGGATCAAGTCCGCCGAGCAAGCGCAAGGTTAGCAAATATAAGCCTGCGCCAAGCGCTGCAAACAGCATGAGCGGCAAGAGATTGGTGATTTTGGCTTGCCAACCAGCAGCAGCTTCAGGCATCGGCCAAAGTTGCATCAAGCCAAACAATGCGACTGCAAAACTGGCGCTGGCAGCACAAACCCGCAGCCAAAAACGCCATGGCAATTGCAGTCCTAAATTGCGCCACCCATAATAGAGCGTGATCACGCGGGTGGCAACTCGCACCGCCCCAACCGCAATCGCCACTCCCAACATGCCATAGCGTGGCAAGAGCAAAAACACCAACGGCACGCTGATAAAGGCAAACAAGCGCGAAATAATCACCGCCCGATATTGCTCGTAGACCATCAGTACGTTATGCGGCACGCTCAGCAACGATTCGCCAAACGTAAAGGCGATAAACACAATAATCAGGCTGCTGGCATCGGTGTAGAGCGGATACAGCACCGCCACCATGCGCGGCGTTAAGAGCGCTAAGCCCACACCTGCTGGCACAATCAATAGCCAAATCATGCGCGCCAAGCCGCCATGAGCATCTTGCAACGATTGCGGATCGCGGCGCAATTTGATCCGCGAAAGCAGCGGAGTCATCACGCCGTTGAGCGGCATCCAAATATAGCCCAGGTAATCTTTGGCAAATTTGTAGGCAAACGCCAAAATTGCCACATCGCGTGGGCTAAGCTGCGTCACCGTAAACAAGGTCACAAACTGAATATCATAAACCCATGTGGTGATTTGCATTAAATAGGAGACGGCGGCAAATTTGGCAAAACGCTTGGGCAAGGCTGGATCGACAGCTTCGCCATCGCCAGTATTCGAAAGCTCGCGGCTGGCACGGATTGCTTGCCAAGCTGCCATCAACACGCTAACCAAGGGCGTAAGCACTAAGCCAATCAATACCCCGGTAATGCCCCAGCCCAATAAAATGAAAATCGTTACCAAAATTGGCTGGAGCAAGGTTGTTACGAGGGTGATGAGGTTCCAAGCCCGTTGTTTGAAGTAGGCAGTCAAAAACTGCATAAATACATCAAACAGTGCGCCCAAAATCAACAAGGCGCTAACCACCAGCATATACCAGTGGCTTTGGCTCTCAATTTGATCGATTACGCTGAGCGTGCCAGTGCGTTGATTTTGCAGTTTGCTGAGTTTGCTGGTTTGGTCGGGCGTGGCTGGTTGCTGTTGCAGCGTGCTAATTTGGGTTTCGATTTCAACAATCTCTTGCCGTTGCTGCTCGATGAGATAATTGCCCATGGGTTGGGCCAGCAGATTCAGCCCGAGCACCAGCACCGCCATAATTGCCAGCTTAAGCCCAATCATGCGCCATAGAAAGCGCAAAACGCCTTGGCGACCTTGGCGTTTTTCCACTTCGGGGATGAAACGGGGCAAACTACGTTCGATGCCAAGGTCGGCGTATGTGCCAATCGAGGCAGCCAAACTTGTCAAGAGAAAAATCAAAGCGACCTGCTCAGGTGCAAGCCGCCCGTAGTAAATGACACTCGTGATGATGCCAACTAAAAAGCGGGCTGGAAACAGCAGCGTATTCCAAAGCGTTGCGCTCCAAACCTCACTGGTGAGGCTTCGCTGCGGTTTGTTCGATTGCACTTAACGTACTCCAGTGGCTACCATCCCATTTCCGATCAATGGCGGGTAGGGAATAGCAAGCGGGTTGCGATGTGGTGGCAACCAGCGAATTGGTTTAAAGCCAGTTTTGATCCGTGGTTGCTGGAAGCCTGCGGTTTTGAGATCTTGCCGCAAGCGCCAAGGGGTATACAAATTAATATGGGTTGGGTCGGTATCGCCCGACCACACTTTGCCCACCAAGGGTGCTAAAACCCGCCGAATATCCCAAAGATTGGGCGTAGTCAAAAAGACCATGCCGCTAGGTTTGAGCACTCGCGCGCATTCCAGCAAAAATTCAACCCCATCGGGCACATGCTCAATCACTTCGTTGGCGAGCACCATGCCAAAGGTTTGGTCGGCAAACGGAAATCGTGGCGCAGCATCCATCTGCACCAGATCGACTTGAATCAGTTTTGCTGCTTCGCGCAAGGCATAAATGCTGGGGTCGGCTCCGATTGCGGTGGCCCCACGGCTGCGAATATAGCGCAAACCTGGGCCAGCGCCACAGCCAACATCAAGCACCGGCCCTGCTGGTAAACGCTTGGCCAAGCCGCCAAAGGTAAACATGCGGCGATATTGCACGGCAATTTTGCGGTCGGATTTGCTGACCTGCGGCGCAAAATAGCTAGTTTCGTCGATCTTAGTGCTCATTGATTACTCGCGTATAGACCTGCTCTAAAGCGGTCGTCCATCGGGCCGGATTATACCATACCTCGCATGTTTGCTGGCCATTTTGGCGTAGCGCGGCGGCCAAACGCGGCTGGCTAAGAATCAAATTGGCAGCTGCTGCCAAGGCTTCGGGGTTGTTATAGCCCGCCAATAAGCCGTTTTGGCCATGGCGCACAATTTCATTAACCACCGGAATATCGCTAGCAACCAAGGGCGCGCCCGCCGCCATGGCTTCGAGCAAGGTCAAGCCAAAGCCTTCGTAGCGCGTCGGCGTGAGATAGACATCGCAATGGCGAAAGAGATTGACCAAGGTTGAATCATCAACCCGGCCCAAAAAGTGAATCTGTTGCTGAATTTGCAGCTCTTGGGCGATGCGCTCAACTTCTGCGCGTTCAGCATGGTTGATGCCCGAAACCATCAACAGATTGGCATTTGGGTATTGCTGCAAAATTGCTGGCATCGCCCGCAGCGCCAAATCGTAGCCTTTGCGCGGAGTCAATTGGCCAACAAACAAAATCCAAGGCCGGCTTGCGCTCAAGTCGGGTACGCTATCGGGCGTGGTGCTAATCGCCGAATCATCAATCCAAAGCGGAATCACGCTTGCCTCTTGCTGTAAGCCCATGCGTTTCAGCTCATCGGCCTCAAATTGCGAGCAAGGAATCAGGTGATCAGCTTCCCACAGCGGGCGGTGCAAACGCCAATTGCGTATATGATCACGCATGGTTCGCCACGAGCGGGCTGCTTTGATGTGTTGCCAAAATTGCTGCTTGGTCCAAATTGGCCGTTGATAGTGGATGGTGGTTTCAAATGGCCGCTCTCGATCATCGACCAAATAGGCATCGTGATACGGCCCGAGCCATGTATAGACTGTCGGAATCTTGTGGCCTTTGGCCCAAGCACTGGTTTGGGCGGCTAGCACATTGCGCGGATGCATAAAATGAATCAGATCTGGCTTGGGGCCTTGCTCCAAGGCCTGTTGCAACTCGCGGTTTGGCGCATAGCCCGAACGCACCCGCTGAACGGTCACGCCCTCAATAATTTCGTGACGCGCAGCCAAGGCAGGCCGTTTGGGATCATGGGTGCCAATTGCGCGGACATTATGTCCACGTTGGGCCAAACCCAAGGCCACAATTCGCTCTGGCCAGTTGCGAAAGGTTGCGGTTACTCCACCCAAGCCAACGATCAAAATCTTCATCTATCTATCCTTAATTTTTAACGCAGAGGCGCAGAGGATATATGGCTAATGGCTATATGTAGTGGTTTATCAGGTTAACCATTGCCTGATCCCCCCACCCCCAACCCCTCTCCCACGTGGCGGGCGAGGGGCTTTCATCTCGTGGTTCTTGCGTAATACGTCGGTAAAATCAGCGCTCCCCTCGCCCGCGTTCAGTGGGAGAGGGGCTGGGGTGAGGACATGCACATGGTTGCCAATCCAATGAACCAGTACAATTATAGGCTATTGCGACATTCCAATCCTTAATTTTTAACGCAGAGGCGCAGAGGATATATGGCTATAGGTTATAGGCTATTGGCTATTGGATTGGCAGATCGTCGAAATACCCACAATTGTTCCGATAGCCTAGAGCCTTCAGCCTGAAGCCTTTCATTCTTTCTCTGCACTTCTGCGTTAAAAACGTTTCCCTCTTCGTGCCCTTCGTGTTCTTCGTGGTTTCGGTTATTGCTGTTTCAGGAGCGCAAAATCGCCAGCCTCGGCCACAATGACCCACGCCGGATCATTCAAATATTTATCCAGAGCAGCGCGGGTAACCGAGCTATTGCCCGGTGGCCGCCGATCAACGACCAAATACTCGGCGCGCTCGATATATTCGGCGGGATACGATTTATTGCCTGGGAAGAAGTAAATTTCTTGGCGTTGGGCAAGGTGCGGTGCCAGGAATGTGCTGGCTGCCACGGCGGCATTATCAGGCACTTGGGCCAAAATTGCTCGTGCATCAGCCGCTCGGGTAGGATTTTCGCGATTGCCCAAAGCAGTTTTTACCACGTTGTTAAGCGTCAAATTGCCAATAATCCCAATCAATAACAATCCCAGAACCGCGCCATGGATTACTCGCTCGCGCCATAGTTGGTTGCGAATCGTCCAGCGGGTGAGATTGAGCAGGCCTTCAACTGATGCCACAATTAAAAATGGATACACCAGCGAGCCATATTGATAATTGAGGCTAAATTGCACCGCGTTGGGTGAGATCAAGTTGAGCGCCAAGACTGGCAAGGCTAGCAGCAAGGTTGGGCTAAGCAAGGCCAAAAATCCACCAAGCCCAAACAATTGCCACAAATATTTGAGTTTTGGTGGCTCGGTCATGACGCTGAAAGCAAGGGCTGGATTGGTCAGCATCGTCGTGATCACATCGCCAACAGTTTTGCCAAGCCTGCCATAACTATAAATATCAGCAATAAAATCGCCCTCGCTGAAGGCTGGCACGATAATGCCCAAGGCAACCGCAACCCAGGCTGGCCCCAGCACCAAAGGAAATGCAATAAACTTCCAAGGTTTGCGTTGCCAAGCTGCATACAAACCAAAGGCAATTAATGTAAAACCAGCCTCAGTTTTGGTGCACATCATCAAAAAGAGAAATAAACAATACCAACCCAAGCGTTCGCGGCGCAAATAGAGCAATGCTGCTAACGCAAACGGAATCATGAATGAGCGCAATTGAAACTCATACATATTGATATGCTGTGTGGTTGGATGCAATAAATAGATCGCGGCAACTACTAAAGCATGCCATGGTTTAGGCAATAGATCACGAATAATTAAATACAATGGCCACGCTGCAATGCCCAAAGCAATCGATTGTAAAACCAATAAAGTATATGGCGATTGATAAATGCCATACAATAATGCTAAAGGCAATTGCAATAACACTGGGCCATCATCAAAATCGTAGCGCATCATGGCAAATACCGAGATTTGGAATGGTCGGCCATGCAAGGTATTCCAAATCGTTTGCTCGTTGCCAGCCATATCGAAGCCTTGGCGAAACCATGCTAGTTTCAGGCACGATAAGGTCGCAAAAACCGCTACATAGCCCACTATCATTGTCGCGAGCAGCGCTTTGGCATATTTATCAATCGTTGCAAAAAATCGTTGCATTGTTATTCCATGGTGAGGCTATAGGCTGATGGCTATTGGCTACAGTCGTACCAAGTTCGATCCATCAATCAAGGTTAAGTTTTTGATCCACGAAGAGCACAAAGAGCACGAAGATGTGGCTATAGGGTCTAGGCTACAGGCTATTGGATTGGCAGATAGTCGAAATACCCACAATTGTTCCGCTAGCCCAGAGCCTTCAGCCTGAAGCCCTTTATTCTCTGCGCCTCTGCGTTAAATCTAGCTTCATAGACTCGAAAGCCAATAGCCTATAGCCTATAGCCATATGTTCTTCATCCCTCATCCCTCATAATTCATCCTTATATAATGCTCTGATATACCGCTTCAACCCGCTCGGCCACTGCCGACCATGGAAACAACTGCTGCACTCGTTGGCGACCAGCCTGCGCTAGTAGCTCGCGATAGCCAGCATCAGCACAAAGCTGGGCAATGACCCGCGCTAAATCGGCAGGATCTTGGGCAATAAACCGCTCACCAGTGCTGCCAGCTTGCACCACATCATCATAGCCACGCCACGACGAAGCCACCACCGCCTTACCACAGGCTTGGGCTTCGGCCAACGCCATGCCAAAGGTTTCCGAGGTGTAACTTGTGCCCAGCACCAAATCGGCGCAGGCCAAGTAGCGTGGCAATTCGCTGTGGGCAATTGTGCCAAGCAAGTGTATACGATCAGCAATGCCCAACTGCTGAGCATAATCAGCTAGTGCTTGGCGCGTTTCGCCATCGCCCAAAAATGCCAAATGATAATTTTTGTCGAGCAAACTCAAGGCAGTAATTGCATCATGCTGGCCCTTCCACGGCATCATCCGCCCAGGGTGGACTAGCAACCATTTTGCGTCGCCAGCGATGGCTTGGCGTAAGTTTGGATCTGGTGCTAATGGCCGAAAATGCTCAAGATCGACCCCATTGTAAACCACTGTTGCTGCGCGGCCATAATGCCCTTGCAAGGTTTCTGCATTGTAGCTTGAGCACGAAAGCAACGCGGCTGCTAAATTCATCAGCTGTACATCGCCGCGAAAAAAATCTTCGCCATGGCCATGATAAATGGTTGGAATGCCATGGCGCTTGAGCAACGGCGCAACGACCAAATCATAGGGCTTGTGAATATGCACCAAATTGGCAGTTTTCAAAATTGGCCAAGCGCGCGGCAACAGCGACAAGCGTTCGGCCAATTTGCGCCAGGCATAGGCTCGGCGTAACGGCCCCCACGCCAAGCGTTCGCGAGCAATAAACGGAAATTTTAGGACCCGCAAACCAGGCATTGGCCGTTCAATTGAGCCATTGCCACCAACAAGCGTCACCCGATGGCCAAGCCGAATTTGCTGCTGCGCCAACTCCCAGACAAAGCTTTCAACCCCGCCAACTTTGCTGGTCGTGGTCAGATTGTAGTGAATAATATGCATTACCACAGCACCAATTCGTAGGTTCCTTTGACCAAATCGCGGTACAGGTAATAGGCAGGGAGGCCCAATTTAAGCCGATAGGCCAGATCGCGCAGCTTGCCTTTGAGGCCTTTGGCGCGGCGTTTGCTGCCATGCTGAATCTCCAGCGCTTCCATATCGGCAACTTTAAAGCCGTGTCGTTGGGCCAAATCGCGAAATTGGTTCATCGTGTAGTAGTGCATTTCGCTCAGCCGTTGGCGATCTTGCAATCCCATTGCTTGTTTGGTTTTAAGCCGATTGACGACCAAGCGATCAGCCATACTGCGTGGCAGCCAATTGATGCCGCGAATATGATAGTGTGGGTCGCGCCATGCCCAGCGATTAATAATTGTCAGCAAGACCCGCCCACCAGGCCGAATCACCCTCCGCAATTCAGCCAACATCGCTGCTGGGTCTTGCACATGCTCAACAATATCCCAGCAAATTGCCAAATCAAAGCTATTATCAGCAAACGGCACAGCCTCGCCAACTGCATTCAAAATTGGCAAATTGAGAGCGTAACGCGCTGCACGGAGTTTGCTGATCTGGCAATAATCACGATTGAATTCAGTTGCAACAGGGTGCGCACCAGCTTGGGCCAACGCCACCAATGTGCCGCCCATGCCACAGCTAATTTCCAGAATACGGCTGTTGGTAAGCTCGCCACCAAAACGCTCGATTAATGCTAAGCGTTCAGCTTGATAGCGTTCTTGCCAGATGCGTTTTTCGCGCCAGGAGGCATAATCTGGCCGCCAGTTCATTGGCTCGACCCAATGGTCAATTTGCTCGATCAAACGAGCTTCATTCGTATCGACTACCATATTTGTTTCACCGATGCAATCCGCCGTGTCCATAATTCAATCGACATAGCAAACAAACCAAGATAGGCCAAGCCAAAGATAATGCTGCTCCAGCGCCAACGTTTTAGCGCCAAATCCATCAACATCGCCATCAAAATCGCCCACACTGGAATCAAGAAAATAATGTGTTTATCAACCATCGGCACGGTGCGGTCGATTACGGTAAACAGCAACGAAACCGTGATCATCGCACACATCCAAATCGAACCCATCCACAAACGCGTTTCTGGCTGACGCGTGCGCAAGCGGGCAATGACCCACAAGGCAAATGGCAGCAACAAGAATGGCACTGTTAAGCCGTGGTTCCATAAACGGGTGCGATAAGCGAGGAAGTTATCGTAGGCAGTTGGCTGATATTGAATCGCGCCGACCGCTGCTTGGCCTTCAGTAAAGGTCGTGGTGAAATAGGGAATCGTTTTTTCGATGATGCCTGGAATATACAACCCATAATAAACAATGGTTGAGCCGAGCACCCCGACCAGCATGGCCGTAATAACCGAGCGTGCTTGGCGACGTTCGCTGCGTTTGGTGATGGCGATATAGCTCATCCAAATACACAGCAACAAGCCCAAGAATACTGCCATCACCGTGTACATCAAAAATGCGACGGTCAAGAGTGCGGCGAAGCTCCACCAAACCTTACGCTGATCAAGCTTGCCCCACGCGCCAATCACAAAGGCAATGCTCATAAATGTCCACCACATGCCAAAGGTGGTTGGTACATTGCCCCACGAATGCAGCAAATACGTTAATGGCACAACATTATAGAATGCCGCTGCCAACAACCCGACCCGCCGTGGAAAATCAAACGAACGCGCAAAGAAATAGATCAAGAAGATATAGCTCGAATCGATAATTGAGCTAAATATCTTGGCGGTTGTTTCCATCTGGAAGGGCAGCAAGGCAAACGTGGTGGCAAAAATATGGAAAAACGGCGAGTATGGAATAATTGGCCGCTCTTTGCCAAATTCCTTTTCAGGCATCACCGACTCATTGAATGCGCCAGGCTTATACATTTCGGCCAAGCGT
The DNA here is from genome assembly GCF_042688385.1 of Herpetosiphon sp. NSE202. NCBI lineage: Bacteria > Bacillati > Chloroflexota > Chloroflexia > Herpetosiphonales > Herpetosiphonaceae > Herpetosiphon > Herpetosiphon sp. NSE202. Next base: position 1,469 of record NZ_JBHUPY010000018.1, on the reverse strand, counting down.
CCATCCAAAATCCAGCGTACCCGTTCCATATGCCAGTGAATATCGATCGCGATCATATAAGGATACACTTGGCCAGCTGCCTTGATCCAAAAGCCAAATAAAAATAAGCCAAGCAATATCGTTAATGTACGTGGCTCTAGTTCGATGCCACCTTTACGCATGAGCCAAGGCACGATTTTGCGCAGAATTGCAATTAAGCCAACGCTCAAGCCCGCCAGAACTGCCAAATTTGGCAGCCAAAAGGTATGTGGCACGCGCGCTAGCATGACTGGTAAGGCCAAGCCAACCCCAATTGCTGCGCTGAGGCCAACCGCCCAAGGCCAATTGATGCCCGTCAGCAGAATGCTCGCGGCGATGCCAAGCAAAATAAGGCTCAGCAAAACTACTGCTACCAATGGTGGCAAGAATGGGCGACTTTGCGTTGAAGCAAGATCAACATTAAATACTGCAACCCCGAGGGTCCGAGCGCTTGCAGTTTGTTCCTGATATAAATTTGAGCGCAAGCCAAGCGCCACATTACCGCTGGTCGTTGCGCTTGCTGGAATCAAGGCATGAATAATTCGTGTCTCATTGGTATCGGGTAGCGCGATCGCTGCATTTGAGCCAAAATCAAGCACCGCATTAACTGGGCTTGCATCAGGATGTTGAGTCAACACATCGATTTTGGTAGTCCAACTGCCACGGCCAGCTAATGGCACGCCAATAGTTGCCTCGCCGGTTGTCCAGCGAAACGAACGATTATTGCCTTGACTAACTTCGCCAGGCGAGAAATTACCTTGGAGAAACGGCGGATCATAATAATCGCCAAGCGTAATTGTTGTGCGAGCCTGCCACTGATAGCTAATTGTTAATATCAATAAAGCCCAGAGCACAAGCCCGCCGATAGCAGTCAGCCAAGTGCGCCATGGATAATCAAATAGTGATGAGCGATTTTGAAAAAACCTTGAACCATCCAATTGCATATATCGTTACTCTATTGCTAAAAAGATACGTAATGTCAGATTTTGCCTGAGCAATTATAGGCGATCACCCTACCTTTGCAACCAATTTGACAAGCAAGCCACTTTGCGGTAGACTTCGCGAGCTGTCAACGAATGACTTGAAACGAGTCACGACGCGACAAACCGAACGAAATCAACCACAAGCAAGGGTTTGACAAGAACGATTAAATGTGGTAGACTTCACGGGCTGTCAACGAATGACTTGAAACGAGTCACTACACGATAAACCGAACGAAATCAACCACAAGCAAGGGTTTGACAAGAACGATTGAATGTGGTAGACTTCACGGGCTATCGATTGATAGCAACGATGTGAGATAAACATCAAACAACTGGCAACAAACTTCCGTTTGGTTCGTAAAATAAACCTGCGGATTTTTTATCGCCAAACTGCACCTTTCCAACTGATGGGTGCTGCGTCCGCAGCACATTCCATGCATCAATATTTTTCTTTTTGTCACCGTCAAT